>JANOTH010000332.1:0-7416 GCA_031416275.1 Ferruginibacter sp. | reverse complement strand
TTGAGATGTTAAAAACAATACGTGAAACCCCGACGCATAAAAGAGCGAGAATTATTATAAACCCCCATCGACCAATCTTTGTAATGTTTTGGAGAAAAATATTTTCCTTATTTATTTTTCCCTCTGTTGGTTGCTTTGCCAATTTCTTTACTTCCAGCTGCGCTCTCTTGCCCATGTTGGTAACCACATAAAATTTCGAAGCCCACCGTCCGCCGTTGTGTATGCAGCGTAGAAAATGAGCGAGGGCGTACCAACAATATTTTTGTAAGTCCCACAATCATTAGAATCAACAGAAGCGTCTACGGATTTTTTTGCCGTTATTGGTAACCACATAAAATTCCGAAGCTCACTGATAGCCTTTGTTGTGTATGCAGCGTAGAACATGAGCGAGGGCGTACCAACAACATTTTTATAAGTCCCACTATCCTTAGTATTAAGCGAAGCGTTCTACGGAATATTTCCTCATCAGCCAATTTCTAAAAATTATCTTTACATTTTAAATAAATTATTTACCACAGCCGGTGCGAACTACGTAACTTTTAAAATATTTCAATATTAAATTCTTATGCTGTATAATTATTTCTACCGCTTAGTTATCTGTTTATTATTAGTAACATCTGAGCGATTGTGTGCTCAATCAATTGACTTAGAAATTAACGAAGTGAAATTTAAAAGTAAGGGTGTAACGCTAGCATGTTCAATAGTAAAGCCTAAAAAGTCGTTTGCTGCTGTGGTAATAGTTCATGGTTCTGACCCTGTAGAAAGGGAAATGGAATTTGCTATATTTCTTGCAAAAAAAGGCATATCAGTGTTGACGTATGACAAACGTGGCGTTGGCGAATCGGGTGGAGTATATGTCGGACCATCAGTTGGTACTAATAATATTGACACTGCTAATCTCAACCTTTTATCTGAAGATGCAAGCGAGGCAATAACGACATTTCGTTATTATTTGAAAACCGAAAAAATACCTATTGGATTAATTGGCTTTAGTCAGGCAGGGTGGATCATTCCACTTACTGCTGAAAAAAATAAAGCTGTAGATTTCATGATTTTTTTCAGTGGGCCAGTAGTAACAACTCTTGAACAGTTAAGGTTTCAGTTTTACACAAATGGTGACGAGAAGTTTTGGGATACCCATTCAGATTCCGATGCCCGAGAGCATATTAAAAATGATTTGGACAAATATCAGTTTGTAGAAACTAACCCTCAAATACAGCTTAGCAAACTTTCAATACCGGGACTTTGGATTTTTGGTGGTAAAGATATTCAAGTGCCGGTGTCATTATCGATGGAAAATTTAGATGAACTTAAGGCGTTGGGGAAACGGTATGAGTATCGTTTGTTCCCTGTATTAAGCCACAATACATCTTCTACAAAATCGCCGGAGCCAATAGAAATGGCGATTCAATGGATAAAAGCTACTATGGCTCAGTTGGTGCATCGCTAATGCATTCGTTTCCATCCCTTCGCCTTGGCTAGTGTCTCCCGAGCCATTCACTTTAATCTACTCTCAATCTAACATATAACAAAAATTTCCGCCTTCGTGTCTCACAAACCAATGCAAGGAATATTTTAATTTACTCGGTGGAAAATATTACGAACCAAACGAAGAAAACTCCATGATTGGCTGGCGTGGAGCATCACGGCATTATTCAGAAATTAAAAAAAAACCGCATTTAGATTAGAGTGTAAAGCCATAAAAAAGTAAAAGATGTAATTGGCTTAAGCAATGTGGTGGTGATGATTCGATTTTGCAAAACGGTGGAAAACTACACAAAGTAACAGCCGTAATGAACGAATATGGATTAAAAAGAGGGGAGAACAAACTCGAATTATTTTTAATGGCAGAGGTTCCCTCCAACAGAATATTGGCGGAAGAATTTGCCAAACATATTGATGTTTTTTCTATTGGCAGCAACGATTTAACGCAGTTTACTTTGGAGCTTGAGAGAGATTCTTCCTTGGCAGCACATTTGTACGATGAGCCAAACCCTGCCGTAAAAAGATGTTGGAAATGCTCATACATACCGCAAAAAAAGCAGGCGTAAAAGAGGGTATTTGCGGGAAGGGTCCAAGCGACTTCCCCGACTTTGCACAGTTTTTAGTGGAGTTGGGTATAGACAGTATTTCAGTAACGCCCGATTCTGTTATTAAAACGGTTAACGCTATTGCAGAAGTTGTAAAAAAGATTGGGAGATAGATTTGTGATGTTGATTGGTGGCTTTGAACATTAAACCGCTACTCAACATTCGTCCGGCCTTAGTCACTGTACCGTATGCCGCTAAGGAGCGGCACACATCGCTCCCTCCGCCGCAGCCCTTGGTCGATTGAATATTTATTTAGCTTTTATTGATGGGAAGATTTTAGCGAACGAGTGAAGGGCACGCAACGAGGCCAAGGAGTGGCGGCACTAACCTTCATCGTGTGTTCCCCTTTATTTATAAACTTCGAATCGTTTTCGTTTAAATCGTTTTGTAAGTTTTGTATTGCCGATAGAAAAATATCATTGTGATTATTTCCTTTTGTATTTGTAAATGGATGATTTTACCTAAAACCCATAGAATTTGAATTTCATACTTTAGGTAGAGGCAATTTTTTATTTTCTACTTTTATGATCTTCGAAATAAAAAAGTTGTGATAGATTTTAGGAGCTGCGCTTACGAATGTGAATACCCTTAGGGTGATGAATTGTTGAGTTATTTATAATTCTTTTTACAGGAATTATAGATCAATTTAAAAATGAAGTTGAAGATGGCAACAAAAAGCAAAATTTCTATTTGAATTTAGGTCAAGTATCTAATCAATGCTCAAGCTTATCGCTTTTGCCACAATAACAAAACCTGCTGATAGCGGTTGGCAATGTCAACGCAATGATGGAAGAATAAATTGATCGAATGCTGCCTGTCCGTCATTTACTATTCCTTTTTTGTTGTAATTACCCGCTGTAATAACCACTATTAAATTTATTTTCTTATTCATAAAAATTCGTTGTCCACCATTTCCTCTTGCAATTATTAAGTCAAATGAGTTGTTGTTTATTTTACTTGTTTGAGTCCAAAATAAATAACTATATCCGTTTGTAGAAGAACTATTGTTTTGTGGTATTTGTGTTTTCATTGTTTCATTCACCCAATTTTCTGAAAGTATTTGTTTACCATTCCATTTGCCGTTGTTTAGATATAACATTCCAAACTTTAGAAGGTCCCGAGAGGTTAAACGTAATCCCGAAGCAGCAGCAGGAAATTTACTTTTATTTTTTACTCCCAAATATCTTTCCTTAAAAGAAGAAAAGTCACTTTGCATTCTTATCCATTTGTAATTTTTAATGCCGAGAGGTTTAAAAAGAAACGTATCTGCAAAATAATCAATTGTTAAGCCACTTGCATTTCTAATGATCTCTGCTAAAACTTGAACACCGCCGCTATTATAATTCCAAACCTCTCCCGGCAATGTATCCATATGCTGGCTTAATACATAGTCAATAGGGTCTTTACTTTTTTCCATTTGTGTTTCATTGTTTGCAGAAGTTCCGTGTGGTATACTATTTTCTTCCCATTTAATTCCTGAACTCATAGTGAGTAAGTTTCTGATAGTTATTTTTTCATTTTGAGGTGATTTATAGTTAATGTAGTTGGGCAAATATTTGAAAATTGAGTCATCAATACTTTTTATAAGTTTTTGTTGAATAGCTAAGTCTATACAAGCTGCAACAACACTTTTTGAAATGCTTCTAACGTCGTGTAATATATTTGTATCGTGCTTTGCATAGCCTAAACTCCGACCCCAAGTTTCGTCTTTACCTTCAAAATAATTTTCATAAACAAGCTTGTTATCTTTTGCAATTAATAGGCTATGAATATTAGGAAAACTATCTGCTAATATGAGTTTTGTAAATTGTATAATTTGATTTGTGTCAATGCCTGAGTTTGTCAAATTATCAATTACTAATCCATCGTCTAATTGTTTTGGCAATTGATAGCTATAGTTCAGTGAACGAACATGCGGTTGGCTGCAACTTGAAATTGCGGTGAATAACAATAATACACATAGAAGCAGGGATATCCAATTAAGTTGTTTCATATGCAGTGTTGTTTTGCAAAGTTGTTCAATATTAACTGTCTAGCACTGAATTTAGGTTAAGAAATTCTTTTCCGTATTCTGCTAAGTGCTTGCGGTGTTATACCTATAAATGAAGCTAAAAACTTTAAGGGGATGTGTTTTATCAGATTTCTTTTGTCAGAAAAGAGTTTTAAATATCTTTCTTCAGCGGTATCATTTAAAAGGGATATCTCCCTGTTGGCTTTTTTCAAATAAATTTCTTCTGAAGCAATTCTGCCGATAATATTGGTTATAGGAACCTCTTGGTAAAGCTTTTGTAAATCAGCATAAGTAAAGCTCCAAAGTACAGTATGGGTTATTGTTTCAGCATAATACAAAGATGCACTTCTAGTTAAAAATGAGTCGTACGCACACAACATTTCATCATTAAAAATAAATGAAAAAGTCAGTTCATTTGCTTCTTTCAGAATGTAGAATCGTATAATTCCTTCTTCTATAAAAGATATATGGTTTTCTACTTGTCCTTCCTTTAGAATGATTGTTTTTTTCGGAAACGCTCGTCTTACAAGTTTTGAAGTAAATGTTTCCCAATCCTTGTCAGGAATAGTAACAAACTGTTCAAGCTGCTTTCTAATTTGGTTTATATTTTCCACACTTTGGACGTTGCATTTTTGACTTGTGGCTTATGAGCGCTTTTTGTTTGATGAAGAGTTTGCCAAATGTTCGCTCGGCATTGCTGCTAAGTAAAGATATAAAAATGCTACAGCACAATTGTAATATCCAGTCTGTTGCTATACATGTTTGCAGCGTAATGCGCAGTGTTAATAGATGTTTCAGAAAAATCTAATGGAACAATTACTACTTTTTGCATGTTGTCTTTTTTGTAAACTTAATCACTTTATTTTAAAATTGATGGTCTTGTTAAGTGCAATTAAGGCATATGCAGAGCTAAACAATTATTATGAAAGGAAAATTGTAGCAATGAAGGTTCATCAACTTTCTCTAAGAGCTTCACCGATAGTTATTATACACAAAGTAAGTGAATGTGAAATTCTTACTATGAAGAAACACTTATCATTTTAAATAACCCATGATAAGTTGTATGTTTTGAATTTGTTTAAGTTCCGCTAAATGTTTATAAAATACCAAATCTCAAAAGTACAAATTCAAGAATGATCGTTTCTTAATTTATCATATTAACAGCAGGTTATCTTAGTTCTATAATTATTCCACATAACTGCAGTTTTGGGAATAGAAACTATAATATGAATTATTGCAATAATGATGGCACCTGGTAGTAAATTATATATAATAAATTGAAAAGTTTTGAAATTTGTGTATTCATAAAAATTCGGAACAATTACTACTCCTGTTGTAGAAATCTTTAATTTCATTGTTAAAAAAACGGCTATAGAAGCAAAATGGAAACCATTCACAAATAAGTGTAAAATATATTCCCAGCGAGGTAACCCTCCCATAAATTTCCTGCTATCAGTTTCCATAAAAGCGTCCATACCTAATATAATAATATCAATTATCACCAGTGTTATGCCGATGTAGAAACTTGTATTACAATCTTGCTTTAAAAAAAGAAAATACATAATAGCCGGAAACAAAATTGCTCTTACTGTGTGGGTTAGATGTTCTTTTTTGCTTTCTAACTGATTGTGAAGTTGGTATTTGAAAATATGCAGATAGAAACCATCATACAATGCCAATAGGGCAAAAAGAATTACTAAAATTGATGAAATAATAAAACCTACTTCCATTTTACAAGAAAATTAATGTTTATGAAGGCAGTAAAGTTCTAATGAATTAAATACTTATAAAAGGACAAATGTCTCATAATCTACTTACCTAATATCTCTTTTCGTATTCTAGTTAAGGTTCTCCTTGTAATTCCTAAATACGAAGCAATATCTTCTATATTTGCTTTTTGTAAAACACTTGGTTGTTCTCGTAGCAGTCTCAAATATTTTTCTTTAGCAGGTTCATTATTTAATACAGAGGCGTATTGTTCCATTACAATATATTCTCTTTCTGCAAACGTTCTTCCAATGGTTTGCCAAATCGTACTTTTAGCATATAGCTTTTGTAAATTTTCGTAATCAATTACTAATAATTGGGTTTCCTCAATAGCTTGTAAAACCAATTTAGAAGGTTGTTGTAAAATAAAACTCTTATAAGAAGTTGCAAAATTGTTTTCTGTACAAAAGCAAGAGGTTATTTCTGTCGCCTTTTCATTAAAGTAGTAGATTCTCAAAGTACCTTTTAAGATAAAAGCAATTTGTTTGCACACTTTATTTTCTTGTGTAAAAAAATCTCCCTTTTCTAGACTTTGTTCTCTAAAGAACGAAATTGTATCAACAAAATCATCGTCAGTAATTGGTGCGATTTTTCTTAAAAACTGTTTAAACTTTTCCACTTCATTTATTATTAATATTTCCTAAATTAGTAATTTTCTTTCAGCTAATAACCGAGAACGCAAGCCTTGCAGGAAATCGAAATCTTTTTATGAAATCGTGTACTTTCAATATCTTTTGCCATAAACAAATGATGATTTTAAACATAAAGAAAAATATAAAGCACATAAAAGCAAAATTGAAAAATTTATATCCGAATTTACCTCAAGGATCTAACAAATGTATAAGTATATTGGTTTTGCCACAATAACACAGAGTTTGTTGTTGTACGTTGTTTTTATTTTATTTTGGGCTTCATTATTTTTCTGAGAGTTTTAACCCACAGACTCCATTCAGTCTTTTTTTTATTTTCGGTAAAATAATTTTCTACTTTATCAAACGCATCTTCAATATAGGCATCGTGTAACCACCGAATTACCAAAGCCCATTTTAAAGAAACTATGCCTGAAGTGGTCATATCTATCCTATGAAGTAATATAGTTTTATCTCCTTCGATTTCAGAAATTTCAAAAGTATGAAATCCGTTAAACCCATTTAAAGTAAACTGAAATGTAATGGAATGGTCTTGTTTGTATTCCTTTACGAAATATTTAATGGGCCCGTGCCCTCCCGCTGAACCGACTACTAAACCATTGTCTAATATCATAGGCGACCATTTTTCTGTAGCAAGCATTAAATCATTATCTGAGGCCAAGGTTTTTAATAATTTGGCAATTTCACTTTTAGGTTGAGAAATTTCTCTTTTATGAATGTTTAAAATCCTCATTTCTTTTAGTTGAAATAAACTGAGTTTTAGTTTTTTATAATATTTTTTTAGGGAAAGTGAAGAATTGGTTTTCCTTCTTTTTATGGCAGCTATTTTGGTTTCAGTAAAGGTAACCCACAAGAATTAACGTGTCCTACAACAGAGATGCTTTCTGTCAAAGTGCTT
>JANOTH010000331.1:0-2845 GCA_031416275.1 Ferruginibacter sp. | reverse complement strand
CAATCGTCAGTCCGTGAGTGCTTTCATTCAACCTTCCAACCATATCCATATTTATCATATAGTTTACCGTTTTCAAATCGAGGCCGGCATGCTCTGTAAAATATTTTGACCCGAACAAACCCAGCTCTTCTCCTGAAAAAGCAATAAATAAATAATTGTATTTTTTGTAGGTTGATTTTTTTAATCTCTTCGCCAGTTCTATCAGAGCCGATGTGCCACTTGCATTATCATCAGCACCATTGTGTATCATTGGGGTTGCGCCAGTATACAATGAGTTGTGGTCTTCGCCGTAACCCAGGTGATCATAATGTGCGCCAAGGATAATTGTATGGGGCGCTTTGTTATTTATGTAACCAATTACGTTATGCCCAGTTTTTGTTTTAGCTGTTATAGAAACGGACAATGTTGCGGCACTTAATCCGCCTCCTAAACTGCTTCCTAAAAGTTCTTTTACATAAATAACTGGAATCGGAAGGGTGGGCGTTTTATCTTTTTCATCAAATTTTAAATCGTCTTTTATTGCACTTGTATTTCTAAAAATTATTAACTTTTTATTTTTTGAAATTTGGTCGTTACAAACACTAAGTATTCTTTCTTTTAAATCAAAGTGTGGATTATTGTGATTTTCTTTTAATAAGTCTGCCAGGTCAAAAAAAGTAATGTTTTTTTGAATTTTATCTAATGACGTAGTTTCGAGGTTTCCTGAAAATGCAAAAGGAAAATAATGTTGGGTTTCAGAGTAGGCAATATCTCCAATAATAAAAGATGTGTTTTGTCCTATTGCTCTCCCTTCATTTACATTAAACTCCTGCACATATTTTTTATCTGTAGTAAGAGTTTTTAAACCCGCATTTTTAAATTCCGTTTGAATAAATTCATAAGCGAGTTTTTCACCTGGTGTGCCTGTGCGACGCCCTTCCAATTTATCATCAGCTAGAAAGGCAATATTCGTTTTTAATGCCTGTATTGTTTTCTTGTCTGCTTTAGTTTGTTGTGCAACTGCGTTTATAGAAAATAATAGTATTGCGAATAAGGTAAATTTCATTATAGGTTTTTATTAAGTACAAAGTTATTTAATGGTTGCCCGGTATGTTGGCAAAAACCAGAAAAATATAAATGATTAAAAAAGCGATTTAATTTATTTTTAGAAAATAATATCGTGCCTACTAACAATAACTGATTGTAATAAAACAAATTTGCGATAAAGCAAAACTTATGTGGTAAATCTAGCCAACTCAAACCAAATCGCACAGCACCAACATGCCAAAGTATTCCCATAAAAATTTTAGTAATGGTAAAAACTGAAAATTTCGAACAGATAGAAGTTTCATCAGCAGCTCAATTAAGGGCATGGATGGTAAATAACCATAACCAAAAAGAAAGTATTTGGTTGGTAACTTACAAAAAACATATTGCTGATAAATATGTTTCTATATCTGAAGTTTTAGATGAACTTTTATGTTTCGGATGGATTGATGGCATAAGACGTAAACTGGATGAAGACAAAACGATGCAGCTTATCTCCCCTCGACAAACACAGCATTGGGCACAAACTTATAAAGTACGATTTGCCAAGTTAGAAAAACAAGGATTGGTAGCAGAAGCGGGAAAAGCGTCAGTCAAAAGGTCAAAAGAAAATGGATCTTGGAGTTTTATGGATGATGTAGATGCTTTGATAAAGCCTGTAGATTTTATAAAATGCTTAGAAGAAAATCATCCTGCCATGATCAATTTCGAAAAGTTTGGGGCATCCAGCAAGCGTTTTATTTTACGTTGGATAAAATTATCTAAAACTCCCGCAACAAGAGCGAAAAGAATAAAAGAGGCAGCTGAACTTGCTGCGAAAAATTTAAAGATTCCAGGCTTGTAATATAGATTCCTTCTTAAAATCCGATATAACTTTCCGTCACTGCCAAAACCTTCCTGTTTTATAATCTTTATATTTGCAGCCTTAAAAAGAAATTATGTTTAACAAACGCACCAAAATAAAACAATTGCTGGAAGGCGATAAGGCAAACTTTGAAACGACCGTAATGGGTTGGGTTCGCACTTTTAGAAACAACCAGTTTATTGCTTTAAATGATGGCAGCACAAATAATAATTTACAAATTGTTGCTACGCTTGGTTTGCTTGATGATGCTACCATGAAACGTATTACCACCGGCGCTTGTATTAAAGCGACAGGTGAGATTATAGAGTCACAAGGAAAAGGGCAACGGGTAGAATTAAAAGCGACTTCGATAGAAATTTTGGGCGATAGTGATGCAGAAAAATTTCCTTTACAACCAAAAAAACACAGCCTCGAATTTTTACGGGAAATAGCACATTTGCGCATGCGGACAAATACTTTTGGAGCGATTTTCAGGGTGCGACATTCGCTTGCTTTTGCTGTACATAAATTTTATAACGATCGTGGTTTTGTATATATGCATACACCGATTATTACAGGCAGCGATGCAGAAGGCGCCGGCGAAATGTTTAAGGTAACTACGCTACCGCTTGATGGAACCGCACCAAAAAATGATGATGGTTCTATAAACTACAAGGAAGATTTTTTTGGGAAGAGTACCAACCTTACCGTGAGTGGACAGCTTGAAGGTGAATTGGCGGCAATGTCTTTTAGCGATATTTATACATTCGGACCAACGTTTCGTGCGGAGAACAGCAACACTACACGCCACCTTGCAGAGTTTTGGATGATAGAGCCCGAAGTTGCTTTTAATGACCTGGAAGATAACATGAACCTTGCGGAAGATTTTATCAAATACATTATTAAGTATGCGATGGAAAATAATGCTGATGATCTTGCTTTTCTTGCACAGCGTTTGGAGGAAGAAGAAAAACA
>JANOTH010000330.1:0-5627 GCA_031416275.1 Ferruginibacter sp. | reverse complement strand
CTATCTACACCTTTTCCCGTTGTGAATATTACAAAAAACAATGTGCGGTATATCATTGCAGGCCACGAGCCTTTTTCTATAAATAATATTTTAAACCAAGATGCATTTCAGGCAACAAATAATTTCAACATCATTTTACCCAAGCATACTATTACTGCAGGGGTAGCTTATGAGTCGTTTAAATTTGCAAATTCATTTAATTTAACGGGCTATGGCCCTGCTGTATTTAGTAATGCAGATATTAAAACTTTTAAAGACAGTGTACCTGTAAGCGGGGCGTACGTATTTGGCGCTTATCCGCTAGATGTAGATGTGGCTTATGCGAAAAACCGTGCAGCTGCAAACCAATGGACGTTTTATTATTTAACTGTAGCGCAGGCATCTGCATATTTACAGGATGAATGGAAACTTACCAAAGATTTTAAAATGACTTATGGCTTAAGAGTAGATGCACCTTCTTATAACAATGCAAGTTTTAAAAATCCAAACTTTAACAACGACGGAACTTTTAAAGGAACTTTTCAGGAAGGCTCTCCAACAATTGCAAACAACGACCCACAGATTTTATTTGATGCGAATGGCAACAGGGTTACCAATGGTGTAGGCAAAGATTTAGACAACACTAGATTCCCTACAAGAAAGCCTTTGTTATCGCCAAGAATTGGTTTTAATTGGGATGTAAATGGCGATAGAACTGCGGTATTAAGAGGTGGTACAGGTTTATTTACAGGTCGCTTTCCATTTGTATGGTTAGGTAACCAACAGGCTAATCCTTACACAGGTTTTTACAATGCTACAGACAAGAATTTTCAATGGCCACAAGTTTGGAGAAACAACCTTGGATTTGATTATCAATTAAAAACCGGAACGGTACTTTCTGCAGATGTAGCATATACAAAAGACAGAAGAGCGATGATGGTGCGTAATTACAATCTTGGTACCCCAACAGGTGTGTTAAACTCAGGTACAGGCGACACAAGAAAAATATATAAAGCAACCGATAAAGGTACTGACGGGCCTTTTACTACAAACAATACATACGTTTTTACAAACGCTAAAAATACAGGATACCAATTTAATACAAGCTTGCAGGCGGTGCAGACTTTTAAAAATGGTTTGTATTTACAAGCTTCTTACAACTATTTAATAGCTGAAGATGCGAGTTCTATATCTGCAGAAATCTCCAGCGATGCATTTGATAGAAACCCAATTCTGAACAATGCAAATGAAGCCCGAAACTCTACTTCTTTGTACGGTAACACCCATCGTTTTGTAATTGCAGGTATTAAAAAGTTTGAGTACGGTAAAGACAAAATGTATGCTACCACGGTATCACTATTTAGCAGCTGGACAAGTGGAGATCGTTTTGCCTATGTGTATGGCGGAGATATAAACAATGACGGAACGGGTACAAATGACCTTTTGTACGTGCCCACTGATGCAGAAATAAACAGCATGACTTTTACAAATTATTTAGATGCACTTGGTGTAACACAATCACCGGCTACACAACAAGCCGCATTTAAAAAATATATTGCATCAGATAAATACTTAAGCAGCCGCCGTGGTCAGTATACTGAAAAATATGCAGGATCTACTCCTTGGTTTAGCCAGGTAGATATTCGTGTTTTACAGGATTTCATTTTTAAGAATGGTAAAAAAAGAAATACTGTACAGTTTAGTCTAGATATTCAGAATGTTGGAAACTTGATAAGCAGTAGTTGGGGTGTAAGAAAACTTGCAACCAATTCCGGATTCTATCAGCCTATTTCTATAGCAGGGTTTAGCGGAAGTGGAAAGCCACAATTTAATTTTGACCCTTCTACAACAAGCACATTCACTGCAAGCCCTGACTTGTTTTCAAGATGGCAAATGCAGTTTGGCGTAAGATATATTTTCTAATAGAATTAAGATTTGTTTTGAGGAGGCTATCTCATATTTAAAAATTGACGCTGAGATTTGCTTAAACGACTTTCCTTCTCCGATAGGGATCCGAATAAAAAGAGGCTACCTCGTACTTATGAGACAGCCTCTTTTTTTTGCAATCATTTTTAGGAGTTACTCACTATCCGTAGAGTCAAACAAAGCCCTTTACGGATATTTTATACTGATGAGTAAATACTCATCAGTCCTACTGTACAGCCATATCGGCATCAAAGTTTTTTAGGTACAAGACCAGGGGGCCTTGGTGCCTTGGTGTCTTAGCTTCCTGGGCTGTGCTGCTATAATACATCAAACCAAATATTAAAAACATTAGCATGCCAGACTTGCTCTGTTAATTTTAAACTTAAGCACACAATATAAAAAACAACGGCCCTTTGGGGGCCGTTGCTGAGAAGTAAATTCACTATCTATTTTAAAAACTGCAGTTTGGTCAATATATTTTGTGCAACTTTCTTCCCTAACAGTACACCCGCATCAACTCCTGGCTTGAAGTGGATCCCTGAGTATACCCTTGCAATGGCCATTTCCTGCGCAAGTTCTTCAAAGTTGTTGTAATGCCTTGCTGGTCTGCCCAGGTAATCGTAGAAATTAAAATCAAACTGTAGGTTAGGTCCAAATTCATTTGCAAGCATAACTGCGAGTATGCCGCCGTTGGTAGGATGACCTGCGGGATATTCAGGATAGCTCGGCGTGCCGAATAATGTTGTAAAGTTTGTATGCCCCATTACATTGCGTATGTAAGTAATAGGCCTTAATACATTGTAATTGTACTTCTCAATGAAAGTAAGGGTTAATCCTTCGTATGTTCCTATACCGGCTTTTGCATAAACAAGTGCAGCTTTGTCCAGCTTAGCATTGGTTTGTGACAGCAATTGAGAAAGCTGCGCAACCATTGAACTGCCGCCGCCATATCCACTTCCTTCTGCATGGTACATAGCAATATTTGCCTGCTCAGTTGTTCGGTTTAGGAAAATGTTGTAAACCTCCTGCCCCATTGCATAAAAAGCTGATGAAGGATCAGTAGAGTAAGGTACGGGTGCAGCAGGTTGTGCACCATCCCTGCTTCCTATAACCATCTGCCTGCGCATACTGTGAAAAGGATTTACAGCAAAAGCTCCAGGTGTTGTTGGAACCCACAACCCCGGGCCTATAGGCGGCACATAAGTACTGGTAGCCGGCATAGTAGATGTACCATCGGTTGCTGCCCAACTGAATACTGCTGTAGCAACAGCACGCCCAAAATCGATGGAACGCTGCAAGGTTTCAGCATTTGTTTCTTCCGCATATTGATTTTGTAATTCTGTCTCCAGAGCATTGATCAACGTTTTATTAGCCTGAGAAGTACCGGGGAATAAACTTCTGTTAATAGAAGCAAGTGCAGCATTGGCGCTTGCAGCCCAATGGTAAGCTTTTCCGGGTTGTGTTACGGGCATAGCGGGGAATTGGTTTAGTTGTCCACCTAAAGATTTATAAGCAGGCATACCAGGTACTACAGCTTCGTACAAAGTAATACCGGCGTAAGCAAGTGCCCTGTCAGCAGCAGGAGCTGTTGTACCTGCAGCAAGGGGCAACCTGTACATATTCAGTTCCATGTTCAGCCATCGGGTGGCAACTTCAGCAGAAAAAGTTTTTGTCTGTTTAAGGTGTCCGGAAGATCTTGCATTTTCGGAGATGTCCTGCAATGGCTGCTTGGATAGTTGATCGTCTGCGCTTTTCTGGCAGGAAGCAATAATACAGAACGCCGTTAGCAGTGTAATGATGAAGTGAAAAGGTTTGAAGAACATACATAATAGTTTTAAATTTATAAAAGTGATTGGCAGTGGAAAGTTAGCTGGAGTATACAGCTATTAAAAGCACAAAACGATGAGCGCTTCTCTTTCCAGATATACAGCTAACCTCAGCGCTGAGTGAATTTCAGCCCTCAAATAATGCTGTCTGTCGCCGATAACTGCATTTTGTCATTTGCTGAAAAAAAGCTCCGGAAAATGTTTAAATTGTGTGAACGTGCAAATACTAATACCGATTACCGTTAATAATTTCATCTTATCTCCGAAGTATAGAGTGCTGCGGCTGGCAACTTATTATACCATACACTGCCTCGCCTGGAGCGCATTGTGGACCGTAATGTTTTATGATTATCCACGAAATGTATTACACCAGTTTTCCTGGATACCGGCCTTTATGCTGTTTACATTCCCTATCATCTATGGGATAATTCCGCACTTGCTGTTAAAGAGAAAATACATTTTGTTTGTAATAGCCTCCATTACATGGGGAATAGCGGGATTATTTATAAATGCCTGGAACAGGGAGTTTTGGTATATACCTATGCAGGATTTTATCGGCTTTAAAGAAGTTCGTAGAGTAATCTGGGAACCAACATCATTTCTATGTATGTGTACAACTGCGGGAGAACTCTCCATTTTAGTTTTATTTAAACACTGGTTCATCAAACAACAAGAAACGACACAGGCACAGAAGGAAAAAGTTGTTGCAGAACTCCAACTGTTGAAAGCCCAACTGCATCCCCACTTTCTGTTCAACACACTCAACAATATATATTCTTTTTCGCTGCAGCAATTGCCTAAAACCCCGGAGCTTATTTTAAAACTTTCATCCCTGCTAAGCTATATGTTATATGATTGCAAAGCGGAGGAAGTGTTGCTGGAAAAAGAGCTGGAGGTAATGAAGAATTACATTGACCTGGAAAAGGAACGTTATGGCGATAAGATCGATATTTCGTTTAACATCGAAGGAGATATTTCGGATCGGTTTATAGCACCGCTGCTGCTGCTGCCATTCTTAGAGAATGCTTTTAAACACGGCACATCAGAGCAACTGGAAAAGCCATGGCTTAGCTTTGACCTCGCCATTATCGATGATACACTGCAATGTAAGATCGTAAACAGCAAGAACGAAATGGTGCCTTTAAGTGCACATGGTATTGGCATAGATAACGTGAAAAAGCGGTTGGTGCTTTTGTATTCCGGCAAGCATGAGTTGAAATTAGCTGATGAACATGACTTCTTTGTAGTGGCATTAAAGCTTGAATTAGAGCCTGCAAATAGGCTTGCTCCCGTGTTCCAGATAAACAATGTAATCAACCAAGAAAAAACGGTGTATGAAACTGCGCTGCCTGCTTATAGACGATGAGTCGCCGGCATTAAAAGTGCTGGAGTCACACATAGCCCATATCAATAGTTTGGAGATTGTTGCCCAATGCAGCAATGCCATTGAAGCCATTGAAGTTTTGCATCATCATACGGTAGACGTATTATTCCTCGATATTAAAATGCCGATGATGATAGGCACACAGTTTTTACGAAACTTATCTCACCCACCAAGTGTAATATTTGTAACTGCTTACCGTGATTATGCGGTTGATGCATATGAGCTTGATGCAGTAGATTACCTGGTGAAGCCAGTTTCCTTTGAGCGATTTTTTAAAGCTATAAGCCGCTTGCAACGAACATTAGAAGTAGATGTGCCAACACAGCAAAATAAAGCTGCACATAAAACGGATGCCTTCGTGTATATGAAAGTAGATTGCAATATGCAAAAGGTGTTTGTAAATGACATTATGTATATAGAAAGTTGGAAGGACTATGTAAAGGTTTTTTTATCCGATCAAAAATGTTTGTTGGTGAAGCAATCCATCTCTGCTATGGAAAATTTGTTATCTG
>JANOTH010000329.1:0-6647 GCA_031416275.1 Ferruginibacter sp. | reverse complement strand
GGATACAACCATTACTATGTTTTTTCCATCAGGCGATATTTGCGGATCGCTCATAGAAGTAAGTTTAGCAAGATCACCAAGTTCAAATTTTTTTTGTGCTGTGGCGCAAAAACTGGTGGTAACGGATAATAGAAATATGACTAGAAATTTCATTTTGCAAATAGATTATGAGTTAAAAATGTTTTGGCTTAATGATCGAATGATTGTAAGTTAAAATTTGTTAAGTAATTTTTTCTATTTCTTCTTGGGTGTTTATGTGCTGTTGGTGTTTTTGTGTTTTCATAGTCGTTGATGAGTGTTTTAATTCTGTATATCTTTCTAGTAGGCGATTATTTTGCCCGCTATCCACACAGTTAAACGGGGTGTTTCTACAGATATTTAAAAAAGTATGAGTAGTGACTCATTTGCGGTACAATTAATATACTTCGTGAAACTGTGCGCCTCCGCATCTTTGTGGTTCAAAAACTCCTTTTATTTTAGCTCAATCTTTTGCTGCGCAGCCTTACCCGCCGGAAACCACGATGCCAAAAAAGCAATAGAAACTGCTGTGCTGGCAACCATTATAAAATCAGTACCAATAAGCTTTACCGGAAAATAATCTATTAAAAAAGAGCCTCCGCTTATTTTTATAATCTGAAATTTAATTTGGAGCATGCATATCAAAAGGGCTAAAACTATCCCTGTAGCAGCGCCAATTATGCCAAGTAATAAGCCTTCGGCTAAAAATATTTTTCTAATACCTGCTTTAGTAGTTCCCATGCTTCTAAGAATGCTAATATCTTTTCTTTTTTCTAATACGAGCATGGTAAGCGCACTCACCATATTAAAAGCAGCAATAATTAATATGAGAGTAAGTACTGCGTAAATAGCCCATTTCTCTAACCGCATTGTGTTATATAAATTGGCATTTTGCTCAAAGCGTGTCTGTATTGTAAATGCAGCTCCCAATGTTTTTTGTAACGCTTTCTGCGCATCTTCAACATCTACTTTATCTTTTAATTTTATTTCAGCCGCAGAGTATTCATCTGCCGCAAAACCCATTTGTTGTTTTACAAAATCAATATTAGTGAAGGCATATTGGTTATCAATTTCCTGCTGTATTGCAAAAACACCCGCAGCCCTTGCATTACCCTCGCTCATGGCTTCGGCAGCATCTGCAGTATTGCTTTTTTTTGGTAGAATGAGTGTTACTACAGAAATTGGGAAAGCCTCACTTAAATTAATAAAAGCTGCATTCTGTATGCCATATCCTACAACAATTTTCGGCGTATCGATATTGCCAATATCAAAATTGCCATCGCTTATTTTTGCAATTACCCCGTTTAAATTTTTGTAATTTTCATCTACACCTTTTAACGAAACAATTGTTTGTGCTTCCTCGTTTTGCAGCAACGCTTTTTCCTCAGCAATCATAGCCATGCCTGCATTAAAAGGAAGTTTGTTTATAGTATTTATTTGTGCCTGGGTAAGCGTAAATGTTTTGCCTGTTGCGGGAATAATTTTTAAATCGCTGTAGAAGGAAGAATACAATGATTTTACCAATCCTTCAAAACCATTAAAAACACTAAGCACAAGTAACTGGCAGCAGGTAGCAAATGCAATGACTATGGTAGTAACCCACGCAATTACATTTATTGCATTCGCTGATTTCTTTGCCTTAAAATATCGCCATGCAAAACGGAAGTACACTTGTATTTAGTTGAGGGGTTGATTAGTTGAATAGTTGAATGTTGAAGGTCCATAATTCAATGTAAAACTATTACAATTCTTGTTTTAGATTATGCCATTTCGCTTTTGTCTTTTCCATCATCTTCGAGATTTCCTCCCCTTGCGGGAGAGATAGAGGGGGCATTCTCGCTTCCATCTTCGGGATTTCCTCCCCCTGTGGGGGAGATAGGGGGGGCTTTCTTTATTTCCTTAAACAACACTTCCATCTTATCTACATAATCAAGGGTATCGTCAATATAAAAAGTAAGTTGTGGCATACTGCGTAATTGGTGCCTTACCCTTGCAGTTAATTCTTTCTTTATTTCCCAGGCTTGTTCCTGTATTTTATTTAATGTACCAACTGCATCCTTTACTTGAAAAAAGCTTAGGTAAATTCTTGCATCAAAAAGATCAGGTGTAATTTTTACTGCCGCAATAGATACCATTCCGCCATCTATCATCGTTAAACCTTTGCGTTGAAAAATCTCATTTAAATCCTTCTCCAATACCGCTGCCACTTGTTTTTGTCTTTTACCTTCTAACATATTTTTGAACTTTTAATAGCTGTAAAATTAGTTACTTTGCAGTTTCCCGAACGTTATTTATACAATGAGAAAATATTCACTCGTTTTTGCATATTTAAAAGATTACAAACTTTCTATTGTTTCCTATATCATTTGTACCGTACTTTCTATTGTATTTGGAGTAGCATCGTTAGGTATGTTGTTTCCTTTTTTGCAGGTTTTGTTTGATAAAGAAAATGCTACAACAAAAGTTGTAAAATCAACCGGGTTCTCCCCATTTGGATGGCTAAAAGAAAAGGTTGGTGAGATGGTAAACAGCGGTGATCAGTTTCATACCTTGGCAATGGTTTGTTTGTTAATTATTGCAAGTATTATTTTAAAAAATACTTTCTTATACCTCGCCTCAAGATCATTAATGCCCGTTAAAAATAAAGTAGCTACAAGGTTTAAGATAGATATATTTAACAAGGTTCTTAGTTTACCCATTGGCTATTTTACTGAGCAGCGCAAGGGCGATTTAATGAGCCGCATGACAAATGATGTGGGGCAGGTGGAGGGTTCTGTTTTAGGTGCTTTAGAAGGATGGGTGAAGGACCCGTTACAGATTATTATAAACTTGGTAGTACTCTTTACGATAAATGCCGAGCTCACCATCATTATCTTATTCTTCATTCCAATAATGGGGTTTTTTATTGGACGAGTGGGGCGTTCGCTTAAAAAGCCATCGGGGCTAATCGCTCAAAAAAATGGCGAATCTATTTCTATTTTAGATGAAACACTCGGGGGGCTCAGGGTTATTAAAGCTTTTAATGTTGAGAATGCTATTCGCAAAAAGTTTTTTGACAACAGCAACAATTTACTCAAACTTAGCAACAGTGTTGGTTACCGCCAAAGTCTTGCGTCCCCTATGAGCGAAGTGTTGGGTGTGATGATGTTCACTGCAATTTTATGGTATGGTGGTGGCAAAGTGTTGGGCAACCAATACCCTGAATTAAATGGTGCCATGTTTCTAGCTTACATGGCATTGTTCTTTAACATTATTGATCCTGCCAAAAGTATATCGGGCGCCATTAGCAATCTGCAAAGAGGTACTGCAGCTATTGAAAGAATACAGGAAGTTTTAAAAGCACCGGTTACTGTAAATGAAAACCCAACAGGCTTACAAATAACAAATTTTACAGACAGCATAGAATTTAAAAAAGTTAGCTTTTATTACGATGATGTGGCTATTTTAAAAGACATCAGTTTTAAAGTAGAAAAAGGAAAAACAATTGCATTGGTAGGCAGTAGTGGTGCAGGTAAATCAACCCTTGCAGATTTAATACCAAGGTTTCATGATGCAAGTGGCGGAGAGATATTGGTAGACGGTGTAAACATAAAAGACTATTCACTTTTTTCTCTGCGAAGCCTTATGAGTATTGTAACGCAGGAGCCGATATTGTTTAATGATACTATTGCAAATAACATTGCACTAGGTATGGAAAACGCTAACATTAAAGACATTAAAAATGCTGCAGAAATTGCCAACGCACATTTATTTATTGAGAAGAAAGAGTTCGGTTATGATACCAATATTGGCGACCGGGGTATGAAATTGAGTGGTGGCGAAAGACAAAGACTTACCATTGCAAGAGCAGTATTAAAAAACCCACCTATTCTTATTTTAGATGAAGCCACTTCATCTCTTGATACCGAAAGCGAGCGGCTTGTGCAGGATGCCATAAATAATTTAATGGAAAATCGTACCTCAGTTGTAATTGCACACAGGCTAAGCACCATACGCCATGCAGACGAAATAATAGTACTGCGCAAAGGTGAAATTGTTGAACGTGGTACTCACAATGGTCTTATCGAACAAAATGGTTTTTACAAACGTTTGGTAGATATGCAGGAGGTAAAATAGAATTATCTTCATATTAAATTTTATTGTAGAAATGGATATAATATATTTATTGTATATTCATTTTGCCAATGACTAATACCAAAACTCTTTTAACCGTTTTTTGTTGTGTAATCGTCTTTAACCAAAACCCAAGAGCACAACTAATTGCACCTGCATGCAAAACTTCAAATGAATGTTCTACTCATGATGGCAGTCACATGTTATTTTATGAGAAAAATGCGTTGTTCGCCATACAAACAATTGCATGCATACCAATACGTTATTCGCAAAGAATCAGAACAACAGGAACCGATAAGATATTTAAACAAAAAATTTTATTGATATTTTTTTATAGTTAGCTAATGAATTATTTTATAATCTTTCTAATACAATATAATTGTTGCAGGGGTAATCAAATTAGTTCAAAATAAATTTATTCAAATATTAGTAATTGTTGTTTCGCCTAAACCTAATAGCTATGTTTTTACCAAAACGAATTGCGTTAATAGTGCTTGCTTGGTTCATTTTCAACAATGCTTATGCCCAACCGGCAGCCCAAGTAAACGTACTCACTTTTTCAGTTAAACCTTTATTGCCTGCAGATGTAAACAGTTGGACAACCATACCCGCTGCAATTATTTTGGTAGTGCAGGCAGGTCCACAATCAAACGGTTTGGTAAAACCTGTATTTACTATAAAACAAAGCGGGAGCAAGGTTTGTGGCAATACAAGTGCTGCAACCAATGCCATAAGCATTACACCTACGCACAATTTTACAACAGGCGAAGTAATAGGCTCGTTAAGCAACTGCCCCAAATTAAAAGCCGGTAGCTATACTTTATGCGTCCAGTTTTTTAATGAGGATAATAGAGAAGTGAGTAAAGAAATATGTAAAGAATTTAGGGTAGACGATCAGGTACAAAATGCTTTTTGTAACCCCCCACAAAATATTGGTCCTGCAGATAGAAAAATATTTACAGAGAACGAGTTTCTCATCCCTAAAACATTTACATGGGCACCTTTTGTTACATCTAACAGAGCTATTGTTATTTATCGACTCACTGTTTGGGAAATAGAAGAAGGGCAAGGGGAAGCACAAGCCATGTATGATAATTTTCCTGTATTGCAGGAAGATGTACAAGGCATCACAAGATATACAGCAAAACCCTCAACATGGGAACGAAGAAATGCAACATATGTGTGGCGTGTAGAAGCATTAGACCGGGAAGGAAAACCGATTTGCAAAGCCAATGCAAGTAGCCCCACACAGTTTAGTTTTTTATTTAGAGATAATGATCAACCTGCTGATAGTACTATTACTGAAGATGAAAATATTTGCTGTAAGGATAGTATTAAGAATGTTTCTAAGACAATTACAGTTGTAGGCACTTCATTAAATATTGTTCAAAATTTTACACTATCGCCAAACAACATCACAAAAATAAATGCTGAAATAGCTTTCGTTTCAGAAAGTACATCAGATACCAGTTGTAGATCCTGTGCGGTAAATGAAGCGGCTGTGTGGAAATTTATATCGATGAATAAAGCCATTTGGAACAGTGGTTTGCCAAATAATGCATCGCCAAATAATGCAAGCGGTACCTATCCTGCCCAAAATATAATTTGGTTTTGCAATGCACAGGGGAATTTAAAATTTGATTTAAAAATAGCATTACCCGGCATTCCATCTACTTCATGTAAGCGAAAAGGAAAGCTTGGCATACGTTACAAGTTTACAGATGCAGATTGTAGAACCTGCGAGCAATATATTATTTACGATTATACCATCAACTAAGTTAGACTGCTAAAAATAAACAGATGAAAAAATTAGGATTAATATGTATCATTTTGCTGGCAGTTTTTAATAACGCAATTGCACAAAAAGCCTGCTGCCCAAAATTTTATTTAAGCGCAACACAAGAACCTTGCGATACATTACCAAGGGAAAGTCCAACAGGGGGAAGTACCGGTGGTACAAACGGTCATACAAAATGTACCCTCAAGGCATGTAACAACTCTACCCAAAAATATTTTATATACCCAAATAAAATTGGCTTTACTTATACCTGGCAGGTTATAGGTGGTACGCCCGTAACAACTACCGGAAACCCAATGAACATTATATGGGGCAGTGGTACGGCTGCAAAAATAAAAGTGTTTATAAGCAATGCAGACGGGAGTTGTAGGGACACAGTGGTTACAGATGTGTGCCTTGTAAAAGGACCCAAAGCAAATTTTAACTTTACACCATCATCCCCAATTTGTAACAATACAAATATTCAATTTAGTAACAGTTCTGTAGGCAGTGTAGCATACTATTGGAACTTTGGCGATGGTAATACCTCTGTACTTGAAAATCCAAATCATACCTACACAACTCCCGGAACCTACAATGTAGTGCTATCAGTAATTTCATCGCTAGGTGGTGGTGGCGCAATAGGGCAAGATAATCCTACGTGCGGTTGTAAGGATACAATAATGAAAACAATCGTTGTAAAAAATGAAGCTGGTATTTCAATAATTTCCGGCTGCAA
>JANOTH010000328.1:0-9069 GCA_031416275.1 Ferruginibacter sp. | reverse complement strand
CGCTCAATGTCAAGTGCGGCCTTTATTACATCAGGATTGTTGCCACCACGTGCGTTGCGGAGGGTGGCTATTTTGTTTATGTTTACAGAGAGGTTTGTCATACTGCAAAAGTAATTCATTGAAAATAAAAGTATTCTGTATGGTAGTTGTGTTTATTTTAAAAGGAGGAAATATATCAGAAGCGCGGTTAATGGTCAACAAACTATCCGAGACTTTTTTAAAAGTAAAAAATATTAGTTAGTTACATAGCTGCTATTGGTCAGCAATGTCTTAAAATTTATGTTCGATGTTTTTATTTTGAGTAAACGTTTCAAATTTTTAGAAATGCGATTAAAAATCAAGCAGGTAGAAATTAATTAATTGCCAAAAAATTTAATGATTATTTGTATCATTTTTATAAGACACTTCACAATCAACTGATTCGAAATATCGATATATTTTTATGCTTTTTCTAATTTTGCCATTAATATAAATTAACATTTCGTGGCAATGTATTTGTAATTATCGTTTTTGAAAAATTAGCCCGGTAATTTAAATTTTTACATTTCTTTTTTTGTTCATGTTATCACTTTTAAATAAGTGTATCCGTTCACTGAAATCATATTTCAATGATAAGGTCACTTAGATATTTTTATTTTGCAACCTCTTTAAAAGGAAACACATTAAAAATAATTGTGCGGCATGGCGAGGCAAGAATTATTTTATAAAATCTAAAAATTTAAACCATGAAATCAAGAAGTAAATTTCTATTTGCAGTCGGAGTATTGTTACTTACTCTTTCTGTTTTTTTTACAGCGTGTCAAAAAGATACCTCCACGCCTGACAATTCATCTAATGCCAGACAACTGGCAGTTTACCTAACGGATGACCCTTGTAACTATGATTCCGTTTTTGTTGATATTAAATTTGTTGAAGTAAAAATTGATACCTCTAAGGATCATATGGATGACGATCGCTATGGAGACAATGATGATGATGGTGACGATGATAACAAACACAAGGATTCTTACGGGCGTTGGGATACGCTTAGAATAACGCCGGGTATTTATAATATATTGAAATTAAGAAATGGTGTAGATACGTTATTAGGAACGGCAAATATTCCTGCAGGTACTATAAGGAAAATTAGAATTACCCTTGGTACAAACAATAGGGTAGTTGTAAAAGGAGTTTCAAAGCCATTAAATCTCTTAGCCGGTACAAATAAATACGTTTATATAAAGATCCACAAAGAAGATGAAGATGACGATGATAATGTGCGTACATCCTTATGGCTTGATTTCAATGTTTGTGAATCGATAAAGTTGATTAATGGGCAGTATTATTTAAAGCCTGTACTAAAGCCGTTTGGCAAAAAAAATTATGGAGAAATAAAAGGTAGAGTGTTACCAAATGCGGCACGTGCATTTGTAACGGCACGCAGCAGTTCTGATTCGGCAACGGCAATACCCGAGAGCGATGGTAAATATAAAATACGTGGATTAAGGCCAGGAACTTACAGTTTACAGTTTAAAGGTTCTGCAGGTTATAAGGATACGACAATAAACAATATTCAGGTGCAAAAAAAGAAGGAAACTGAAATTGCAACTGTTACATTACATCTTTAGTTTTTTATATATTTTATCATACAACGCATATCTTATAGTTTGACATATAGGGTATGCGTTTTTTGTTTTAAAGATCTAAATTTTACTTGATGAAAACTTATGCATTGTCCTAAGATATACTATCATATAGATTTGTTTAAACTCAAGAACATTTGATGGTTTTTTCAGAAGCTCCGTTTCAACTTACTGGTTAAAAAAACTCTACTATGATTAATTGTTTCTTACCTAATCAATAAAAAACTTCCTTCTTGTTTTTTTGTCGCTTGTCCTTGAATTTGATATATCAATGTCCATATATATGCACCATTTCCTTGTGGAATCTGATTAACCTTGCCATTCCAACCATCTAAAACATTATTTGATTGAAAAATCAAATTGCCGAATCTGTTATAAATTCTAAAATCATATTTGGTTAGGTTTTCAAAGACTATAGGTTTAAACGAATCATTTTTCTGATCTCCATTTGGTGTAAAAGCGTTAGGAATATTGACTCCAGTAATACAATTATTTTTTAAGGAAACTAGTATGCTATCACGACCTATACATCCGTATTGATCAGTAACCTCAAGCCAATAATTTGCAGGAGATGAAACTTTAATCGAATTATTTTTACTACCATCATTCCAAAAATATTTAGAAAATATAGAATTTGGTTTAAGGGTTGCAGATTCGTAGTTACATAACAAAATATCGTTGGGTAAGAATAATGATGGGCGAGGCCTTACAGTTAAAATTTTTGTTGAATCTGAACCTTTACAACCGTTAATATCTTTTACCAGAACCTTGTAAATTCCTATTGAATTTATAATAATTTGTTGTGTTGTTTCTCCTGTATTCCAATTATAACTTACTAGACCCGCTCCCGCATCTAATGTTTTACTCGTCCCAATGCATAAATCTGAATTTTGATCAAGAATGGGCGTAGGTAAAGGATAAACATCTACTATTTTAAGTGTATCATACGATTTACAACCAAATTGAGTAATTGCTTCAATCGAATAAATTCCTTTGTTTTTTAACACCACAATCTGAGTGCTCATTGAATTACTCCAGTTATAAAAGGAAAATCCGCTACCTGCATTCAGCATTACGCTATCCCCTGCACAAATACTTTTATCACTTCCAAGATTTATGGCTGGTGAATTATTTACTTTTATCTTAATTGTATCAAATCCAAAACAACCCGGTGTTGCCTCTGCTTTTACAGTATAAACAGTGTCTATTAATGGATTTACGATTATTGTTTGCCCTATTGTAGAATTTGTTTGGTAAGCTGGACTCCACTGATAATTTAAAAATCCTGCTGTTGCAGTTAAGTGAACAGTGTCTTTAGCGCAAATTGTTCTATCGCTGCCTAGGCTGATATTTGGAGCAGGAGAAATAAAAACATTTATTGTATCACTTAATATATTTTGACATGAATCAGTAATTCTTACCCAATATTGACCTGGCTGACTTATTACAAGTGTAGAATCCGTAGACCCATCTTGCCATTGATAATTTAAATATTTGTTTCCCGCATGTAATATTTTAATGTTCCCAGCACAAATCCCCATATCATTACCAAGATTTAATGGCGGGCTTAATGATAACGCATTAACAACAACTGAATCTTCAGCTTTAAAACAGCCAATAAGTTTCCTACCATAAATTACATGGCGCCCAAAATTTAAAAACTTCACCTTTAAAAGCGAATCTGTTTGAGAAACAATTTGGACATTACTAGAAACGTCCCAAGTTGTTGGCTGATTACAAGCTTTATTTTTATGACACCTGTAGGTATAAATTTGAGAAAGGTTACACACTTTAGTCTGTCCTGATGTGGCAAATAAGGAACAAGAATCAATATAATCAGGACATATATATCTTATATCCGGAAAAGCACTTTTAGAAGGTAATATCAAATCTTCTACAGTATTTGTACAGACGGAATCAACTGACCATTGAACCAGGGCTGCAGATACTGATACATTTTGAGTTTCTGCCGGTTGAGACGAGAAAAAACAATCGGGATTTGTTGTATAACCTGAAGTGTCTATTCTATCTACCTGAAACCGGTTACTAAGTTTATATGTTTGTAAGTCTTTTGAAAAATTAACACCAAAAATTTTACACCCTTTCTCACTATCAGGTGTTAAAAAATGATATCTAGGTGCCGAAATACCGCCTGTTTGATAAGTCCACTTTAGTTGAAACGCGGAATCAAATCTTATTACTTTTGAATTTGCTCCATTTCCTTGAAGCCCAGATATTTGATAGCCTCCTGAAGACAATAAATAATAATTCTTACCTGATTGAATGAGCCGTTTGTTTGAAGCAATAAATGGTCCTTGTGTAGAATTTGGAAAATAATCTTCTGTAACCAAGGACGCTTTTAAAACAGTCCCTTCAGTATCGATCTGCATTAATCCTCCAATCGGAGTTTTTAGTGTCGATCCTGTCGGGCCTGTAAAATTAATTAGAAGAGTAGAATCTAGTTTAATGATGTCGCCGAAAACAGGATTGCCCGATCCAATAGAATAATCTTTTACCCATAAGCTTTCTCCATTAATTAAATTGATTTTTGATATTATGGATTTATGATTAACGCCACCGTTATTATTAAAGTAGCTAATATTTGCTGCAACGTATAAACTGCTTCCAATAATGGCCACTCTATCAAAATTGTAATAATCAAATAAGTTGTATTTAAAAAACTTTTGCCATAATATCTGGGCACTACTATTAAAGCGAGTAATCACAAAACCATTGTCTTGCAATTTCCTAGAAAAAGTCACAAAGCCATTGTCTGGTAGTTTTTCAATAGTTCTTGTATATTGAAAATCATTGTTAGCATTTTTTAATCCCTTGCTCCAAATTAATGTGCCTGATGAAGAAAGCTTACTGATATATTTTTGAGATTCCTGAGACCGGGAAAGGATAAGAATTTGCCCATTTGGCAATTCTGTAGCCCCATAAATTTGATCATACTCAATAGGAAAAATGTTTGGAATTTTCGTTGCCCAAAGCAAACATCCGTCGGGTGAGGTTCTAAATATTGTGCCCGCTGAAATTTGATTAGGATTTGTACCTCCAAAAATTAAATTGTCTCCATTTTGAAGGGTCAAAGCACCGCCGATTAAAGTGCCCCCACTATTGAATCCGTAATTTTTTGTAACCTTTTCTAAATTTAGTGGCATTACACCCGTTCTAAGAAAATTAAATTTTCTACTTGTATCTGAGCAGATCCCATTTGTTGCTACTATTTGTACGGAAGTGATCCCGACTTCGAAACCAACATTGAAAGGTTGATTTGCAGGATTAGTAAAAAAATTAAAGCCATTAACTATAAAATAAAAGCTGGTAGCATTTGTACTAGCATTTTGCAAAGTCAATGATGTACCGGGGGAAAGTATTGAATCAACAGCGGGAGAGAATGCTGCAATGACGTTACAATTATTTGTTAGCTGAGCTTTAATAATCTGAGAGCTGGCGCACAGTAATACAAGAATTATAAAAATCTTTTTATAAATAAAGCCTATCATTCTAGTTAGTTAAATCGATCATTTGGCAAAATAAATAAATATATGTTGAATAGTGAAAACGAAAAAATTTGATTTAGAGTATCAGAAAATTTTGAAAAAGCCGTCTACAAAACTGCGGTCTTAATTGTTTGTTTCCTTTAACTAGTTTTTTGATTTTTCTATGCTGTGTTTGCACGTTGATCTAGATTTGACAAACTGTGTTTTGGTTTCTTAAAGAAGTATTTAAGTCAAACAGTTTGTTTTACTTCTCCCCGTCAATAAAAGCTACATTAATATTCTCCCTCCCACGGGCTGCGGCAATGCGAAGGGGCGTGTGAGTGGAGCAGCCTACGCCGAAGGCGGGAAGCTGCGCCACGAATACCGTAGCCGTAGCATGCTGAACAAATGTTGAGAGGAGTTGTAAAGGGGAAAGCCCCAAAATAGACACAAGATATTAGACATAAGAAAAGCCCGCTTAAAATGAACGGGCTTTCTTGTCTTGTATCTAGTGTCTAACTTCTAATATCTAAATTAATATCTATACATCTCAGTCTTAAACGGACCTTCTTTTGAAATACCTAAGTACTCCGATTGTGCAGTTGTTAACTCATCTAATACTACATTTATTTTTGCAAGGTGAAGACGTGCTACTTTTTCATCTAGGTGTTTTGGTAACACATAAACTTTGTTTTCGTAGTTAGCACTGTTCTGCCATAGCTCAAGCTGTGCAAGAGTTTGGTTGGTGAATGAATTACTCATTACAAAACTTGGGTGGCCGGTAGCACAACCTAAGTTTACCAAACGACCTTCAGCCAAAACGATGATGTCTTTACCTTCGATGGTATATAAATCAACCTGTGGTTTGATGGTGTTTTTGCTTGCGCCGTAATTTGCATTTAACCAAGCCATATCAATCTCAATATCGAAGTGACCGATATTACAAACGATTGCCTTGTCCTTCATGTTGCGGAAATGATTTTCAGTGATCAAATCTCTACAACCAGATGCAGTAACAATAATGTCAGCTTCTTTAACAGCATCAATCATTTTCTTTACTTCAAAACCATCCATTGCAGCCTGTAAAGCACAGATTGGGTCGATTTCGGTAACGATTACTCTTGCACCAGCACCACGTAAACTTAATGCACTTCCTTTACCAACATCGCCGTAACCGCCTACTACTGCTACTTTTCCTGCCATCATAACGTCAGTTGCTCTGCGAATTGAATCTACCAAAGACTCCTGACAACCATATTTGTTATCAAATTTAGATTTTGTAACAGAATCATTAATATTGATAGCCGGGATAGGCAAAGTACCAGCAGCCATACGCTCGTATAAACGATGCACGCCTGTTGTAGTTTCTTCGCTTAAGCCTTTAATGCCACTAACTAGTTCAGGATATTTATCAAAAACCATGTTGGTTAAATCACCACCATCATCTAAAATCATATTCAAAGGTTTGTCAGCGCTGCCAAAGAACAATGTTTGCTCAATGCACCAATCGCTTTCTTCCTGTGTTTGTCCTTTCCATGCAAAAACACCAAAGCCTGCTTCTGCAATTGCAGCGGCCGCCTGATCTTGCGTTGAAAAAATATTACAAGAGCTCCATTTAACTTCTGCACCCAAAGCCGCCAATGTTTCAATTAACACGGCAGTTTGAATAGTCATGTGCAAGCAACCTGCAATGCGTGCGCCTGCAAGTGGTTTGCTGTCGCCAAATTCTGCACGCAGACTCATAAGTCCTGGCATTTCCGCTTCGGCAAGCATAATTTCTTTGCGGCCCCAAGCTGCAAGGCTAATATCGGCAACCTTATTTTTCAGGCTGAAATCGATTCCGGTAAACGTTGTTGTTTCCATTGTTGTTGAATTATTGTGCTCACAGATTAGAACTGATTTGCACAGATTTTATAATTAAAATTCTATTTCCATTTGAAATGCAAATGTAATGCTTGCAGGAAAATATTCTGTGATCAATAAAATCTTTGGGATAAAGGTGTAAATTAGCCTATTCTTAAAGGATAAATATACATTTTACGATGGCAAAAGATATAGTTAAAGAACAAACGGCTACACTTAGTCCATCGTTGGATGTGAAGGACCTTTCTATATTAGCCTTGCTGCAGCAAAATGCAAGGATAACTGTAAAGGAAATTTCTGAAAAAATACACCTGAGTACCACACCTGTGCACGAACGTATAAAGCGTATGGAAAACGATGGCGTGATAAAGCAATATGTCACACTTGTTGACCATAGCAAAGTGAAGAAGGGACTGATGGTTATTTGTTACGTATCGCTAAAAGCACACAGTAAAAACGCAGGAACAAAATTTATTAATGCCATTAATGAAATGAATGAAATTATTGAATGTTACAGCATAAGCGGTGAGTTTGATTTTATGCTAAAAGTGGTGGAAGAAAACATGGATTCGTATTACGACTTTCACGTAAATAAACTGAGCCAGATTGAAAATATAGGAAATGTGCAGAGTGTTTTTGTAATGGGGGTAATAAAGGATACGGTGCAATTGGTGCATTAAAGAAATCATTGAAAAATAGGAGATCGGCTGTTTTCAATTTTTTGGAATTTTGACTATTGATTCATTTGCTAAAAATTAACATCAACTGATTAAAGTTTCTTTTACATTTAATAAAACTTCACATGAAAAATTACATTTCGGCTATTGTAATTGCTATAACTGCAATTATATGTTTTTGGATGTTGGGTACTGCTTATAAATACAAATTTAAATCTGCTGAAACCATTAGCGTGACAGGGCTTGCAGAAAAGGACTTTGTGAGCGATCAAATAGTGTGGACGGGCAATTACAGTCGTAAAATGCTGGATTTGAAAAGTGCTTATTCTTTATTAAAAGAAGATGAAAGTAAAATACGCATCTATTTAAAAGAGAAAGGAATTATTGAAACTGAGATGGTATTTTCTGCAATAAATATTGAAAAAGAATTTGATACTAGATATGATGCAGATGGCAAAGTGATTGGAAACGATTTTAGCGGATACAACTTGATACAAAATGTAACAGTAGATTCAAAAAACATTGAAAAGGTTGAAAAAATTTCGAGAGAAGTTACCGAGCTTATTCAAAGCGGTATTGAATTTAATTCATCATCTCCATCATATTATTACACTAAGTTATCTGAATTAAAACTAGACCTACTCGCAAAAGCCAGTGCTGATGCTAAACAGCGGGCAGAGACTATTGCCAAAAACAGTGGAAGTAATTTAGGCTCTATTAGAAAAGCTAACATGGGGATTTTTCAAATTACGGGTAAAAACAGCAATGAAGATTACAGCTACGGAGGAGCCTTAAATACTTCATCTAAAAACAAAACAGCAAGTATTACAACTAAAATTGATTATTCGGTTGATTAATTTTAAAATCAAATTTGTGTTGCATATTTGCAAGCGAAATCATTTTTAATTCAACTTTTAATACCATTAAGTGAAACAATTATTTCTTTTTTTACCATTCATTATATTTTTTTCTGCTCTTTCATTTGCAAGTGTGGATACCGTTTCTATCTACAGCAATGCAATGCATAAAAATATAAAGGCAGTGGTTGTAAAGCCGGAATCTTATAAAAAGGGAAAGGATTTTGCGGTGGTTTATTTGTTACATGGCGCCTACGGAAATTTTGACAACTGGATAAAAAAAGTTCCTGCTATCCAGGCATATGCTGACCAATATAAAATATTAATTGTTTGTCCTGATGGCGCTTCTACAAGCTGGTATTTTGATAGTCCTATTGATACATCTTTTAAATATGAAACCCATGTTGCCGCTGAGGTTCCTGCATATATTGATGCAAATTATAAAACGAAAAAAGACAGAAAATACAGAGCTATAGCAGGTTTGAGTATGGGAGGGCATGGAGCTTTGCTTATTGCATTTCGCCATTCAGAAACCTTTGGTGCATGTGGCAGTATGAGCGGTGCG
>JANOTH010000327.1:0-1684 GCA_031416275.1 Ferruginibacter sp. | reverse complement strand
GGCTAAAGAAGGCTGGGATGTTACGTTGCTGGAAAAGCATCTGTTGCCGGGTGGCCGTGCTCAAAAATTTATTGCGGAAGGTTTTACTTTTGATATGGGCCCAAGCTGGTATTGGATGCCCGATGTTTTTGAACGCTATTTTGGTTGTTTTGGTAAAAAAGTTTCGGATTATTATTCTCTCAAAAGGCTTGACCCATCTTATTCTGTTTATTATCCTGATAACAGGATGGACATTCCTGCAGATTACAATGCACTTAAAAATCTTTTTGAATCAATAGAAAAAGGAAGCGGTGAGCAACTGGATAAATTTCTTGCGGAGGCAGCGTATAAATATGAAGTTGGAGTAAATAAACTCGTGTACAAACCGAGCCTTTCCGTTACGGAGTTTTTAGATATTGATCTTGCAAAAGGTATTTTAAAATTGGATGTGTTTACAGATATGAAAAAGCACATCAGTAAATATTTTACCCATCCACATATTGTTGAGTTAATGGAGTTTCCCGTGCTGTTTTTGGGAGCGTTGCCGCAACATATTCCTGCTTTGTACAGCCTTATGAACTATGCTGATATAAAATTAGGAACATGGTACCCTGAAGGTGGATTGAATACGGTTGCATCTTCCATGCACAAACTGGCAGAGGAGTTAGGGGTGAAATGCCTGTTTGGGCAAAATGTTGAAAGTATAAATATCGAAGACGGTAAAGCTGTTTCTGTAACGACCGATAAGGATACTTTTTTTGCTGATGCTGTTATTTCAGCAGCAGATTATCATTTTACCGAAACGAAATTATTACCAGAAAAAAGCAGAACTTACAGCGATGCTTATTGGGATAAAAGGGTAATGGCTCCTTCTTCCTTACTTTATTACGTGGGCATCAATAAAAAATTAAAGAATGTTCATCATCATTCACTCTTTTTTGATGTAGATTTTAACAGGCACGGGAAAGAAATTTACGATACGCCTATGTGGCCTACGGAACCGCTTTTTTATGTTTGTGCTTCCTCAGTAACGGATGAAACGGTAGCCCCGGAGGGTTGCGAGAATTTGTTTTTTCTAATACCCGTTGCAGCAGGTTTGCAGGGTGATGATGAAAAACTGAGAGATGATTATTTTTACAAGATTGTACAACGTTTTGAGGAACAGACAGGTGAGGAGATAAAAGAGAGTATTATTTATAAAAGATCTTATTCTGTATCAGATTTCGTACATGACCATAACGCCTTTAATGGAAATGCTTATGGGTTGGCTAATACCTTAATGCAAACAGCTATTTTAAAACCGGCTTTAAAAAGTAAAAAAGTAAGCAACCTTTTTTATGCCGGACAATTAACAGTACCTGGGCCGGGAGTACCACCTTCATTGATAAGTGGCGAAGTAGCGGCAAAGCAGGTGATAAAACAATTTAAAAATGCAAACTAACAATGATATCATTATTTCATAAGGTAAGTCACCAATGCAGCAAAATAACTACAGAAGGCTATAGTACGTCTTTTAGTAGCGCTATCCGAATGTTGCACGCAGACTTGCGTATGCCGGTCTATGACATTTATGGATTCGTTCGTTTTGCAGATGAGATTGTAGATACTTTTCATGAATTTGATAAGGAGGCTTTATTGGCCCAATTTAAAAAAGAAACATACGAGGCTATTGAAAGAGGAATTAGTCTCAATCCAATTTTACATA
>JANOTH010000326.1:0-4738 GCA_031416275.1 Ferruginibacter sp. | reverse complement strand
ATCGGTTAATACAGCATTTAGGCCTCCTGCATTTGTACCGCTCTCTCCTACATTTTGTATTGCATTTCCGTTCGGATCATTAAATATATTTCCGCTGATGCTTGTAGGTGTGCCTAACGGAATTGAAATTGTTTTTGCTGCAGATGGTTGATTGGCTGCATCAAAAACAGAGAAAGTAAAGGTTGGTGTAACAGCAGTTGCCGTAGCGCCAGCTGGGTCAATGGTTACCAATGCAGGGTTAAAACCTGTAATGGTTATTGAACTGTTAACTGCAACACCATTGTAAAAAAGTGTTCCGTTAGTAGCAGGGTTAAGGGTAACTTTTCTACCAGCTAAACCTGATGCGTATGCACCGTCTTCTGCATCAGTTGCACTAAATACTGCTGATGGAACCGTTACTGTAGCAGTACCACCTGGGTTTGCTTGAGCAGTAGCTGTATAATTGTTTGCAACAGGAATTTGCTCAATGGCAAAATTTTGATTTGTTACATCTCCTGATGCTGGTGTTGTTAGAGTAATGATACCTGTAGTATTACCTGGAGTTGGTGTTGCACCACCTGGGTTTACACCTGTATTTACCCAAGTACCAGATGCTGGATTTGGTAAACTAGATACATGTAATGTTGCGCCCGGCGTTGTAGTGGATAACACTATTTTATAATTCTGACTGTTAATGGCTTTTGTAAATGTATATGCACCACCTGCTGTTACGGCAACTGCTTCAATTACATTGCCTGAAGCATCTGTTAATACTGCAAATAAGCCGCCTGCATTTGTAAATGCTTCGCCTGCTGCTTTGCTTGCATCGCCATTACTGTCATCAAATACGTTACCGCTTAAAACGATGGGTGCAGCAAATGGTACTGATATTGTTTTAGCTGCTGATGGCTGGTTGGCTGCATCAAAAACGGAATAAGTGAATGTTGGCGTAACGCCTATTTGTGTTGTACCTGCAGGATCTAAAGTTACCAAAGCAGGGTTAAAACCTGTAATGGTTGTTGAACTATTAACCGCAACACCATTGTAAAAAAGTGTTCCGTTTGTAGCAGGGTTAAGAGTAACTTTTCTGCCCGATAAACCTGCGGCATACGCACCATCTTCCGCATCGGTTGCTGTAAAGGCTGCAGAAGGTACAACTACTGTACCAGTACCACCCGGATTAACCTGAGCTGATGCTGTAAAGTTGTTTCCAACCGGAATTTGCTCTATACCAAAATTTTGATTGGTTAAACTTCCTGTAGCCGGTGTTGTTACACTAAGTATGCCTGTTGTATTGCCAAGTGTAGGAGTTGCGCCACCTGGGTTTACGCCTGTGTTTACCCATGTGCCCGATACAGGATTAGGTAAAGAAGATGTTGTAAGTACAGTTCCCACTACGGGTGTAGCAGTAGATAAAATTACCTTATAACCTGTACTTGCTGTTGATCTTGTAAATGAATATAAACCGCCTGCGCTTATTGCAACAGTCTCAATTACATTTCCTGCAGCATCTGTTAATGCTGCATTTAAACCGCCTGCATTGGTAAGATTTTCACCAGCAGTTATAGCTGCATCGCCATTGGTATCGTCAAAAATACTACCGCTTATACCAGCAGGTACGCCTAAAGGCATTGTAATAGTTTTAGCTGCACTCGGAACATCTGCTGCATCAAAAACGGAAAAGGTAAAAGTTGGTGTAACTGCAGTGGCCGTAGTACCAGCAGGATCTATAGTTACTAAATTTGGATCAAAATTGGTGATGATGGTAGAAACCGAAACTGCTACTCCATTATAAAACAGGGTTCCGTTTGTGGCAGGGTTTAGGGTAACTTTTTTGCCACTCAAACCTGTTGCATAAGCCCCATCTTCCGCATCTGTAGCAGAAAATGCAGCTATAGGCACTTTAACTGTGGTTGTACCGCCAGGATTTGCCTGAGCAGTCATGGTATAATTATTAGCTACCGGTATTTGATCTATTCCAAAATTTGCATTGGTAGCTGTAGCATTTACAACACCTAATGGTAAAATACCATTCGCTGTACCATCTGTACCGGCACCGGTTCCAAAAAATTCGCCCACATAAGCATAGCCTGTTGGAGGAGTCAAAGTAGGTATGGCTGTTTGACCAACAGTTGCTACCGTAGTACTTAAATATATAGTATAGTTATCGCCAGGTGTAATACCTGCAAAACTGTAACCGCCCCCTGCCGAAACGGTAGAAGTTGCTAAAACATTACCAGAAGTATTGTCGTATAAAATAGCATATAATGTTGAAGCTCCATTTGTGCCTGCGCCGCTTATTGTATTATCAGTTATTCCGTTTGCATCATTGTAAACATTACCGCTTATATTTTGTAAAACAAAGTTTTTATCACCAGTATAATCACAGCCAAGGTGTACGGAGGAATAACGACTATTTCCGGCATTGCTTAAATCTGAACCACCTGCAACTACTATATTATGATTAAATTTTAATGTGATCGTACTTACGTTATTATAATAAAAATATCCAATAAAATCTGTGCCTGTTCCTATACCAGCCTGGTTTACAGCGGGACCAAGAAATGTTTTAGTGGTAGCATTGTAGGTTTCCTGTGTGGTTACAGCAGTAGTAGCTGCAGTTGGGTTTGTAACACTTTGCACACTTTCTCTTATGGTTACACTTGTGGCAGAACCTGCAACTCCATCATTGTCTATAGCCTGCGCAATAATGGGCAGATATATAGGAGTTGCATTATTGGAATTTAAGACAAAAGAAAATTTCCATGTTGAAAAGATATTTTCGTTGGTACCATTAGGTTGCGTAAAAGCTGTACTGCCGGCAACAAACGACGGCTGAAAATTGCCATCAATACCGAACCCCGATGCCGATGGGGGGTTTCCTATTTGATCATTGGTGAAAGTATACCTCGTTGCATTATATACTGTACCATATTGTATTGCTATTAATTCAGCAATCACATCTATAGAAGTTGCACTGGTGGCTCCCAAATATGCATTAGTAAATTTATATTTCACACCTACTGTCCCCGCTGTGCCAGACAGCAGGGTAACGTTTGTGGAATTTAGTGTGAATTTGGTCGTACTTGCACCCATACATGCGCTGTTGCCAAACTGCGCTTTTACATTTGTGGGTTGCAAGAATATTACAACAAATAATATTGTGAGTAATACGATGTTTTGAAGATAGGTAGGCTTGGCCATAAGGCACATTTGGGTTTTCATAGGTATTGTGGGGATTAGTATATAGAGATATTAAGGAAATTGCTACTATTGGATTTGTTTAAAACGGGAATCAATAAACATGAAATTATAATATTTGGTTCTCAATTGTGGGAATATTTTCTACAATAGTGTAAACGTTGTTACTTAGTTCATATTGTATAGTTTGTTAGCTTAAAAACCTGTTTTAACAAGTTATAAAAATGAGGTAGCGATTTTTTCAGTGCAAAATATTTGTTATCATTAATTTAAACTTTATGTTTATATAATATGTATAAATAATTTTTATAAAAGAAACTCTAAGTCATGTAGTAGTTATTCTACATAGAAAAAATAATTGTGTAGGCATAAAGTAGGAATTCCCCAATATCAACAGTGGCAATTTCTAAGCATCACAAACTTGGGCAAAGACACAAAACAAATGGACTTTTAAATATCAAAACTATTTACAGGGCTGTTATTATCAAAATTTATAAAGGTCTCATCCTACGTTGGATAAATGTGGAAAACGAAGGATGAATTTTAAAATAGGAGTTGAGATAAATAAATACTTTTGCAAAAATGATTACGATGGTAATGGTAGGAGAAAATATAAAGAAGAGAAATTCTAAGTTAGGGGATATTGTAATAAAAAAATATGGTGATAAAACGGTAGTTAGCAAATACCCTGATATGAGTAACATCGTACCAAGTGGTGCGCAAAAGGAAAAGCGGAACAGATTTGCGGAAGCTGTTTCTTACGCAAAAACAATTAATAGTAGCACTATATTGAGAAATGATTTTTTAAAAAGGGTTGGAAATGTAAAATCTGTTTACCAAAGTGCATTAAAAGAGTTTCTTCAAAGGGAATTATAAATTAATCTTTTTCTGTAATTGGTACTTTGCGATTAAACCCCTCCTGTAAAGAAATAAAGGTCTCTGTCCGTTCAATACCTTTTATATTTTGAAGATCGTCGTGTAGCACTTTTCTAAGCTGGCTGATATCTGTGCAAATAATTTCTATAAACATGCTGTAGTTTCCTGTTATGTAATTAAGGCGAACAATCTCGGGAATTTTTTCGAGCTCCTTTGCCACTGTATCGTATAATGAACTCTTCTCAAGGTATATACCAACAAAAGCAGTGCAGTCATATCCAACCAATTTTGTATTAATCGTCATTTGTGTGCCGGTAATAATATTTAAATCCTGCAGCTTTTTTATCCTAACGTGTATGGTACCTGCACTAACAAAAAGTTTTTTACCTAGTTCGGCATAAGATATTTCCGCATCGTTCATCATTACATTAATGATCTGTGAATCTAGTTTGTCAAAATTCAATTTATTGGCCATTTCTGTTGAGGTTTTAAATTTTTATCAAACAAAGTAGCATTTATTTTGATAATTACTTAATTTATTTGAAATTACTTTAAAATAAATTCAACATAAAGCCTATTCACCTATCTTTGCTATATCAAACCAATCGATAAAGATCGAATACTGTGGGGTGATGAAATTTTTGGCAGACATGCCCCCTTGTCTCGGGGGTGAGGATAACAG
>JANOTH010000325.1:0-3659 GCA_031416275.1 Ferruginibacter sp. | reverse complement strand
ATTCCTTACATCCATAAAAAATATTTTAAGAGATTGATTTAAAACTTTGTGCAATAAAATAACTGCGAAAGAATGTCATCATATGACAATCATCTTTTTACAACATACAAATTGTAACACCTACAGCAGCTACAAAAGCTGTAGCTAAAAAGTAAAAGGAAGGTTGGGTCTTTTTGAGAAGGTACACATCAATTGCATACATAAACAGCGGCAGCGTTGCCAATATAATTTGAAAGATAGATACAGAAATATGAAAAGATGCGTAAAGCCACAGGTATGCAGCACCAATTGTTTGAGCCAATACGCCAATAACAATAGCAGCATAAAATGAAATGGCTTTCGGAAAGCTAATAGTTGCTCTTTTTGAGAAAATAACTGTTGGTATTAAAATAATAAAGGCCACTAATATCCTCAACCATATTGCCAGCAAAAAAGGGAGATTACCTACTCCTTTTATAGTACAAATTATTGTAAGCGATATACAGATAATTGTGGCGAGCCCACTAAAGAGGGCTTTATAACTTTGCCTTTTAGCGGTTACGTCTTTTTGTTTAAGTAGGAATAAAATGATCGCAAGCAAAGCAACTAAAATACCTATCCATTGATATATGGCAAGTTCATCTTGTAAAAAAAAGTAACTTAATACAATCGTCAGCGCTGTGATGGCGGGTGATAAAAGACTATTTAGTTTTTCTCCCGCCTGCTTTATGTGCATTAGTGAAAAATAATTGCCCAGCACAAATCCCAACAATGCTGCTGTGCCCAACCATAATAAGTTTTGTTTTGTGGGCATTGAAAATATTTCTCTCAAACCGATATTATCAACTAAAAAGAGTAAGGGGAAAATTAGTATTAAACCAAATACCGTCTCCAGAAAAACAACAAAAAGCAAGGAGGTTTGTTTTGCCGCATAGCCAAAACTGTAAATGCCAACTATAAATAAAAAGACTACGCCAAAAGCGGCTAAATATCCCATAAGATTTTAAAAGGTCTTAGCCTGTCTTTAATAATTTAATATTTAAAGATAAAGTACTTTAATAGTTTTCTTCGCATAGCCTGGTGGCTCACAAGACCTTCGCTCCCGTTTCTTCTCAAATTTAATGGTTGCTTCTAGTTCAAACTAAGAAAAGTTTTGTAATGCTTTCGTGTGCCACGAATGCAGGCAATGGATATTATTGTTCGCCGCTGGTTAAAAACCAAGCGGCGGCGAAGATAGAAGCTAAGAAAGTAGCGAAGCACCAACAGAGCCGAAGAAATCATTACGCTGTTGTGTTTGTATTTATGTCTTCTTAGCGAATGCCATATCCCTTTTGCAAAAAAAATAATCAGCATTGATCGTTCATACTTTTCATGCATTTTTTAATTTGTTTTGTTCATCAGATATCTATCCATCCAGTCAAGCCAAAGGCGGCTCACTTCCATTTGCCGCACCGGATCGCTTGCATTGTGAGCGGGTATATTCCATGCAATAAATTTAGTTTGTACACCATTATCTTTTAATACATGGTACAACTTATACGACTGGGTAACGGGCACACGAGGGTCACCAATATTTGCAAGTATGAGAGTAGGAGCCGTTATTTTATGTGCCATAGTAATCGGCGATTGGTCAACATATAATTTCATATTATCACCTACCCATGGAGACCCGCCAATAGCTGCAGCACGGTTTACATTTGCATCGCCTAAGTTATACTGGTCCACCCAATCGGTTACCGCAGCGCCGGCTATTGCAGCTTTAAAGCCAGGATAATGACCCGCTAACCAAACCGTCATATAGCCGCCGTATGACCAGCCCGTTACGCCTATTCGTGCCGTATCAATCATCCCGGTATTTTTTAGTTTGGATAAGCCTGCCATTACATCTCGACCAGGGCCTGCTCCTGCATCTTTAATGATGGCTTTTTTATATGCACTTCCCATATTATCACTTCCCCTGTAGTTTGGCTCAAAAACAAAATAACCTTTATTGGCCAGCAGTTGTGTTCGCGAAGAAAATGTTTCAACAGAAGCGGCGGCCGGACCTCCGTGCACTATTAGCACCAATGGGTACTTATTTCCGGCAACATAGTCTGTTGGATAAGTTAGTATTCCATTATGTTTAAAATTGTCGAGTTCCCAGCGAATAGTTTCTGTTTTGCCCAACTGCATTGAGCGAACTTCCTTATTAAAATCAGTCAGGCGGCGTGGTTGTGCTGAAGGTGAGGACATATAATATAACTCGACGGGTTGCATTGGGTCAGCTGCAGTAAATGCAATGGCGCCGGTTTTATCTACAGAAGCATCAATCCAAAAGGACCACGATGGACTTAGAGAGCCAAGGTTTAATTTTTTAGCAACGCCATCCAATGGTTGTACCCATAACGAAACCCTGTTATCGTCATGACCGCCCACTAATAGGCTTTTGCCATCAGGCATCCAAAAGGCACGGCTCATTTCCCTATCTATGTTGGTGGTAACACCACGGCCTTCGCCACCTGTTGTAGGTGTTACATAAATATCATTAATATCTCCTTGAAGACCGCCCCTGCTGTACGAGTAATAAATGGAATTACCATCGGCAGAAAATGAGGGATAACCCTCGAACTTGCTACGACCGGTAAGTGGCGTGATGGTTCCTGTTTCAACATTCAGCAATTGAACACTTCTGTTTGGTCCGTCTCCTGAATGAGGTCCTGTTACTTTTACAAAAGCAATTTTCGTCCCATCTGGCGACCATGAAAGTGGTGATGATGGTGCGCCGGGTGGGATTGTAACGGGTAAGCTCCACGAACCCGAGGTTAATCTTTTAGCTTCGCCGCCAGCCGCATTAATTAACCAAATATGTGAGGGAGTAGGTGCCGCAATTAAAAACATATCATTGTTTCCTACCTCAAAGGCATCGTTACCTCTTTCAGCCTCTGCTTTGTTCAATGGTTCGTCAGAAGTTACAAAGGCAATAGATTCTCCATTGGGTTTCCAGCTAAAATGCTGTATTCCTTTATGCGCTTTAGTAAGTTGCTTCGCTTCGCCAAATGTTGTGAGGATAAATATTTGATTCGCTGCCTCTTTACCTGTTCCTGCTTTTGCTAAAAAGGCAAGTTGGGTGCCGTCAGGCGACCACCTTGGTTGCGAAACTGCAGAACGATTTTGGGTAAGCACAGTTTGTTTACCCGAGGCAATATCAATCATTACCAATTCGGCGTTGCTTATATTTTGTTTGTATTCCGGTCGGGATACAACCATTACTATGTTTTTTCCATCAGGCGATATTTGCGGATCGCTCATAGAAGTAAGTTTAGCAAGATCACCAAGTTCAAATTTTTTTTGTGCTGTGGCGTAAATAATGGTGGTGATGGATAATAGAAATACGATTAGAAATTTCATTTTGCAAAGAGGTTGTGAGTTAAAAATGTTTTGGCTTAATGATCGATTCCTTGTAAGTTAAATTTTTTAATGAATTTTTTCTATTTCTTTTTGGGAGTTTAAGTGCTGTTGGTGTTTTTGTGTTTCCATAATTGTTGATGAGTGTTTTAATTCTGTATATCTTTCTAGTAGGCGATTATTTTGCCCGCTATCCACACAGTTAAACGGGGTGTTTCTACAGATATTTAAAAAAGTATGAGTAGTGAATCATTTGCGGTACAATTAATATACTTCGTGAAACTGTGCGCCTCCGC
>JANOTH010000324.1:0-8116 GCA_031416275.1 Ferruginibacter sp. | reverse complement strand
ACAATCGTTTTTGCAAAACAAAATAACCTTTATTGGATGGACAAGGCTAACTATGAAAAAGCTTTGCAGAAAGAAGATGACAGTACCATAGTTGAAAACAAACTAACAACAAATGGTGTAGAATATTTCGGTTTTGGATCCAGTCAGAATGAGACCAATGTAGATAAAGAAAAGAACAAGGATAAACGAAAGCCTTCTGCCATATATTGGTCACCCGATTCAAAGCGTTTTGTTACAGTAAAAGTTGATCAGCGGAGTGTAAAAGATCTTTGGGTAATAAATAGTATTGCAGAACCACGTCCAACTATTGAAACATATAAATACCAAATGCCCGGAGAAAAAGAAGCTCCAATAGAATATGTGCTTCTTTTTGATATGCTGGCAAAAACAAACAAAGAACTCAATATAAAATTATTTAAGGATCAGGATATCGCCATATGGTCTGCCCCACAAAAAACAAATACAAGAGATGATGACTGGCGTCCATCAATATGGCATGGTACAAATGAAAAAATTTATTTTAACCGTACAAGCCGGGATCTAAAACGTGTTGATGTATGTATGGTAGATGTTAATACAGGAGATGTAAAACCATTAATAGAGGAAAGATTAAATACCTATGTAGAGAGCAGGCGTCTGGGACTTATAAATGGTGGGCAAGAACTCATTCAATGGAGTGAAAAAGACGGTTGGGCTCATTTTTATTTGCATGATGGTAATGGCAAACTTAAGAACCAGATTACCTCAGGTTCATACCACTGCGAAGACATAGTAGGGATCGATGAAAAGAACCGTGTATTGTACTTTTCTGCCAATGGAAGGGAAGTAAATGAAGACCCATATTATGTTCATATATACCGGGTAAACTTTGATGGTTCTGGGTTGCGATTATTAAATAGCGGAGAGTTTGAACACAATATGAGCATGAATGACAACAAGAGGTATTTTGTTGATAATTATTCAAGAGTAAATACAATTCCCAAATCAACCTTATACAATGCTGAAGGTAAAAAAATACTTGATTTAGAAACGGCCGATCTATCCTCGCTTTTTGCAGCAGGCTATAAGTTTCCGCAAATATTTAAAGTAAAGGCCGATGATGGCATTACAGATTTGTATGGCGTATTGTACAAGCCTTTCGATTTTGATAGCACAAAAAAGTATCCCATTATAGAGTATGTATATCCCGGCCCGCAAACAGAGGCCGTAATAAAAGGCTTTAGCCGCCCCGGCGGTCGTACTGACAGAATTGCGCAGTTAGGTACCATCGTTGTAACAGTAGGAAACCGCGGTGGTCACCCGAGCCGCTCCAAATGGTACCACAACTATGGTTATGGTAATCTTAGGGACTATGGCCTTGCTGATAAAAAAGCTGCAGTAGAGCAACTAGCAGATCGGTATGCATTTATTGATATTAATCGTGTTGGTATACATGGTCACTCAGGGGGAGGTTTTATGAGCACTGCTGCCATGCTTGTCTATCCTGATTTTTTTAAAGTTGCCGTCTCCTCTTCCGGTAATCACGACAACGCTATTTACAATCGCTTGTGGAGCGAAAAGCACCATGGTGTAAAAGAATTGGTAAGCGAAAAAGGCGATACGACTTTTTTATACAACATCGAAAAAAACCAGGATTTGGTAAAGAATCTGAAAGGACATCTTTTACTCACCACCGGCGAAATTGATAACAACGTACATCCAGCCAATACGATGCGTGTAGTAAATGCACTCATCAAAGCCAACAAGCGTTTTGATTTTGCAATGCTACCAACACAACGCCACGCATATACTGATATGGAAGAATATTTCTTTTGGCTAATGGCAGATTACTATAGCAAATGGTTGATAGGAGACTTTTCCCAGCCGGTAGATATTGAGCAAATGAACAGGGAGATTGAGAGAAAAAAATAGAATGTTCGTTATCATACATTGATGCTCGCAATACTTTGAAAAACTTATGGGCGCAAGTGTACCTTGTTTTCGCATTAGTTTATTGTGAAACAACAGATTGAAATACCTTCCAGTTTACTAAATCACCACCTATGATATAAGTTTTTGGTTTTTTAAAGGGAACAGTAAGCCCGCCCACTGCAGCACCGAGCGGTAATCCAACTACAATTCCTATCATAGCTAATTCCCCTGCCGAAAAAATAACCCAGGTTGCATCAGGCTCTGCGCTGGCAGCGCCTGCGATTGCCAGGGCGGTCGCTCCAACCAAAGAACCAATAGCAAGATTGTTTACTGCTGATCGCTTTGTTTTGATGTAGCCAATTTGCGTTACGCTAATTTTTAGGTTTTCATTTGTCCTAAGCTGAAGGGACGAATCAGTAACTGCTAAAACACGCCCTGCATGAATTTTTTTTCCACTTAAGTCGTATACCCGTACAAAAATTGATTGTTGGGCAAAAACACTGCAACTAAAAAGAATCGCAAAAATGGTGGTAAGTAATTTCATGATCTAAAGTTTTTTAATTGTTGAAAACAGGCTTTAAAATCACCAAGATTTTTAAGCACAGCCGCATTAAAAATTATTGTTTTACAAAGGTCCATGTGGAGACATAAACTATACCCCCTGCGGTCTCGCTTTCTGTGCCCACAAAACTATCTTGGTTAATAGAAACAATCTTTAGGGAATATGCATCTGAAGGCGACGTAAGCTGAAAGTTGAGCATGCTTACAGCATCGTTATACCCCCAAATGCCGGGCTGAGTTTGCAAATCTGCTGGGTCACATTTAGTAGGGCCTTCATCTAAAATAAGTTCATTGCCTGTGTTGAAACGGAAAAGGTTGTCTCTTTCACAAGGGCCCATCCATGTGTTGTAAATATCATCGGAAGCTGCGCCCGAATAACCCGGTGTAACAGTTAGAGCAGTGATCTTCCAGTTTTTATTCTGTAGCATTGTTAGGGTGTTTTCCACGGTTGGTTCTTTGTCTTTTTTACAGGATGCGCAAAGAATAGCAAGTGTAAGAATTAATAAAGGGGTCCGTGTTTTAGTTAAATGTTTCATGATGTTGTTTTTGAATTGAAATAATAATTTCTGATGTCAAAACTATCTCCTCAAGAAGCCCATTCCTAATTGATCAAAAGCCTTTATACTCTATAAATTGCACAGCATACTATTGCTGTGATTGGTTGAATAAAACATTAATATTTTTTGCTAAAATCTATTATATGATTACCTTTTGTGGCAGATAATACTAAAAAGACCGTACCCCCAAAGCAAGAATTACTAAACAAACCAGCCATGGATGCAACGGGAATACAGCAATTTTTTTTTCAGCATATAAAGGCTTTGCTGCCGGGCCATATTTCATTGGCGGAAGATGTAGCCGATGTACTGAATATTAGCAATGACAGTGCTTACAGGCGTATTAGGGGCGAAAAGCAAATGAGTTTTGAAGAAATTAAATTGCTGTGTTCAAAGTATAAAGTTTCCCTTGACCAGTTGTTACACCTACAAACAGATGCCTATATTTTTTCGGGAAAGTTAAAGAAAGACGCTGCCGGTAGTTTCGCAGATTATTTAGAAAACGTACAACAGAATTTCAAGTATTTTAACAGCTTTGCAAAAAAGCACATCTATATTTTGATGAAAGATATACCGCCCTTTGTACATTTTCTCATCCCTGAATTGGCAAAGTTCAAATGTTATTTTTGGATGAAATCCATTCTTGACCAGCCCGACATGAAGGGAGTTAAATTTTCATTTGATGATCCTCGGTATCGTGAATTTGAAGCTGTTTGCGGTAAAATAATTGAGTTGTACAATAAGGTACCCGTAACAGAAATATGGAACATTGAAAGCATCAACAGTACCCTTCGTCAAATTCATTTCTACTATGAATCTGGCTGCTTTCAAAATAAGGCAGATGCAATACTCCTTTACACAAAAACAACAGAACTTATAGATCACTTAGAGAAACAGGCAGAAACCGGAAAGAAGTTTAAGGTAGGTGAAGAACCTCGAGCCGATGCTCCGGACTACAGGTTGTTTGTGAATGAACTCATTTTAGGAGATAACACTTACATGGCCGAATTGGACGATACTCGCCTCACTTTTTTAAACCACAGCGTACTTTATTTTATCGCAACAGCCGACGAACGTTTCAACGCAGCAATGTTTGCCAACCTGCAAAATTTAATAAAGAAGTCAACACAGCTCAGCACTTTTAGTGAAAAAGAAAGAGCAAAGTTTTTTAATCAGATAAGGGATGAAATTAAAAAAAAGCAAGTAGAAATTAATTAACCGAGCCTTGGTATTATACAGCTGTAGTTACTTAGCTTTTTTTGATACAAACAACTTGTAAAAGTCAGTTTACGACCTTGCAAATTTGTAAACTGTTTACTTCTCAATAACGTTCGTCTAGGGTCGAAAGATTGCTTAGAAGTAAAGAAATACTAAATAGATCCTGATTATCAATAAAAAATAACAACATGAAAAAACTTCTAGTCGGCTTGATGTTATTAAGTTTCTCGCTTACAGCTATTGCGCAAGGAAATTAATAAGGCGTGAGTTTATGGCTGCGTCTCTGCAAAACAATAAAGCAGGGGAAGATCCTTTACGGCAAGTCTCGGTTTACTTGCCTCCGGGTAATGAACAGGGAACACAGCGTTATCTTGTTATTTATACACTGCATGCCTTTGAAGGAAGAATCTCTAATGAACTGTTTCCCTTCTTTAATACCTATCTCAATTTTAGCCTAACATCAACTTTATTTAATAAATAATCAACTCAATTTTATGAAAACACTTCTTGCAATTCTTATTACGGTGTGCTGCCTCAGTGCATGTAAAGAGGGGAACAAAACATTTTCGGCACCTGTTGCTGCTCTCGGACATGTAGATCTTATTCTTGATTCAGCAGCATTTTATGCTGTTATGCAGGACAGTTTTCTTACAAAAGACTTTGCTGTTTTTTCGCAGGATACCACCATGTATACAAAGCCCAGTTATGATATCTATCTCACCGGAAGAGAGGCTTTTTTACATATTAGCCTGGCAAAAGAATTCTGGGAAAATAAAGCAGGCAGCGGCGTAATGATTTTTCAAACACAAAGACCGGGTAAAGCTGATTCATTGCAGCTTGCGTGGAAGCAGTTTTACAGCGACTCATTATATTATCATACGTTCAAAGGTGGTGATTTTGAGTTGGGTGAAATTATGCCGTATAGAAAAAAAGATTCAACCAAACCATCCCAACCGAATTTTACACCAATACTCACATCCTATTCAGCATCATCATACAAAAACTGGGGCTTTAATGATTCAGTTATTACGAATGGGTTATCTATGCCGGAGTTTATGCGTTCATGGGACAGCCAGACACAATCCCGATTATTTAAGAAAATTAAAGCATTGGATGTGCAGCTAACCAAAAAGGAATTTACAGAGATGGAAACTGCCTTAAATACAATGGGCTATAAAAAAGAAGCAAACACATTTTCACATGCGTTTAATCCGTCAATTCATTATGTCATTAGCGAAACAAGTGCTGTACCAATATATACAAAGATAGAAATTGAACTTGCATCAAAAGCACCTGAACAAACTATTCAATTGGGAACGACTTACACAATTCATGTAAAAGATAAACTAATGATTATTGAGCAAACCAAAAGCAATTGATAAGGCGCTAAAGCCCATCCTAGTAGATATGCTGACTTGCCAAGTGCGGAAGCGTATCTGCCGTAAGGACGGCAAAAAAAGTTCGGCTAGTTTCAAATATGTTCTGCTTTGGAAATCTAATTATAGCTCCGCACAGAAAGCCATTCGACAAAAAGCCCACGCCTCATTTCTGCCTTTACTTTGAATTATTATAAATGTGAAATAAATTTTCAAAAGGAAAATCCCTCGGCCCCTGCCAAACGTTGCTTTCAACAGTCCTATGTCTACCTAGTCTTCGCTAAAATTTTCGCCGCCGCTTGGTTTTTAACCAGCGGCGATTTTTCTTAGCAACCTCTCGGACAATCTAGCGCAGGTATGCAGCATAGCCAAGTGCGGAAGTGTATCTGTGCGGCTAATTTCATCGATGTTCTACTTTGGAATATTATTGTAGCTCCGCACAGAAAGCAATTCCACAACGGCCACGCCTCATTTCTAGAGTCTTCATCTCTGCACTATTAGGGGCTAGGGTATGCATCTCTAGTAGGGGTGTTTTATAATTGCCATTATCACACCCACTAACATCGACAAGAATAAGTAAGAAAATACAACCCCAATAGATCTTGAAGACCCGAACTGTACGACAAAGAAATAATAAAATTTATTTTACAATGGCAAATAAATATCAAAAGTTGCTCCTTCTCCAATTACACTTGTAGCTGTAATAATACCATTGTGGTTATCTACAATTTTTTTTACAATGGCCAGTCCAATACCGGTGCCATTGTACATCTCTTTGCTGTTCAACCGTTGAAAAACTTCAAAAATTCGTTTGCTGTATTCGGGCTCAAAACCAATACCATTGTCCTTTATTGATATATGGCAATAACTATTATCAGCAACCAGCTCGTCATTTTTCAAATCTTTACCTAATGTAATTTGGCTGCTAATAGTAATGTTAGGAGTTACATCTGGCTGTGCAAATTTTATAGAGTTACCCAACAGGTTGTGCAACAGTTGCCTAAACTGAAATACAATCACATTTATTTTGCAAGTACTTTGTATGTCAATAATGATGTGTTTATTCTCTATACTTTCTTTTAGTTCTTCTTCTACCTCCTGCACCATCGATTTAAGATCGGTAAATTCCATTAGCCTATCAACATTATTTACTTTAGAAAAAGATAGCAGGTCATTTATCAATCGGCTCATTCGCAGAGACGCATTGTGTATACGTCTAAAATAGTCCTGCCCGGTTTCACTTAATTTTTCTAATTCCGTCTCTATAATTCTATCTGCAAAAAACTTTATTTTTCTAAGAGGTTCCTGCAGATCGTGGCTGGCAACGTAGGTAAAGGAATGTAATTCCGCATTAGCAATCAATAATTCAGCAGATCTTTTTTCCTTTTCTTTATTTTGATAAGCCAGTTCAATATTGGCAATTCCTAATTCTACAGATCTTTTTTCCTTCTCTGTATTTTGAAAAGCCAGTTCGATATTAGCAATGCCTAATTCTACAGATCGTTGTTCCTTTTCTTTATTTTGATAAGCAAGCTCAATATTTGCAACGCCTAACTCTATCGAACGTTTTTCTTTTTCTTTGTTTTGGTAAATGAGTTGTTTGTTAGCAATCTCCAGCTCTAATGTTCTTTCAGCAACGGCCATTTCAAGCAATTTTTTTTGTTTTATTTGCTCGTGTATTTCTATTGTATTGCACAGCCAGGTTGTTGTTTTACCTGCACTGTCTTTTATAGGTTTAGCTAGTATGAGGTGCCATTTATATGCTCCTTTTGTATCTAAAATACGCAGTTCCATTTTAAAGATATTTTCTGTTTGGGCTGCACGTAAAAAATTATTTGTAAAAATCTCTGCTTCGTCTGCATGCAAAATGCTGTAATACCCAAACCCTTTTAGGTCTTCAAAACTTTTACCTGTATAATCAAGCCATGTATTATTTAAATAGAGGAAACTACCATCAGCGGTAGCATTGCTTATTTTGGTGGGCATCATATCTGCTAACTGCCTAAAATGTTTCTCGCTTTCAAGAATTTTTAAGTTGGCATTTTTATAATCAGTTATCTCTCGTGATACTGTAAGGAGCTGTTCCGTTTGGCCTGCCTCATTTATTTGCATAGGTAACACAATTACATCCCACCACTTTAAATTACCCTTTGCTGTTTTTGCCGATGCCTGAAAGTGAACTTTCTCTTTATTTAAAGCTTGTGTAAAGGCATTTTGAATAAGGTGTTGATCTTCCTGCTCCCACAAATCCCACCAAAATTTATTTTGAACCTCTTCAAAATCCTGCAATTCTAAGAGACAAATACCCTTATCATTCATAAATTCTATTTTCCCATCTTTATCAATAATTTTTATACAATCTGGGCTATTTTCTAAAATTGCACGGGATAAAATTCCTTTTTCATCTTTAGTTCTATTTTCAGATAAATAATTAGTAACCTTATATTCCTCACCAGCTCTTAATCTATCTAATTTTTTTGAAAATTGTTCAAT
>JANOTH010000323.1:0-9357 GCA_031416275.1 Ferruginibacter sp. | reverse complement strand
GCAGTAATGGTGAAAAATCAGATTGGGTTGTAGGAGCTAACTATCTAACAGATAATTTTAAAGAGAATACTCAAAGCAGTAATGCGCTGAGAAATTACAACTACAATACACTCGGAATATTTATTCAAAACACTTGGTCTCCATCACAAAAATTTACGCTAGAAACAGGCTTACGAGGCGACTATGTAGAGCAGTTTGGTTTCGAATTATTGCCAAGAGTATCTGCTATGCTAAAAGTAAATCCAAAACTTACAGCAAGATTAGGAGGTGGTTTGGGTTACAAAACACCAACAGTATTTAACGAAGAAGCAGAAAAAACACAATTCCAAAATATACTTCCAATCAATCAAAGCCTTACACAAAACGAACGTTCTGCCGGTGGAAACTTTGATATAAACTACCGTACCAAAATAGGCGAAGTAGGCTTTGCACTTAATCAATTATTTTTTTACACCAAACTCAATAGACCGTTGCTGTTAACGAAAGTAGACGTTAATAACAATCAATTCTTGAATGCAAATGGCAACATTGATACCAAAGGAATGGAAACAAACCTTCGGTTTACATACAGTGATTTTAAATTATTTGTAGGGTATACTTATGCTGATGTAAACACTAATTTTAATAATACAAAAAACCGGTTTCCTTTAACAGCAAAGCACAGGCTTAATAATGTGTTGATGTATGAAAAAGACGAAAAGCTAAAGATCGGTGTAGAAGCATATTATTTTAGCCCTCAAAAGTTAAGTGATGGTGCAATAGGAAAGTCTTATTGGACCTATGGTTTAATGGGTGAAAAAATTTGGGAGCATTTTTCCATCTTTATCAATTTTGAAAATTTTACTGATACAAGGCAAACAAGATTTGATACCATTTTTACCGGCTCTGTTGCTAACCCAACATTCAGAGATATCTATGCACCTGTTGATGGCTTTGTAGTGAATGGAGGTATTAAGCTAAGGTTTTAGTTAAATAAAAAACCCGTAACTCTTTCGAAAAAAAGTTCATTATTAAATACCATATTATGAACAAGAACTTATCTAAATATTATAAAGAAGAGTTGAATAAAGCCCAAGAGTTTATATCAAAAGGGCAATATCAACAAGGCTGGCACCATTTAGAAAGAGCCCACATTCTTGCACAACCATATGCAATAGAGCACACCGTGGTTCATTGGAAAATGCTTTGTTTTGGGATTAAGATAAAAGATACAAAAGAAATATTAGGACAGTTGCCAAGACTTTTGGTTGGCGGAGTAAAGTCATTTGTTGGAAAAGTACCGACAGGCAACACTGGTGGCGCTAATGTGCCGCCTTTAAAAACGATGGAAATACCCACCGATTTAAAATTAATTATTGAACAATACGGGTAAAATAATGCGAAGAGGCTGTTTCATAATTACGACACACCCTCTCATTTTATAACCACTTACATACAAGTTTAAATTAAGGCAAAGGCAGTTTCCATTAGAGCTGATTTGTTAATGATTGATACAACTTAAACAGAAACGTTGGAGAGCTATACAAACTTTTATTAAACCATAAAAATCTCTAATAATTTGATGTAAAACAGCACATTTGGACAGATCTGCAACTTTGCATTTTTTATTTTATACCATATCTAACACCTAAAAAAAACCTAATCCCTTGGTTTGGTGCATAAATATAATTTGGATCAAATGTTAACCCGTAAGGATTATTTGGAGTGATAGCTACCTGTCCGTTTTGTTCAAATTTTACATCTTTATCGAAGGGGTCATTTGCCCTTGCAATTATAAAAGGATTGCCTTTGTTGGGCGTGAAATTTAGCAGATTTTTTATACCACTATATAACTCTATTCTCTTTATTCCATCATATACAAACTGTATATTTTGTATACTCCAGGTTGGGCTATACGGCTTTCGAGGATCAAGTTTTCCGACAAGAGGCAGGCGCATAGGGCCATACACATTTCCTGTATAATCTATACCCAAATGCAATGATGGTATTTTATAAGACACAGCCCAAGTACCTGTAATCTTTTCGGTAAGTATTTGCTTTTGTTTTACACTATTAGTTGTTGTAGATACATCTTGAAAAGTTGCTCCCAATAATATCTTCAAACCATTTGTAAAGTTTATATCTACATTAGCGCTAATCCCTTTGCTTTCTGCAAAGCCCGTCAAATTATCATAAATAATTTTATTAGGATCGGTATCAAAATCACCAATAATTCTATTGTTAAAAAAGGTATACCAAGTGCTTACATCTAGCCCAATAAAATAACCGTTACCAGAGTTTATTTTTATGAGGTAATTTATGTTGACGTTGTATGTTTTTTCAGGTTTTAAATCTCCTTTAATTTCTACCGTTCTTGCGCCGGTAAGTGCCGCATGGTCTTCGGTAAATAAATTGACAACTCTAAAACCTGTACCTGCATTAACTCTTACAATATTGTTTTTATTGATACTCCATTTGTATGCAATACGTGGCGTGTAAATATTGCCATGATCTGTGTTATAATCGTACCTAAAACCAAGTAATAGTTTTTGCTTTGGTGAGAGGGTAATTTCATCCTGCAAAAAAATACCTGGTAGCAAGGTTTTTTGTGGGTTATTTTCAAGTGTTGGCTTTACCGTTGCAGGTGTATTGTCGTCGTAAAAGGTAGTTCTAAAAGCTATGCCCGCCAATGCATCATGATTTTTAAAAGTCTTATCCCATGTGAGTTGGGTAAATGCAATTTGTTGTTTTGCTATATATGAAGTAGTTCCGTAGCGGCTATCCTGATCATGATTGTTATAGGAAAATGAAAGCATGAGTTTTTCCTTTGTTGGCAATTGGTAATTGGCTAAAAATTCCCACCGCTTGGTATAAATACTTTCTCCATAAACACTATCTCCGCCTCTAAATTGCTTTGTCCATCTCAGATCTCCGCCCCACCTATCTTCATTAAAGTAACGTGCTGCCATGGTAAACACTTTGTTATTTAATCGGGCTATATTCCATTTTTGAAAAACAGAGATTCTCTTTTGTAACGTTACATCAGTAAAATTATCGTTGTTGTTATCTTTTATATTTCCATAATTAAACACATTTATGCCAGTAAGTGAAGTCAGTTTTTTTCCTACAGCTGCTTTAAAACCGAGGTCCACATTCAATTCCCGCCAGCTTGTAATAAAAACATCTACCGATAGTTTGGATGCTTTAAGCGGATTTTTTGTAATGATATTTATTAAACCGCCAACAGCTTCACTGCCATACAACGATGATGCAGGACCCTTTACTATTTCTATTCTTTCTACCAAACTATTTGGTATACCTGATAATCCATACACTGTAGACAGGCTGCTTACTATTGGCATTCCATCTATCAATACCATTGTGTAAGGCCCTTCAAGGCCATTTATATGTATATCGCCGGTGTTACAAATATTACAATTCAACTGTGGTCTTACGCCATTAATATTCTGCAAAGCATCAAATATGTTTGGGGTTGGGTTTTTCTTAAAAAATGCAGGCGTATAAACTTCAACGGGCACGGGGCTTTCTGTTCGCCTTACTTCTTTTAGTGTACCTGTTACAACGACTTCGTTTAAATTACTTTGGGTTTCTTCGAGCTCAATATCCAACACTAATTGTTCGGCATTCTGCAGTGTAATCCTTTTTGTTGCTGTAGCGAAGCCAATTCTGCTTATAACCAACACATAGTTGCCAGCTTGCAAATTTGAAATGAGATAAATTCCATTGCTATCAGATAATGTAGCGCTTTTTGTATTGGAAAGTTTAATGGTAGCAGCTTCAACACTTATACCCTTACTTGTAATTTTCCCCGAAATATTTACACCTTGAGCATTTGCTAACACACATAAAGCCATTAGCGTCATTAGAACCCAACCTTTAATTAAAAAAACTTTCACAATAGTAATTTAGATAACGAAAATACTATTGTTAGTCTTATCTAACAAATAACTTTTGATTCGTGATTATTATGTTTTCGTATGTGTGAACTAGCTAAAAAAAAATGGGGAAACATTAGGATGTAATTTGAACCGAAAAACTTTAATCAAAATATCAAAGCCAAACCAACAAAATCATAATGTAAATAATAGATCTCCAATTTTTAATTAAAAAAGCCAGCAAAAAAAAAGCGGTAGAAAACTACCGCTCAATTTTTTAAATCTTTGCTCCTAAGCTAATGAAGAATGTTCGTCCATCGGAGGGTAATGCACCCGGACCAGGATAACCACCAGCACGGCGGGTAAAATATCTTTTATCAAAAGCGTTGTTTAATCCTGCTTTAATTTTTATTGATTTGTTTATTTTGTATGAACCTGTAAAGTCTGTTACGCTGTAGGAAGGAATTAAGCCAACCTGTGCATTAGCTGATGGTTTCTCTGTGTTATTGGCATCACTAAATGTTGACCCAACTGAACTAAACTGAGTAGTAAAAACAAAATCTTTGTAAGTAAAGTTTAAACCCCCTCTAAAAATATTAGTTGGTGCATTCTCTACTTTTTTTCCTTTTGTGGCAGCATCTTTATGATCGCTGCTGTAGCGAGCATCGGTGTAGCTATAAGAGCTAAATAAAGAAACATCAACATTTTGTTCTTTCGAAAAAGCTTTTACAGGACTGAACTCTACAAAAGTCTCAAAGCCTTTGCTAGTGCTTGCTCCCACATTTGTAACAAACCTTCTTGTAGTACCTCTAGGTGTAATTGTACCTATCCTGTTATTATATTGGAGATAGAAACTGCTCACATCAAACTGTAAATAGTTTTTTACTTTTCCTCTATATCCTAAATCAAGATTGTATCCTTTTGCATCCTTTAAATTCTGATCTACAACATCATCAATGGTTGGCGGAGCCTGCAAGTTTGCAAATTGAATTGGTCTGTAAGCCTGTGTAGCATTTGCATACAATTCAGTTGCTGTTGATACATGGTATTCCGCTCCAAAACCTCCAAGTAGAAAGCTTCTACTGCGTTGTATATTTTGTATCAAAATTTCTGTGCCATTAGCATTGTAACCATTTCTGCCACTAGCCGCACCTTGCAACCATTCATATCGTACACCCGGTATCAACAGTAAATTTTTTCCTACTCTAAAAATATTCTCAACAAACACCGCAGCATTCTTTGATTTAAATTTATAGTCTCTTGGATAATTACCAATAACAGTAACATCGTAATCCGTGCCTGTTGTTCCTTTACCATCTGCTTGCCTGTAGGTAGTTCCGGTATATAAACGAACACCGCCAGAAATGGTATTTTTCATTTTACCAAGGTTGTAGGCAGTAAGAATCCTACTTTCTAAACCATAATTTCTATAGTTATCGATTGTTATAGAACGATTATTATATTGTAGTGTTGCAGCGTTTATGGTATCCTTAACTGTTATTGGTTGCAAAAATCCTACGCTATTTCTATCTCCAATAGTTCCAAACAATTTTGTATTCCAAACTGTCTTTTCATTAATATTTACGTTTGCTATTATTGCAGGTGTTGTCCATTTTATATCAAACCAATTGCGGCTTCTAAAACTTTGCTTTGCATCTGTTTTTAGCTGCGCATCGGTAAGGCCACCGGCCTGCTGGCTCCGCAATTGTGCATGCATTAGCTCCGCAGTTAATGAAAATTTATCTGTTACTTTATACGTTACCGTAGCAAAACCATTATTGGTAAAATATCGGCTGTTTGCTCTCCAACCATCGCCGCTTCTATGATCGAAAAAAGAGTAATAATTTACTTTTCCTTTTTTGCCGCCAATAGCATTGTAGCTGTTAATTAAATTATTATTACCCACAGTTTGTTGCGTTTCAAATTCAAATGGCTTATTTATTTCGCTACCGTTGCGTAAAATATAATTTACTAGACCACCAAATTGTGGTCCGTATTGCAATGCGCCTTGCCCTCTAACTACTTCAATACGTTGTACCGCCTGCAATTGAGGATTGTAATAAGCTTCAGGATAACCAAATGGATCGGCTGCAATATCGTATCCGTTTTGGCGCACATTAAATTCCCAGCTTCTGTTTGGGCTAAGTCCTCTAGCTGCAATACCAATTTGTATTCCGCTTGCATCGCTTTCCCAAATATGTATACCCGGTACCTTTGCCAAAACCTGACGCATATTGTTTGTTACAACATTTCCCTGTACGTTATCTAGAACAATTAAGGTGCTTTTTTTGCCTGCATAAATATTGGTACCAACTATTTCCGGCATTTGTTGGTAATCGCTTTTACTGTTTCTACCTACTACAGTTATATCGGGCAAATTTTTAATATTACCTGTGTCCTTTTTTACAAGTTGTGCAGAAGTATCATTAGTTTGTACCGCAAAAATTAATATCGCCAAGGCTATTTTCATGCATTTCATCATCTTCTCTTTCATTTAGGGCTGCAATTTGCACAATCATAAATTATGTAATACTCCGTAACGGGAAAACTACTTTCATAATTAGGAAAAGCACTGATAGAATATTTATCCATTTTTATCTCGAGGAACGAATAATTATCAGCGAGCATATATAAAACAAACAATGTGAGCCAATCATTTTCGATTTAATTCTTCCACCTATTTAAAAATAAAGTTTAAAAGATGCTTAATTTTATGAAATGGAATTAAAAAAATACCTCATACTAATTATAGTTTGTTTATCAGTAGTAATAAATGCTTGCAGCCCAGGGCTAAGCTTCAAAAGAGATGCGGCTATTTTTCAATCATCTAAAATTGTTAGTACCTACAAGGCATTTGCAGATATGAACGATGCCTATTTTGTAATTAGAGAAAATAATTTTTTCGAATTTTACAGAGAGTTGTTTGACAGTTTAAAAAACACATCTTACCCCGGTAAATACACAAAAAACGGCGATACATTGTACTTACAGTTTTACAACAATAAAGGCAGCAGTATACTTGGCAATAAAGCACTCATCAACAACGAAAGAAAGGAAATAATATTTTTTGATAATTATACAGGTGTTAAAAAGAAATTACTTTTTAATTAGATGGCTGTTGTTTTGATCTACTCGCAATAAATACACCACTTAAAATAATTAGCAGGCAAACAATTTGTTTCCAGCCTACAGCTTCTCCATAAATAATTCCCCAAATTAAAGCTACGGCGGGTATTGCATAGGTAACCATAGACGAAAAAACTACACCTGCTCTTTTTATAAGCATATAGAAAATTACGGTAGCAGCTGCCGTGCCAATAACACCAAGTAAGATCGTATATCCGGTTGATTCAAGCATTACTTTACTAAAAATATCTTCCTGAAAATAGCCGGTATAATAAAGTAAGATGGACGCAGGAATTGCATTTAATGCAAGTGCTACTGAAACAATATTTATTGAAGGAATATCTTTAAGGTATTTACCCACAATATTTACATTGATACCGTAACAAACAGTAGCAATGAAAACAAGTAAAACATCGGCAATGTTACTGTTTTCGCTAAAAGTTGGCTGCGCAAAAAATAGAAGAATACTCCCTGTAAAAGAAGTTAAGATTCCAAGTATTTTGTTTCGGGCTGTGTTAGTTTTAAAAAAGAGGGCACCAAGAATGATGGTGCAGATTGGCGTAAGGGCATTTAATGTACCTACAAGGGAACTATCGATTCTTTGCTGAGCAATACAGAAAAGAAGGGAAGGCGCCAGACTACCCAAGAACCCAGAAAGAAATATCAATATCAATTTTTTTTGCGAAATAGTTTTGATACATCTTATAGCTAGGGGCAATAAAATTAAACCCGAAGAAATAATTCTTAACGAAGCCACCTGAAATGCAGTAAGACCTACAAGTCCTTTTTTAATTAATATAAAACTGCTTCCCCAAACAAGTGACAGTAATATGAAAATGAAAATATTGACCGATCTATTACTACTCATATTTATAATTATTCCTAATTCGTAAAATTGTGTATTTAAATTATCTATTTATAAATAAAATTTCTTCTATTTGTAATATTATCTTTTATTTACCTAAAACAACCAAAATGAGCTTAGTAAAAGAATTTAAAGCATTTATCTTCAAAGGTAGTGTTGTTGACCTTGCAGTAGCCGTAATAATCGGTGCCGCATTTGGTGCAATCATCTCTTCTCTTGTAGATGATATTATTACCCCCTTATTACTTGCCCCTGCTTTAAAAGCGGCTGGAGCAGAAGACATCGGTAAATTAATGTGGGGTGCTGTAAAGTACGGTAACTTTTTAGCTGCGGTTATAAAGTTTGTTGTAATAGCTGCAGTATTGTTTGCTCTGATAAAAACTGCGACAAAACTTTCTAAAAAGGAAGAAGCAGCTCCTGCAGGCCCATCATCTACCGATGTGCTGTTATCAGAAATACGTGATGAGCTAAGAAGAAAATAAGTTTTACAAAATTTATTTGCTGCCGTAAATTTTACTATTTACGGCAGCTTTTTTTTGGCAGATAAGCAGCTTATATGCCACTATTTTAAGGTAAATAATAACAAAGTAAAAAATACTTATTTTTACAGGCCTTTAATAAATCTTGAAGTAATTTCATTTATACAAATGTTTAATAGTGAGCACCAACGAATCTTATCAAATAAAATTAGACCAGTTTGAAGGTCCTTTTGATTTATTACTTTTTTTTATAGAGAGAGATGAGCTTGATATTTATAATATTCCTATTACAAAAATAACCAATGACTTTCTGGATCATATCCATGAAACGGGAAAACTGAATATTGAATTGAGCAGTGAGTTTATTCTATTTATAAGCACATTGATGCGTATAAAAGCAAAAATGCTTTTGCCACGCAAAGAAATAGATGCGCAGGGCAATGAAATTGATCCAAGACAAGAACTTATTGATAAGATATTAGAATACAAGAAGTTTAAAGAGGCATCTGCACAAATGGCAGAAATGGAGGCTATTAGAATGTTGATGATTAAAAGAGGAAACTTACAAAAAGAATTATCGAGCATTGGCGAAGAAGCCGGAGAAGGTACAGAAATACAAACGGTTAGTTTGTTTAAACTGATGAAAGCCTTTGAAAAAGTAGCACAACGTTTACATGAGCGCAACAACAAGCCTGTGCATACTGTTGTGCAATATAACTACAGTATGGAGGGTGTGCGTACCCACCTGCTGCACATAAGTAAGGCTGGCAAAACATTGGCTTTCGAAAAAATATTTGATGAATGTGAAAACCGCATCCATGCGATTTTTATCTTCTTAAATATGCTGGAACTGGTACAACAAAAATATCTTTCTATTTTAATTGGTGAAGGGCGCAATAATTTTATTATTGAATACAATGATGATAGAGAAGATGACCAAAGTACTGCATTAACCGAGGCTGATTTTAATCAATGGAATTAGGCCCCTCCTAACCTACCCGAGGGAAGGAAT
>JANOTH010000322.1:0-5041 GCA_031416275.1 Ferruginibacter sp. | reverse complement strand
ACCCCAGTTTAAATCGGGTGTAAATTGAATTTCTATCCATTGTCTGAAACTTTCTATATTTAATCCAAAGTACATAGCGTATCCTTCACTTACGTTCTTTTCTAAAACATACCTACGTAACGCCTGCTGCCATTTCCTTTTTTCTCTAAACCTAATATCTGCCTCTGTAACGTCATCCTTTGCAGTCCATTTTTTTCTAGTCATAACATAATGTTTCTTATAGAAACTGTGATTCGTGGTACTATATCAAATGTAAAATTATAAACTAAAGCGGTTAAAAAAATTGATGTTTCAGTAAGAAACTGTGATTCGTGGAACTAATTCTTTATTCAAAATATAAACTCAAATATTCATCCTCTTTGGCTCTCATAATAGCAATGTCCTTATTACTCTTGTCACCATACCCACATAAATGAAGAGCTCCGTGAAATATAACCCTGTGTAATTCGAGTGTAAACTTGGTGCTTAATATGAAGGCGTTCTCCTTCACTCTGTCAATACTAATATAAAGTTCCGCTGTAATTGGACCGCTTTTACTCTCACTTAAATCAAACGTAATAATATCTGTATAAAAATTATGTTGAAGGTGTTGCTTATTAATTTCTAATAAATAATCATCACTACAAAAAATGATATTCATTTCGTTTAACACCCTTTCCTCTTTTGAAAACAAAGAAAAAATAAAAGCTTTTAAGCCCTTTCTATTTTTAAGTAAAACCGGTACAAGTTCATGAAATGATATTGCCATAATATTCTTTATAACGATATTAATACCGTGGGTTAAATACTAATTTTACAAATTGTAATAATTGAAAGTTGTACTAATGTATAAAAAGTTATCTGAAATTAAAATTGGTAAAGAGGTGATCATAAGAGGGTTTGAGAACGATGATATCTTTTTGAAGTTAATGGAAATGGGATGTGTACCTGGTGAAAAAATTACAATAGAAAAAATTGCGCCGTTTAAAGACCCTATCTCGGTTTCAGTAGCAGGATATACATTAAGCTTAAGATTAAACGAAGCTGAACATATATTGGTAGAAGAGGTTTAAAATTAAAACACAATCATGAAGATTGGACTTTACTTTGGCTCTTTTAATCCGATTCATATCGGCCATTTAATTATAGCCAACCATATTGTAAACAATACTGAAGTTGATGAAGTTTGGTTTGTGGTCTCGCCACAAAATCCATTAAAAGAGTCTTCAACCTTATTAAATGAACAGCACAGATATTCTCTTGTAAAAATTGCCATAGAAGATGAAAAAAAGCTAAAAGCAAGCAATGTGGAATTTTCGATGCCTAAACCTTCTTACACCATTGACACTTTAATTTACTTATCTGAAAAATATAAGCAACATCATTTCACATTAATTGTCGGAAGTGATAGTTATCAAAATTTTGAGAAATGGAAAAATTATAAACAAATAATATTAAATTATAATATATTAATTTATCCCCGACCTTCTTTTAAAATAGAAGGTAATTTACCTGAAACAATTAAAATAATAAATGCTCCATTAATTGAAATATCCTCAACTCAAATACGGAAGAATATTAAAACCAATAAGTCAATCAGGTACTTGGTTACAGATAAAGTAATGGAAGAAATAGACTTAAAAGGATATTATAAATCTAAGCTAGAAAACCCAACCTAATACCACACAAAATATTACTATAAATGGAGGTGGAATTTTTGTAAATTTTAAAAAGAAAAAGGTACCTAAAATTACAGCCAAAGTCAATGTGCCAGAGGTTTGAGAAATTGAAAACGACATTCCATGAAGAAGGTATGCCACAGCTGCAGCCATTAAACCTACTACAACGGCATTAATCCCTTCTAATGCACGATATACTGCGACGAATTTTTTTAAATACTGCCATACAGGAAAAAAGAAAAGAACCAACAAAGCACTAGGTAGAAATATGGCAATAGAGCCAATGATACACCCAAGTAACTGATAAGTAAAACCATTGTTCTTTAATGCCATACCGCCTGTAAATGATGCTACAGAAAAAACAGGACCCGGTATTGCTCTTACAAAACCGTAACCAATAAGTAAATCATTTCTTTCAATTTTAAGCGCATCAGGATTTTTCTCTAGCACTTTTTTACTTGTTGGTCTTTCCACATACTGGTCCAACATCATAGGTAATAAAACATCTCCCCCACCGAAAACAAAACTTCCAAACCGGTAAAAATTCTCAAATAAATTGTACGCTTTTCTATTTTGCCATTGTTGTTTTCTTGCTGTTTCACTCATTACTCCTGCAATAATAAAAATGATAACAAATAACCAAATATTCGTCCATCTAATTTGCCTGGGTTTTATAACTTCCTTCTCCGGAATCCTTTTGCTACTAAGGCTTGTGGCAATTCCCCCTACAATAATTAATACAGGAAATACCCAAGGCGTTTTAAAAAATACATAAGTAATAATGGTTGCAAATACCATTATTATAAAAGTGATAAAATTGGTAATTGATATACCATAAGCCCTAAAAACTGCAAACAACAAAAATCCAATAGCCATTGGCTGCACAAATTTGAAAAGGTTGCTTGTATAATTTTTTGCAGGGAATGCAGTAAGTAAAAAAGACAATGCGCCCATTAAAATACAAGCCGGTAAAATCCAAATAATTAAAGTAAGAACTGCAAGGGAAACACCTCCTCTTTTAAAACCAATAAGTGTAACTGTTTGGGTACTACTTGCGCCTGGTAATAACTGGCAGAAAGAATTATATTCAATCAACTCCTCTTCAGTAACATAGTTTTTTTTATTTACAAACGTTTTAAGCATCATACCTAAATGACCTTGTGGCCCACCAAATGCAGTAAGACTGTAAAAGAAAACTGTTTTTAAAAAAGGTATGTGTCTAAAAATATTCAAGTGAAGGGTTAGTTAAGCCAAATATAAAAATATTTTCTGCAAAATCATTTACATAAAAAAGCCACTGTAAAATCAGTGGCTTGTTATTTTGTATTTAGTCTTGTAGCTTTAATCTCTTCTCTTACATCTACTTCTTCAACCCAATCTCCCTTAAACGCTCATCCAGATATTCACCAGCCGTTGCGTCTTCGTAAGCGATAGGATGCGCTACATCAACGCATGTATCTAAACAACGCAGACTCATACTGCTGCGGGGGTGTAAAAAGAACGGAATTGAAAAACGGCTCGTATGCCACAATTCTCTTTTTGGATTAACTACTCGGTGGGTCGTACTCATCAACTTGTTATTCGTAAATCTTTGGAGCATATCTCCCACATTCACAACAATCTGTTCCGGTAAAGAAGTAACAGCCACCCATTCGCCCTGCTTGGTAAGTATCTCTAAACCGTCTGCAGAGGCACCAACGAGGAGCGTAATCAGGTTTATATCCTCATGTTGTTCCGCACGTATAGCACTGGCTGGTTCATGGGTAATTGGAGGGTAATGGATAGCTCTCAAAATACTATTGCCATTGTGCACAAATCCATCAAAAAAATGTTCATCTAAACCAAGGTATAAAGCAATTGCCTGTAACAAGGCTGTTCCACTCTTTTCAAAAGCACGGTAGGCATCATCAAAAGTTTTATTAAAAAACGGAACCTCACCAACCTGTACATTTCCGGGATAATCTTCTTCTTTAAAATTATCTCTAGGCACCTGACCATATTGAAAAAACTCTTTTAAGTCTGGCGCATCGCTGCCTTTTGCATGCTCCTTACCAAAACTTGTATAACCACGTTGCCCGGCAAGTTCAGGTATCTCGTATGTTTTTTTATGATCGAGCGGAAGCGAAAAAAACTCCTGAACGTATTTGTACAAATCAGCTATTAACTCATCTGGCACACCATGGTTTTTAACTGCTACGAAACCAACTTGTTCGTAAGCCTTACCAAGCTTTTGCACAAAATCATTTTTCTTTAGAGGATCACCACTTAGAAAGTCTGCTAAATCAACGGAAGGAATAGACATTTTATCGGATATTATTAATTTACTTTTTGATTATTTCAGCTGTAAATGTATCAATTTTTGTGGAAAACAAGTGGATAAAGCGGAAAACTTTGAAGCATGAACTTATGAACCTTAATCAAAATTGGTTTCTTGCTATCCGCTGCAATCTTTTTGCTCAAAGGCAGTAAAAAGGATTTACGCTCTTATCAAGGCTACGCTGAACATTAAATTGTTTATCAGCTTTCATTATGTGGTAGATATTTTCTTTTAAACTCGGAGAATACCAATATTCACCATTCACATTTCACCATCATAACTACAGCCCCAGCTCGGCACTAATCTCCAGCATTCTCTCTATAGGTTTTTTAGCTGCCTCACGCAGGGTTTCATCCATGGTAACTTCAGGTAATTCATATTTCATACACAAATACAACTTTTCAAGTGTATTTAATTTCATGTATGGGCAATCATTACAAGCACAAGTATTTTGTGGTGGTGCAGGCATAAAAGTTTTGTGTGGACTTGTTTTTTGCATTTGGTGCAATATGCCGCTTTCTGTAACCACAATAAATTCCTGTGCATCACTTTTCTCTGCATATTTTAAAATACCAGTTGTACTTCCAATATAATCTGCCAATGCCAACACTGGCGCTTCACATTCAGGGTGAGCGATGACTTTAGCATTTGGATGGCGGACTTTTAATTTAACAATTTTCTCCATGCTAAAAATCTCATGAACCATACAGGCGCCGTTCCACAAAACCATATTTCTGCCGGTCTGTTTGTTTATCCATGCACCAAGGTTTTTATCCGGTGCAAAGATTATTTTTTGATCAGCAGGAAGACTTTCAACAATGGCTTGAGCATTACTGCTTGTGCAAATAATATCGCTCAAAGCTTTCATACCAGCACTGCAGTTTATGTAAGTTATCACAATATGATCTGGGTGCTTTTCTCTAAAAGCTTTAAACAAAGCGGGTGGTGCGCTGTCGCTTAAATAACAACATGCATTTAGATCCGGCAAAAAAACCTTTTTATGTGGATTTATTATTTTTGCAGTCTCCGCCATAAAATTAACCCCCGCAAAAACAATAACTTCCGC
>JANOTH010000321.1:0-26012 GCA_031416275.1 Ferruginibacter sp. | reverse complement strand
CGATGGCGGTATAATTCTTACTGCAAGCCACAACCCAAAAGAGTGGAACGCATTAAAACTACTTAACAACAAAGGCGAATTTATTAGTGGCGCCGAGGGCGAAACAATTTTACAAATAGCCGCAGAGGAAAATTTTGATTTTGTATCTGTCGATCAATTAGGAGATATATCAATTGATGAAACAACATTGAATGTTCATATCGATAAAATTCTTGCGCACAAAGCAGTTGATGTAGATGCTATTACGGCAGCAAATTTTTCTGTAGTGGTAGATGTGGTAAATAGTACCGGGGCTATTGCCGTACCCGCTTTACTTGCAAAGCTTGGAGTAAAAAATGTTTCCGTTTTGCACGGAGCTATTACCGGCGAATTTGCACATAATCCTGAGCCGCTTCCTGAAAATTTAATTGATTTGAGCAGAGAGGTAGTTAAACAAAATGCATCACTTGGTATTGCCGTAGACCCCGACGTAGATAGGCTTTGCTTTGTTTGCGAGGATGGAACTATGTTTGGCGAAGAATATACGCTCGTTGCAGTTGCAGATTATTTATTGGGAATTACAAAAGGCAACAGCGTTAGTAACATGAGCAGTACAAGGGCGTTAAAAGATGTTACTATAAAACACGGTGGTGAGTATTTTGCGAGTGCTGTAGGAGAGGTGAATGTTGTAAATAAAATGAAGGAAGTGAACGCAGTGATTGGTGGTGAAGGTAATGGCGGTATAATTGTACCTGATTTGCATTATGGTCGTGATGCATTAATCGGAATAGCGCTTTTTTTAACGCAACTTGCCAAGAGCCAAAAAACAATTAGGCAATTGCGTAATACCTATACTGATTATTACATGAGTAAAAATAAAATTACGCTGGAGAAAGGTGTAGACGTGGCAGCTGTTTTTGACAGTATAAAAGAGAAATATAAGAACCAACCTATTAACAACGATGATGGTTTAAAAATAGAATTTGACAATGATTGGGTGCATCTTCGTACCAGCAATACCGAACCTATTATAAGAATTTATGCAGAGAGCAATCATTTAATTACTGCAGATAATATTGCAAAAAGATTAATGAAAGATATTCAGGAGGCGATGGTAAACTAGGTTTTAGTTTACAAGTTTTTATTGCGGGTTTCTTTCAACTAAAATTTGAAACAGATAATGAACATCTAAAACCTTTAACCTGTAATCTCTGACTACCAACCGGCAAATTTTAACTATACTAATGGAACGAATTTACTTTGATAACGCTGCTACCACATCACTTGATCCTGTTGTGTTAGAAACAATGATGCCTTACTTAACAGAAAAATTTGGTAATCCATCGTCCATTTATTCGTACGGCAGAGAAACACGAATGGCAATTGAAGCTGCACGGAAATCTGTAGCAAAACTTTTAAATGCAAACCCGGCAGAAATATTTTTTACAAGTGGTGGTACTGAAAGCAGCAACATGGCCATTCAGTCAGCTGTAAGAGATTTAGGCTGCAAGCATATTATTACCTCCAAAATTGAGCACCATGCAGTTTCGCATACTGTTGAGCATTTAGATAATCGTGATGAAGTTAAAGTGAGTTATGTAAAAATTTTACCTGACGGGCATGTTGATTTGGAAGACCTGGAAAAATTGTTAGCGGGTTCCGAAGACAAAACACTCGTTTCTTTAATGCATGCAAACAATGAAATTGGTAATATACTTGATATAATTTCCGTGGGAAATTTGTGCAAATTGTACAATGCAATCTTCCATAGCGATACGGTACAAACTGTTGGTCATTTTCCAATGGATTTGCGCAATACGCCCATACATTTTGTTACAGGCGCTGCCCATAAATTTCATGGCCCAAAGGGTGTTGGCATCATTTACATAAATGAAAATGTGCGCATAAAACCATTTGTTCATGGTGGATCGCAGGAGCGTAATATGCGTGCCGGTACTGAAAATATTTATGGTATAGTTGGTTTTGCAAAAGCATTTGAACTTGCAATGGCAGGTTTTGAAAATGACAGTGCACATATCGGTACTTTAAAATATTACATGCATGAGCAATTAAAAAAACATATACCTGGCGTGGGTTTTAATGGTGATGTTTTGGGTAGGAGTCTTTATACGGTGCTAAGTGTGAGGTTCCCGAAAACAGAAAAATCAGAAATGATGTTGTTTAATTTAGATATAAATAATATTTGTGCAAGTGGCGGAAGTGCTTGTACGAGCGGTGCAGAGGCGGGCAGCCATGTAATAAGAGCTATTAATAATAACCCAAATCAAATTACAGTACGTTTTAGTTTTAGCAAACACAATACAAAGGCAGAAATTGATATTGTTGTAGAAAAATTAAAACAAATGATGTGACAGGAGGAGGGGAGAATTTAATGAGCTAATGGTAAAAATATATTGAAACTTGTACCAACATTTGGCTCACTTGCTACTGTAATAAAACCGTTGTGGTTTTCAATAACCTTTTGTACGAGTGCAAGCCCAATACCCGTTCCTTCATATTCATGTTTGGAATGCAAGCGTTGAAATAGTTTAAATATGCGGTCTGCATACTCTTCTTCAAAACCAATACCATTGTCTTTTACAGTGATCTTAAAAAATCTATCCTCATTTCTTTCCGCAACAGCGGTGATCTGTATCGATTCTCTTTTTACAATGTTAGAAGTGATAAATACTTGAGGTGCAACATTTTTTTTATGGTATTTTAAAGCGTTGCCAATAATATTTTGAAACAGCTGTTTTAACTGCCTCGTATCGCCAAGGGCAACAGGAAGCTTATCTACTTTTACCTGTGCATTTTTTTCAATAATGGTAGCTTCCATATCATCGAGCACCTCTTTTACCAATGCAGCAAGGTCTGTTTCCTCAACAGTAACTGTTCCAAATGTTGAGTTAGAATAATGTAATAAGTCATCAATTAGATTTCTCATTCTTGTAGTGGTATTAAAAATTCGTTCTGCCGTTTTTTTATTTTCTTCATTCATTGGTCCAATTCCCGACATCAATCTATCTAGAAAAAAACTTATTTTTCTTAATGGCTCTTGCAAATCATGAGAGGCAGCATAAGTAAACTGCTTTAGTTGTTCGTTTGCCTGTTTAAGTTCAGTGGTTCTCTCGTCTATTTTGTATTCTAATAAATCGGCAGCTTTTTTTTCTTCGGTAATATCGAATATTGTGCCTACCAGCGAAACTGGTTTTGTATTTACGAACGAATATTTGCCATTTAAACGTATCCATTTTATACTATTATCAGGCAGTATAATTCTGGCTTCATAAACAAGTTCGCTCGTTTTCATTGCCAACTCATGGGCGGCTTGTCTTATATGCCTATCATCTGGGTGTACGGCATTAATAAATATGCTGTATGGAATTTTTTCATCTTCATCAAACCCAAAAATTTCACCCATTCTTGGCGAATGAATAATTGTCTGCGCAAGGATGTTTACATCAAAAGTTCCTAATCTAGCCGCCTCAATTGCCAAACGTGTGCGGGCCTCACTTTTTTCAAGTATTTCGGCAGCTTTTTTTCTCTCTGTAATATCTCTAAAATACCATGCCCATCCATAATTTACACCGTCTTTACCAATGATAGGGGAGCCATTTCGTTCTATTATTCGCCCGTCGTTAAAATGAATTTCGTCGTAACTTATTTCACGTTTTTCTTTATACAAGGTCTCAACTCTTTTAATAAAACCATCAGGATCTTTTAAAAGTGTCATGGCATGTTTTAGCGCAGCTTCATCATCATGACTTTCAATTATCTCTTGAGGCATTTTCCAAATTTGCGCAAATCGATTGTTGTATAAAATGATTTTACCATTCGCATCTACCACATTCACTGCATCGGGTGTAGCTTCCTTTTGCGCTTCAAATATGGCGTTTCTATAGTTTAAGCGTTCTGTAATTTCCTGCACTTTTTTACGGTCTTTTACCTGTTCAGTCACGTTCTGCGCCTGGCAAAAAATGCTGCTTTCCTCGCAACTTTTTCCGGTTGAGTATGGTTGAAAAACCAAATCGAGGTATCGAATTTCTCGTTCTCCATTTATTAATAAAGTTGCGGGAAACGTTGATATTTGGTAGCGTTCACCGGTTGTGCGTACGGTATCGAGTATTTTTATTAGCCCTTGTGAGTTAGCCTCAGGCAAAGATTCTATTAGCGGGCGGTTGATAACTTGTTTTGTTCTACCTAAAAGTTGCAGCATGCCGTCGTTAATTAGCTCAACAACATAATCTGCACCTTTAACAATACAAACGGCAACAGGTGCATTCATAAGAAGCTGGTACCGTTTATCTAATTCTTGAAAATTTGCAGCGTTTTTATTTCCAATAACCTGTTCTGTAATTTCAACGGATGATTGTAGAATGTAAACAACCTCTCCGGCTTCATTTAAAATAGGTTTATTAACAATACGCCACCAACGTTCGGTAAATCCACCATTGTCGTCAGGTACTTCATACCGTTGCGCATCGAGAGCGTGTGCTTTTTTATTATTAATTAGGTATTCAAATGATGATCGAATACTATCTTCTCCTGCTTTAGCAATTAGTTCAACGCTTTGTGGAAATGCTTCAAAAAAGGGTTTGTTTATTAAGTCAACTCTTGTAAATATGTTTGGTTGTACTTTCAGTAATTCGTCTGACACAGCTAATACTGTAAAATATGGCACATCAATATTGAGAAGGAGATTTATGCCTGGTAAAGCATCAAATACTTTTTTAAAATCAACATCATTCCCTTTCATAAATCAAAATTATTTAAAGCTTGTTCATAATTTTTACCAACGTAAATGTTTCGATAAATAAATTTAACTGCAAACGAACTGTAAAAAATTACAAATTATAACCCAGTCGTTTAGATATTTCTACAGGCAATTTCGGCAGTTTTCTCCTATCAATTAAAAAACTGTTTAGTTGTGAAATTTCTTTAAAAATATAATGTTTATCCATTGCACCTTGCAGGTAGCCTCCGCCCGTACTTCCACCTGTGCCAATTCTTGTACCAATCATTCTGCGAACCATATTAATGTGGCGATACCGCCAGTTGCCTAATTGGTTATCTATTTCCAGTAAAGTATCTAATAATTGAAAAGGTAATTCGAGCATTGGATAACCCCTGTATATCATAATAAATAACGCTGATCTGCTTGCTTCGGTACTTAAGCTTCTTTCATCATTTTCTTTTTCTTCAAAAAATATTTTCTTAAAATGCTCGGTGTTTATTTTTTCCCCTTCGGCTAAACCAGCTTCATAAATATTTTCATAATCTTTCCAAAATGGATGAATATTATTTAATGGAAAATTAGCATTTCCCGGAGAAGAAGTTTTGTAAGTTTTCCATAAATCATCTTCCTTAAAAAAGGGCATTCTTTCAAGCCATTTATTAATGAGCTGCAGGAGCGTTTGATTTTCTTCTGCATCTTTTATACTTTCAATATCGATTTGTTTTAATTGAGATGTGTAATAATTTTTACCATGGCGTTGATCGAATTTTAGACCAAGTTTAGCTTCAATAATTTTAAACTGCCAACTTTGAAACCCCGAGGCAGGGCGCAGCATATCTCTAAACTCTAAAAAGTCCATCGGCGTCATAGTTTCTAAAATATCTATTTGCTGTACAAGCACTTTCAATATAGTAGTTACTCTCTGCAGCCGGTGCACTACCGTTTGTAGGTCGGCAGAGTTATCATCCATTGTCGTTTTTGCCATTATAGCTGTCACAGAATTTATTTCGAATAGTATCTGCTTAAACCAAAGTTCGTAAGCCTGGTGTATGATGATGAAAAGCATTTCATCGTGAGCAGGTTCATTGCCTTCTTTAAAACTTACAGGGTTTTGTGCTTCAATTATTTTTTCGAGTTCTAAATATTCGCCATAATAAACGGGAGGGTGCTGCATATTTTTTGTTGAGCTTTGTTGGTTAAAGGTTGATGCATTACAAGATAATTGTAATTACCGATTTATTGTATGCTTGGCTATTACACAGGTCGCTTGTTTTTTAAGGCAGAAATAAATACTTTAGTTCTTAAAAGAAATTGCTAGTTAATATTTTAACTCACTCTTTATTGGTCATTCTTTAAAACGCTCTATTACCTTATCAATATACTCGTACCTTTTTCAACTACTCTTGTCCCGCTTTCACTATTTATATAATCCAATGTCCAAACGTAAGTGCCCGGGCCTTGTGGTAATCCTTTAAATTTTCCATCCCATTTATTAAGCCAGCTGTTGCTGTAAAAAACACGTTGACCCAATCGGTTGTAAATACTAAAATTGAGGTTAGTGCTTTTATATGCTTTGAGTGGATACAAAAAATCATTTAATCCATCACCATTTGGTGTAAAAGCACTCGGTACTGCTATAAAACAACTGTATACCACCTGCACAGGTTTTGTAATAGTATCAAAACAACCAAAATCATTTTTGATAATTAATTCAGGGAGGGCATTGTAATCACTAGCATCCAACGGAATAAAAGCCTGTGGCAAAGGGTTTTTTTGTGTAGAAATAGTTCCATTTTTAAAATCCCATTTGTATTCAATTATATTTCCAATACTTGTGTTGGTAAAAGATGCTTTTTTCTGGGGACAAATTACAGGCGTAACTTCAAAATCTGCTTTTAAATAATTATCGAAAATAATTTGTTGACTGCTCGTATCAGCACATACACCATTGCTTACAATAAGGGTAGTGGTTTTAGGTTCAAAGTTGGTATAAGTAATAACTGGGTTTTGGGTAAAATTATTGGGTGCAGAGCCGAATGTCCAACGCCACTCGTTGACAATATTTGCCCCGTTGTGAGTGTATCGCACGGTATTAGCTGCACAGTTGTATTCTATCGTTTTTTCGAAATTTGCATTCACAGTATCTTTTATTATAAATGCTACATCGTCCGGCAAAGGTGTTTGTACGTCACATTCGTCGAGTAAGGTATTTCCATCAGGACCTACTCTTAGATTTACAATAAAATTTCCGCCAACTTGCAAAGGCATATTCAATTGTAATATAATCTTGTCTGCTTTTCCATCAACACAATTCGGGGTTGCACCAATTATGTTTATCGCATACGGTCCTGTAATAAAAAAGTCGCCTCCGCTTGCATCAATGCTGTTGCACTTTAGTTTCTTTTTAAAAACAAGTTCAAGTGTTTGTGGTGCGCATCCGGGTTTAGTTATGCTATCCATCGAAGTAGGAAACAAAGGGAAAACTGTAAAACTCACTGAATCACCTACAGGTATTAATCTGTCGCAATTGTCTTTTAGCGTGTTGCCGTCTGTACCTGTTTTTGCTTTTACTTTATAAGTGCCAGGTGTTAGTGGGCTTGCCATGAAAATTGAAACAGAATCTAAATCAAAACCATTGCTACATTGTAAAGATGTTACACTTGTCGGGTTAATGATTGTTCCGTTTGGGGCAACAACTTCAAAGTCAGATCCGTTGCTGCTTAGTGAATTACATTTAATTTTTTTATTGGTTTTAATTCTTATTTCTGTACCGTCGCAAGGGGCCGCAGCGTTTAATAAACCGGGTTCTAAGGGGTCAGTAATACTCGCAGTTCCTCCACTAAAAGATAGGGTATAGCCGCTTTGCGAATCAGAAAAATGGCTTATCATTAAGAGGTAATTGCGACCTACAACAAGTGTGGGGAAAGCGGCAAACCTTGGTCTGTTATCAGCAGGGGAAGAGCCACACTGTATAAAATTTGCACCATTATTTGAAGTACCTGTAGTGCCTGAAGAACCGCTCCAGTTGCCGGTTACGATAATGTTTCTATTTGTAAATACCGCATTAGGATCTAGCCCGGTGACGTCGTATAATTGCCAGTCATAATCATCCGCTAAATCATTAGGTGTTATTAAGAAGCCGAAAGTGCCCGTTTGATAGCAGGTAAATTTATACCAAAATGGATTTTTGTCAGTGTACGTAGTTCCATCTCTGTCACAGCCTGGGACGAACAGATTGCTATTTGTACAAATTGGTACGTTCTGCTGAAAGAAAGGAGCCGTGCCACATACCGGAAATGCCGTGGTTGGGGTTTGACCAAGTGTTGTGCATTGGCCCAAAGAATTTTGAAAAGAGATTATTAGAAGAAAAAAAATTGATAGAAAATGCCTAATCATATTTGCAAAGTTATTGTAAAAGACGATGTCTGTAAATAATATGCTGCTCGTCGTTGTTAAATAAATACTTTCTATAAATAATGCTAGCAGTTACGAAATAAATGACATGCTTTGTAATTCGGTTTTCTTTTTGCAATACAAATTCATTTCACTAATTTCCTTCTTTGTAGTTATAACACTTGAACCAGCAAACACATGAAAATTGTAGAATTAAAGGCGCTAAGAGGTCCGAATTATTGGAGTATTAGAAGGGAAAAACTAATACAGATGAAATTAGATCTTGAAGAAATGGAACAAAGGCCGACAAATAAAATTGAAGGTTTTAGACAAAACCTTGAAAAAATATTACCCTCTTTATACGAACATAGATGTAGTGAGTTAAAACCAGGTGGTTTTTTTGAAAGAGTAGATGAAGGAACATGGATGGGGCATGTAATAGAACATGTAGCATTGGAACTTCAAACGCTTGCAGGCATGGATATGGGTTTTGGGCGTACCCGTGGTACAGGAAAAGAGGGTGAGTATTATGTTGTTTTTGACTACATGGAAGAAGAAGCAGGTTTATATGCTGCTAAAGCTGCTTTTAGATTGTGCGAAGCTTTAATTGATGGAAAGCTTTATGATATGGCAGACGATATTCAGCGCATGCGGGAATTAAGGGAAGAAACTCGTCTAGGCCCAAGCACAGGCTGTATAGTAGAGGAAGCAGCAAAGCGAGGTATTCCATACATCAGGTTAAATAAAAGTAGCCTTGTTCAATTAGGTTATGGCATTAACCAACAAAGAATAAGGGCAACAATTGCCGGTACCACAAGTTGTATTGCAGTTGATATTGCGGGCGATAAAGATGAAACGAAAAGACTGTTGCAGGCTGCAGAAATACCAGTACCTAAAGGAAGTATAATAAGGGCTGAAGACGAGTTGAAAAGCGCCATTGATAGCATTGGATATCCATGTGTTTTGAAACCATTAAATGGTAACCATGGCAAAGGAGCAACTACCAATATCGTAAATTATGAACAAGCTTTAACTGCATTAGCTGCTGCTCAAAAATATGGTAGGTATGTTATTGTTGAAAAATTTATTACAGGTTTCGATTTTAGGTTGCTTTGTATAAACAATAAATTTATTTGTGCTGCATTGCGCACACCTGCTGCTGTAACCGGCGATGGTGAGCATACAATTGAATGGCTAATTGAAGAAACAAACAAAGATGAACGCAGAGGTTACGGGCACGAAAAAGTACTCACGCAAATTAAGATAGACGACTTTACAAGAAAAGTGCTTGAAGATAGAGGCTATACCTTACAAACTGTTCCCCCAAAAGGAGAACAGGTTTTGGTAAAACCAACTGCCAATCTCAGTACAGGTGGTACATCTACAGATGTAACCGATGAAGTGCACCCCAATAATATTTTTATGGCGGAGCGCATCAGTAAAATTATTGGTCTTGATATTTGTGGTATTGATATAATGGCACCAAATTTAAAAGTGCCTATCACCGAAAATTCAGGAGCAGTGCTTGAAGTAAACGCTGCACCAGGCTTCCGTATGCACATTGAACCCTCGGAAGGTATTGCACGGAATGTTGCTGAGCCGGTAATTGATATGCTTTTCCCTAAAGAAAATACAGGTCGTATCCCTATCATTGCAATAACCGGAACTAATGGAAAAACTACAACTTCACGTTTAGTGGCTCATATTGCAAAAGCTGCAGGTTACAAAGTTGGCTATACTACAAGTGATGGTGTGTATATTCAAAATCAAATGATGATGAAGGGTGATTGTACAGGACCCGCATCTGCACAGTTTGTTTTAAAAGATCCTACGGTAGATTTTGCCGTACTTGAATCTGCTCGTGGTGGTATTTTACGAAGTGGTCTTGCTTTTAGAAATTGCGATATAGCTATTGTGACAAATGTAACAGCTGATCATATGGGACTTGGCGGCATTGACAGCCTTGCTCAAATGGCTAAAGTAAAATCAGTAGTGCCTGAAACTGTTTACAAACATGGTTATGCGATCTTAAATGCAGATGATGACCTTGTGTATGATATGAGAAAAGAATTGAAATGTAATGTCGCACTTTTTAGCATGGATGAAAATAATCCCCGAATTATAAAACATTGCAAAGCCGGTGGCTTGGCGTCGGTTTTTGAAAATGGTTACGTGACTATAATGAAAGGCACTTGGAAAATACGGGTAGAAAAAGTTGCCAATATTCCCATTACTTATGGTGGTAAAGCATTGCATAATGTGATGAATACCTTGCCGGCTATTCTCGCTACCTACTTGTACAGAAATATAAAGGTGGCTGATATTAAGCTGGCCCTGGAAACATTTATTCCATCTGCTACCCAAACACCTGGCAGGTTAAACATGTTTCATTTTAAGCACTTTAATTTTTTGGCAGATTTTGCGCACAACCCCGCCGGTCTTCAATTGTTGTGCGACTTTGTTGGTAAAATGGAAGGTTCACCTAAAGTGGGAATTATAAGCGGTACAGGCGATAGGAGAGATGAGGATATTAAAGAATTAGGTGTTATTTCTGCAAAATATTTTGATGAAATAATTATTAGACAGGATAAGCATTTGCGTGGCCGCACCGCAGAAAATATTGTAGAACTTTTAATTGAAGGAATAAATTCTGTGATGGAAAAGGAAATTCCTGTAACGGTAATACTAAATGAAAAAGAGGCAATTATGTATGCATACAATACCGCAAAACCCGGTTCGCTCATTACAATTATGTGCGATGTAGTAGCCGAGGCAATTGATTTAATTAGAACACTAAAAGAAAAAGAAGATGCAGAATAAAATTTATTTAAAATACTTTGGGCTAATTTTTTAAAATCCCTATTTTTGCACTCCAAATCAAAACAACCGTTTAAAGATTGGGTTATGGTGTAACGGTAGCACAACAGATTTTGATTCTGTTTGTCTAGGTTCGAACCCTGGTAACCCAACAAAAGCTCCGCTAAAATGCGGAGTTTTTTAATTTGTATCATTTCCTCTGTTATTTTTACCATAACCCCAATTGAACAATTCCAACTTAATTAAAAAAATATTTCAATGTTTAAACATTAATATAAAAATATTTTATACCTTTATATTCTAAAAAGTATAATTATGAGTTTAATACAAGATCTTAACTGGCGTTACGCCACAAAAAATATGAATGGTGAAACTGTATCTGCTGAAAAGTTAGATGCAATTTTAGCAGCAACAAACTTGGCTGCAACATCATACGGTTTACAACCTTTTTCAGTGTTGGTTGTTAGCAACGAAGAGACAAAAGCAAAATTACAAGCAGCTGCTTATGGTCAGCCACAAGTAGGAAGCAGTTCTTCTGTATTGGTATTTGCTGTTCCATTACAAATTACTCCGGCAGATATTGAAGCATTTATTAACCTTGTTGCTACAAGTCGTAGTATGCCCGTTGAAGCGTTAGACGGCTACAAAGGAATGATTTTAGGTACTGTTGGAGCATTACCTGCAGAGCAACAGCAGATATGGTCTGCAAAGCAAGCATATATAGCTTTAGGTACTGCACTAGCTGCAGCGGCTGAACAAAAAGTTGATGCTTGCCCTATGGAAGGTTTCGATGCTGCACAGTTTGACGAAATACTTGGTCTAAATGAAAAAGGGTTAAAATCAGTTGTAATAATGCCTGTAGGCTATAGAGCTGCTGACGATGCAACAGCTCAATATATTAAAGTTAGAAAGCCTGAAAGTGAGTTATTTCACTTTGTAAAGTAAGTTGATAAACATAAAAATGGCTGCCTTGTAAAATAGGGCAGCCATTTTTTATTATAGAAAAATCGTGTTTAAGTAAGGTCAGAAAATAATCCATTTACGAATTGTTGTCCGTTAAATACAAGCAAATCTTCCATTTTTTCTCCCACACCAATAAACTTTACCGGAATTTTAAATTGATCAGCAATTGCTATTACTACACCACCTTTTGCTGTACCATCGAGTTTGGTAATGCTTAATGCGGTTACTTCTGTAGCGGCGGTAAACTGCCTTGCCTGTTCGAGTGCATTTTGCCCCGTACTACCATCCAAAACCAACATTACTTCATGCGGCGCATCAGGTATTACCTTTTGTATTACTTTTTTAATTTTACTTAGCTCATCCATTAAATGCGCCTTATTATGTAACCTTCCGGCGGTGTCAATTAAAATCACATCTGAATTTCTTGAAACACCGCTCATTACAGTATCGTAAGCTACTGATGCCGGATCACTCCCTTGTTCTCTTTTAACGATTGGTACACCTGTACGCTCACTCCAAATAGTAAGTTGTTCAACAGCAGCAGCTCTAAAAGTATCTGCCGCACCTAACAAAACTGATTTACCTGACTTTGAAAAGTTGTGGGCTAATTTGCCAATAGTTGTTGTTTTTCCAACGCCATTTACACCAACTACTAAAATAACATGAGGTTTGTGCCCTGCAGGTAATTCATAATTTTCGTAGGAGCTGTCTCCTGCAGATTTCACCAAAAGCATCTCAATTTCCTCTTTCAAAATACTGTTGAGTTCTGTTGTATTTATGTATTTATCTTTTGCTACCCTTTTTTCAATGTTGTCAATAATTTTTACGGTAGTTTCAATGCCCACATCAGCACTTACTAGTGCATCTTCAAGGTCATCAAGTACGCCTTCATCTACAGTGTTTTTGCCTGCAATGGCTTTTGTAATCTTGCTAAAAAAACCTTCTCTTGTTTTTTGTAAGCCTGCATCTACTGCTTCCTGTTCTTCTTTTTTCTTGCCAAATAATTTATCAAAGAGACCCATATTTTTTATTTAAAAGCTTAATTATTATAGGATAAAAGTAACCCGATTGAAGCAATTAGTAACTAATCAAAAGCTGTTACACTAATTAACTAAAATTATCTCAGCAATTACCCTCATTAAAAAAGCCATCTCCAAATAAAGAGATAGCTTTTAATAAGATAACAAAATAAAATTTACTGAGCTAAATGCTCCTGAATTTTATCTTTATGTACAATAGATTCTTTAAAAGTATATGCACCAGTTTTTGGACTACGGATAGTACGAATTACTTTGGTCCAGTTTTTTGCATCTGCTGCTGCTTTTTGATCTTTGGTTTTTATCGCCGTTTTAGCTGCTTTTGCCATGATATTTTAATTTGATAATGTAAAAATGTGCCAATACGAATATTGGCTAATTCGTTTGTTTATTTAATTTCTTTATGTACCGTTACCTTTTTAAGAATTGGATTAAATTTCTTTAACTCCAAGCGCTCAGTGGTATTTTTTTTGTTTTTAGTAGTAATGTAGCGGCTAGTACCTGGTTTACCACTGGTTTTATGCTCTGTGCATTCCATAATAACCTGCACTCTGTTTCCTTTCTTTGCCATTTTGTTAATTTGAAAATTTGAAAGCTAAAATTTAAAATCAAATTTCAGACGATCTTTATTACTTAATTTAGATTTTAGAACCGGCTGCACGCATAGATTTCACAGTTGCATATAACCCGTTTTTATTTATTGTACGAATTGCCTCTGAAGATAATTTCATAGTTATCCATTTATCTTCTTCTGCAAGAAAATAACGCTTCGTTTGAAGGTTTGGTAAAAACCTGCGCTTTGTCTTTATATTAGAGTGAGATACCTTGTTACCTGTAATTGGTCTCTTACCCGTAAGTTCACATACTCGTGCCATTGTCCTTAAATTTTGGACGGCAAAAGTAATGAATTATATTTATAAAGCATCTACATTACCAAATAATTTTAGAATTAAGTTTCTAAAATTCCTACTATGTATCTTAAAAAAACAAACTGACAGGCAACTATTTAAAATTCAAACCTCATTTCTCTGGTATTTGATCTTGTAAGGCTTGTTGTTTTGATTGTTTTATTAACCTAAACATTTGGATAACAATAGCGAGCAAAATTAGTGCAACGCCAAAGTAAAATTCTTTGTGAAATGATTTTCCTTCTCCAAAAAAAACAAATGCAAGTATTATTCCATATAGGGGCTCAAGGTTGTACATGAGGTTGCAGGTAAATGCAGAAATTTTTCGCAAGGCTTTAAGCTGCAAATCGAAACATAGTACCGTACATATTACAGCTAATATCAATAACCACCCAAAATCTTCTACCGTTGGTATAAAATAACTCGCAGTTGTAAACTTTAAATAGATTGGCAGTAAGAGCGATAGTATTAAAAACCCTCCCAAAAGTTCATAAAATGTAAGTGTGCGTGGCGAAAATTCTTTAATGAGTTGCTTGTTAAGCATGGGGAAAATAGCAGCACCAAGTGCGGCCAAGATACCATAAACAATACCTAGTTTAAATTTTGGATGAAAATCGAAGATAATATAAATGCCAATAATGGCTAAAAGCCCAAGTAACACTTCTGCAATTTCTATCTTCTTTTTAAAAAGTATTGGCTCTAACAATGCCGAAAAAAAACCTGCAGCTGATAAGCACACAAGTGCAACAGAAATATTTCCATATTTAACGCTGCCGTAAAATGTAACCCAGTGAAAAGCTATTATTCCCCCCACAGCTGCCATCCTTAAAACATCCTTCCAATCGATTTTACAAAATTCTTTTTTAGCATAGAGCATAAAAGCAAGTACAATTACAGTAATTAACAAGCGATACCAAACCAACAGTCCCTCGTTTAAATTTATCAGCCGTCCAAGCACTGCAGTAAACCCTGCAAGAAAAACGGCAATATGTAATTGTATAAATGCTTTTTTCATTTTAAAAAGACAAATATAGTTTCAATGGTTAAGTTTAAATGTTTGTGGTTAAATCTGTATAAGCCCGCCAATTATTAAAATCAATGTCCTCTTAGTTTTAAGAGTTTAAATTTTTTTATAAAAAATACTTTCACACTATCCGCCACGGGTAAACATACTTATATTTGCGACCTTACAACTAACTAATTATAAGATGAATTTTAAACGCATTAATAATATTACCGGTTGGGTAATTTGCATCATTGCCTGTTCTGTTTATGTTTTAACAATGGAAAAGAACGGTAGTTTATGGGATTGTGGTGAGTTTGCATCAAGTGCTTATAAATTACAAATACCTCACTCGCCAGGTGCCCCGTTTTTTGTGTTGATAGGCAGATTGTTTATGTCACCTTTTTCTCCTGCAAATGCCGCTACTGGTATCAATTTAATGAGTGCATTGGCTAGCGGGTTCACTATATTATTTTTATTTTGGACCATTACGCATTTTGCAAAAAAGATGCTTTTAAAAAATGGTACAGAACTTAACCCAGGTACCATTATAGGCATTATGGCTGCAGGTGCGGTTGGGGCACTGGCTTATACTTTTTCAGATACTTTTTGGTACGATGCTGTAGAAAGTGAAGTGTATGCGTTGTCTTCGTTTTTTACTGCGTTAATTTTTTGGTTGATGTTGAAATGGGAAAATGAGGTTACAGAAGAACATTTAATGGGGATTAAAGGACATTTTACAAAAGCTGACAGATATATTGTTGTAATATTTTTCTTGATGGGATTATCAATTGGTGTTCATTTATTGAACTTGTTGACAATACCGGCATTGGCAATGATCTATTTTTACAAGCGCTATACAGTCACACCTTGGAAAACATTTTTCGCTTTTATTGTTGGTGTAATTATTACAGGGCTTGCACAAAAAGCATTGATACAATGGACAGTAAAAGGTGCAGGAATTTTTGATGTTTTATTTGTTAACGATTTTGGATTACCATTTTTTACTGGTTTTGCTTTCTTCTTTATTATGTTGGTTACGTTGGTTTGGTTTGGGTTAAGATTGGCGCAAAAAAATAATTGGAATCTTTTAAAACTCGGCTTGTGGTGCTTTCTTTTTATAACACTAGGTTGCTTTGCATCGTACTCAACAACACTTGTGCGCAGTAATGCTAATGTGGCGGTAGATATGAACGAGGTTGATAATCCAGTAAATTTAATGAGCTACGTTTCTCGTGAGCAATATGGCGATTGGCCTATTCTTTTCGGTCAGGATTTTACGGCTCAAATACAAGACTCAAAAGTAACAGAAACATATATTAAGGCGGGTGGCAAATATGAAAAAGAAGGAAGAAAAGTCGAGTATGTTTATGCGCCTGAAGACAAACATTTTTTCCCAAGAATGTGGGACCAAAGCAATGATCAAGGGCATGCAGATTATTATGCAGATTTTGCAGAAATAGGAAAAAACAAAGACGGAACTTATGAGCGTGCGCCATCAATGGCAGATAACATTAGTTTCTTTATGAGTTACCAAATTAACTGGATGTACTGGCGCTATTTTATGTGGAATTTTGCGGGAAAGCAAAATGATGTACAGGGTGTGCAAATGAGCAACATTAGAGACGGTAACTGGAAGACAGGAATTGGATTCTATGATGATCTACGCCTTGGCGATCAGGATAAATTACCCGACACGCTTAAAAACAACAAGGCAAACAACAACCTTTACATGTTGCCTTTTATTTTGGGTATTCTTGGTTTAGTTTTTCAAATAAAAAATGATAAAAGAGATGCGCTTGTGATTGGCTTGTTTTTCTTTTTTACAGGCATAGCTATTTCTCTTTATTTAAATATGGCAGGTAACCAACCTCGTGAAAGAGATTACGCATTTGTAGGTTCATTTTATGTATTTGCAATTTGGATAGGGCTCGGCGTTTTGTTTGTAAAAGAACTGCTTACACCTGCTTTAAAAAATGCCAAAAACGCATCAATTGCAGCAGGTATTCTTTGCTTACTTGCAGTGCCAGTTATTATGGCTTCGCAGGAGTGGGACGACCATGACAGAAGCGAAAAAACAATGGCACCTGATCTTGCTACTGATTACCTGGAAAGTTGTGCGCCTAATGCGATTCTGTTCACATTTGGAGACAACGATACCTATCCACTTTGGTATGCACAGGAGGTGTTAGGAATTCGCCCTGATATTCGGGTGATTAATACAAGCTTAATGGGCACAGATTGGTACATTAATCAGCTGCGCTACAAAGTAAACCAGAGCGACCCAATTGATCCAATTTGGAGTGCTGAGCAAATAAGAGGCTCTAACAGAGATGTTGTATATAATGCGCCACAACCCGGTATTGACCCAACAATGTTTATGGATTTATACAGCATGATGAAGGATTATGCAGGTAGTGACGACCCCGCTAAAACAGAACAGGGGAGAGACGGAAGTACACTAAATGTTTTCCCGAGTAAAAAAGTATTTATACCTGTTGATATTGCTTTGGTAAAACAAAACGGAACCGTAAATGCAAACGATTCGGTATTGCCAGCTATGCAGTTTGAAATACCTAAAAATGTTTTGTACAAAAATGATGCTGCTATTTTAAATGTAATTGCGGCTAACAAATGGAAGCGTCCAATATATTTTACGTCTCCTTATGGTGAACTTGGCTTTCAACAATTCCTCCGTCAGGATGGGCTCTCATATAGATTAGTGCCTGTTATGAATGGTGAGGTAAACAAAGATTGGGTGATGGATAAAATGATGAACAAGTTTGTATTTGGAGGTGCAGATAAAAAAATAATTTATTTTGACGAGGAGAATCGGAGACACCTTAACTCATTGCGTTTGGCCTATGCACAGGCTGCAGGTAATTTAGCTGATGGTGGAAGAAAAGAGGATGCAAAAAAGTTATTGAATAAATCTGACAAAGGGATGTCTGAAAACAATATGCCATATGGGATGGTGAGTCGTGGGCAGCAACAAAACCAAATTTCGCTACAATTTTTGATTGCAGCTTACAAGGCAGGCGATTCAACACTTATAACGAAAGTTACTGCAGCGTTAAAAAAAGATATGGAGCAACAAGCGGCATTTTACGAAAGTCTTTCTGAAAATAAACGAGCGGCCATGAGATATGAAGAAGAAAGGAATGCGCAATATTTAGGAGGATTAATGCAACTGGAGCAACAGTTTAAACAGATGCAAATGCCTCCGGTAAATGAAACACCCGGACCTATAAGAACACAGCCTGTGGATTCTGCTAAACCATAATTCATTTTTTGAAACTATAATAGCCCCGTTCCTTTTTGGACGGGGCTTTTTGATGGGTTTAATCAATATTTTCTAAATGCGGTTGTTAAAAGATTTTCTATTCCGCATTACGATACTTCAGCAATAATGACAGTATTAACTTTATGGCAAAGTAATTGGCTTAGAGCAGTTATTCCGAATCATTAACAGGTAGATCAAAACTTCGGAACTTGTTTAACTTCAAATAGAAATTTCCCATGCGTGGTTTTAATTTTTCAAAATATGATCCTTCATCAGAAGAGCCAACCGGTTTTGATAAACTGATGAAAATTTTTACGCAGTTGCTTACCTACACAAGTGGCGATTTTAATGAAGCCATGCAGTGGATGAATGAATTGGATAAAGAATACAAATTAACCAATGACGAATACGGAATTGGTGACTTTTTAGAGGATCTAAAAAAGAAAGGTTACATAGACGAGAATAACCAAACTGGTGAAATAAAAATTACAGCAAAAACAGAACAAACGATACGTAAGAGCAGTCTGGAAGAAATTTTCGGGAAATTGAAAAAAACGAAATCGGGTAATCACCAGACGTTTAAGGCTGGTGGTGGCGATGAGATTAATCCTGAAACTAGACCGTTTCAATTTGGAGATAGTATGGAGCAAATAGATTTTACTTCATCAATCAGAAATGCCCAAATAAACCACGGTATTGATAGTTTTAGAATGCAGGAAGATGATCTTGAAATTAGAGAAACAGATTTTAAATCGCAGACGAGTACAGTCTTAATGATTGATATTTCTCACTCAATGATTTTGTACGGTGAAGATAGAATTACGCCCGCTAAAAAAGTAGCTATGGCGTTGGCAGAATTAATTAAAACAAAGTATCCAAAAGACACTTTAGATATCGTTGTTTTTGGAAACGATGCATGGCCTATTGAGGTAAAGGATTTGCCTTATTTGCAGGTAGGTCCCTACCATACAAACACAGTTGCGGGTTTGGAATTGGCAATGGATATTCTTCGCCGCAGGAGAAACCCGAACAAACAAATTTTTATGATTACCGATGGCAAGCCCACCTGCTTAAAAATTGGTAAGCAGTATTACAAAAATAGTTTTGGGGTTGACAGAAAAATTCTTACCCGCTGCATGAGCCTGGCTACGCAATGTAAAAAAGCAAAAATTCCGATCACCACTTTTATGATTGCCAGCGATCCATATTTGCAACAGTTTGTGCAGGAGTTTACAGAAACAAATAATGGTAAAGCATTTTTCGCTTCGCTAGATAAATTGGGTGCGTTTATTTTCAGAGACTTTGAGAGCGGGAAGAGGAAAACGGTTTATTAGAACTTTAGTTTTCGGTTTTGTATTAATTAATAAATAATTTACTAGAAAAATAAATAATGAGCGTGACAAATACAATGGAGTTAACTGCGATAAAAACACTTGGAGAACTAAAAACAAGCGGTTACATATCAAGATCAATAAAAGATGAGATAAGAGATAATCTTATCGTAAAAATTAAGGCAAAGGAAAATCCATTTCCAGGAATATTAGGGTATGAAGACACTGTAATACCCGATACCGAAAGAGCTTTGCTAAGTAGGCACAACATGCTTTTTCTTGGCTTGCGCGGGCAAGCTAAAACCCGCATGGCTAGGCAAATGGTTCAGTTGTTAGATGAATATGTGCCGATTGTGAGTGGAAGCGAAATTAACGACGATCCGTTACATCCAATCTCTCGTTATGCATTAGATTTAATTGCAGAACATGGAGACGAAACGCCTATAGATTGGTTGCATAGAAGCAAACGTTACGGGGAGAAGTTGGCTACGCCAGATGTTAGTGTTGCAGATTTGATTGGTGATATCGACCCAATAAAAGCTGCTAATTTAAAATTGAATTTTGCAGATGAGCGTGTGCTTCATTATGGTATAATTCCACGGAGCAACCGTTGCATATTTGTTATAAACGAATTGCCCGATTTGCAGGCAAGAATACAGGTTTCTCTTTTTAATATTTTAGAAGAAGGTGATTTGCAAATTCGTGGTTTTAAACTTCGGTTACCACTTGATGTGCTTTTTGTATTTACGGCAAACCCTGAAGATTACACCAACAGAGGAAGTATTGTTACCCCATTAAAAGATAGAATTGAGAGCCAGATATTAACGCATTATCCTAAAACATTGGAAACAGCGTTGCAGATCACAGAACAGGAAGCAGCAATAAATGATGCGCAAAAAGAGAAGGTTGCTGTGAGTGATTTGATAAAAAGATTAATTGAACAGGTAGCTTTTGAGGCAAGGGAGAGTGAGTTTGTTGATAAGAAAAGTGGTGTAAGTGCAAGGCTTACCATTGCAGCTTATGAAAATGCCGTAAGTGCTGCAGAACGTAGAGCAATTATAAATGATGAACCAAAAACACATGTTTGGTTGAGTGATCTTACAGGAATTATTCCTTCTATTACCGGTAAAATTGAATTGGTGTATGAAGGTGAGCAAGAAGGCCCATTCCAGGTTTCCTATAATTTATTAGAAAAGGCAATTCGTACTCAGTTTAAACAGTACTTTCCTGATCCGGATACGCTTAAAAAGAAAAGGGTTTCTACTAAATCTCCGGCTCCTGAAAATCCTTACAAAGCAATTACTGGTTGGTTTGACAGTGGCAATTCTCTTGATCTTTTTTTGGAAACGAAAGATGAAGACAAAATACAGAAGCTTTATAAAGTAAGCGGTTTATATGCGCTAGTTAGTAAGCATTATGCAAACTTAAGCGAGAAGGAAAGTGCACTTTTGATGGAGCTTGTTTTGCATGGCTTAGCAGCGCATTCATTAATAAGCAAAAAAGTTATTGACGGTAAAATTGAGTTTAAAGATTTGATGGGTAGCATGCTAAACATGGGCAGCAGCGAACATTTTACGGAAGATGATTTTAATGAAGACGATTTTAATTAAAAATTAAAATACCCAATAAAAAAGCGCAAAGTTTAAAATCTTTGCGCTTTTATTTTTTTGATTTACAGGAATTGAAACTATACAATATTTACTTCCTTTTGTAACTCTACACCAAACATTAATTTTACAGCATTAATAATTTTTTCGCTCAAATGTAAAATTTCTTCACCTGTTGCATTGCCATGATTTACCAACACCAGTGCTTGTTTTTCGTGGCAGCCTGCATCATTTAATCTGTAACCTTTAAAGCCAGCTTTTTCTATTAACCAACCTGCAGCGAGCTTAGTTTCATTGTGGTCTACAGGGTATCCTACAACCAATGGAAATTCTATTTTTATTTTTTGAAACTGCTCGTTTTTAATGGTTGGGTTTTTGAAAAAACTGCCTGCGTTACCTGTAACTTTTGGGTCAGGTAATTTATTTTGTCTTATGCTGATAACTGCGTCTGATATAGCTTTTATAGAAAGTGTTTGCACACCCATTCTTTGTAACTCTGTATCTATAGCGCCATAACTCGTATTAAAAACGGGGGTTTTATTTAATCTAAATGTCACAGATGTTATTACAAACTCTCCTTTAAAGTTATTCTTAAAGATACTTTCACGGTAACCAAATTCGCAGTCGCTGTTTGAAAGTGAAACGAGTTTTTTATCTATGATGTGGTATGCCTCGAGTTCATAAAAAATATCTTTTATTTCTACACCATAAGCACCAATATTTTGCATAGGTGATGCACCCACACTGCCAGGAATGAGAGAAAGATTTTCCGCACCGGCAAGGTTATTTGCTATACTATACAAAACGAACTGGTGCCAACCTACGCCTGCACCTGCTTTTACATAAACATGATGATCATCCTCTTTGACGATATCTATTCCTTCTATTTCGTTTTTTAAAATAAGTCCATTAAAATCTTGTGTAAACAATATATTACTGCCGCCTCCTAGTATCAATTTATGCTCAATTCTTTCATTTAAAATTTCTGCCAGTTCGACGGTATTTTTAAATGTTGTAAAATACCTTGCAAAAACATTTATACCAAAGCTGTTAAGATTTTTTAAGGAATAATTTTCTTGAAAATGCATATTGCAAATTATTGAAACAATGTGAGAGTCTGTCAAGATCTGTAGCCCAGTTAAAGTTGAGAAAGGGTATTACCCTAAAGTGAGGTTGAATAGTGTTCTTTCCCCAAAAGAAAATTAGTCAACAGAACAAGTTCACAACGATGTTGACCAAAGCTGCTTCTGTGTTTGGACAACTACAAACAGAACTGTAAAAATATATTTTAGTCTATAGAGGATCCACATCGGTAACCACAACGACAGATTTATAATTTTTTTCGCCCTGTAATAAATTGATGTGATTGCGAATTACTTTTCTGTAAGTTAGACTCATACCTGCTTCTTTAGGTAATTTAATCATTAACTCCATAAGGTACATATTGCGAAGGCGCCCTACAACAGGCGCTGCAGGTCCTGTTATGAAATCTTTTAAATCTTGGGAAATTAATTGTGCCAGTTTATGAGATGCAGCTTCTACTGTTTCTTTTTCACGGTGTTTTAATGTTACCATTACCATTCTGCTAAAAGGAGGATAAAAAAATTCCTTTCTCTTTTCAATTTCAAACTGATAGAATTTTTCATAATCATGTTGCTGTACCAATAATAGAATGGGGTGTTTTACATTAATAGCCTGTATCATTACCTTACCTTGTTCGTGCTTTCTGCCCGCTCTTCCACTTACCTGTTCCATAAGTTGAAAGGCTCTTTCATTAGCTCTAAAATCCGCAAAACTTAATAATCCATCTGCATCTAATACACCAACCAAGCTAACCTTTTCAAAATCTAATCCTTTAACCACCATTTGCGTTCCTACTAAAATATCTAGCCTTTGTTGCTCAAAAAGATGAATTAAATTGTCATGCGCAGTTTTACCCCGCACACTATCAACATCCATTCGTGCAATTTTAAAATTTGCAAAATCATTTTCTAATTGCTCTTCAATTTTTTCTGTTCCAAAATTTTTCTCTAGCCAGTTGTTACTTCCACAAGCGGGGCAAGTGACAAGTTTTGGATAAGTACTGCCGCAATAATGGCAGTGCAATTTGTTGCTGTATTTATGTAGTGTAAGCGATACATCGCAATGCACGCATTGAGGAAGATAGCCGCATGTACCGCAAATAAGATAAGGGTTATAACCTCTTCTGTTTTGAAAAAGTATAACCTGCCTATCAGCCTCTACTGCTTTTTGTATGGCTTCTTTTAGTTGTGGGCTTATCATTACTTTGCCCTTTTGCACAACCTGTGTGGTATTTATAATTTCAATTTCGGGAAGTTTTATTCCACCAAATCGCTCATTTAACTCAATCAAGCCATACTTGTTTTGTTTTGCGTTGTAGTAAGTTTCGAGAGATGGTGTGGCACTACCCAGCACAATTTTTGCTTTGAAAAGCGAACCGTAAAAAATTGCTGCATCTCTTGCATTGTAACGTGGTGCCGGGTCTTGTTGTTTGTAAGATGGATCATGCTCTTCGTCAACAATCACTAACCCCAAGTCTTTAAAGGGAAGAAACAAGGAACTTCTTGCACCTAATACAATTTTTATTTCGCCGGTTCTTATTTTATTCCACAATTCAATTCGTTCCTGGTTATTGAATTTAGAATGGTAAATAGTTATGTTGCCACCAAAATGTTTTTGCAGGCGACGAATAATTTGTGCTGTCAAGGCTATCTCAGGCAGTAAATACAAAACCTGTTTGCCCTGCATAAAATATTCTTCTATAAGTTTTATGTAAATCTGCGTTTTGCCGCTGCTGGTAACACCATGTAAAAGACAAACATTTTTTTCTGTAAAAGTATTTCTAACTTCTGCTAATGCGTTTTCCTGAGCCGTACTCAAATCAAAGTCGATGTTTATTTTTTTAGGTAAACTTCTTACCCTGTCTATACTTCGCTTTTCTATAAATAAGATGTTTTTATCCGTGAGGCCTTTTAATTGTGCAGCAGTGGCACCGGCTTTTTTTAGCAATGCCGTTTGTGTAACCTCTCCCTCGGTTTTGTTTACATGCAAAAATGCAAGCAATAGTTCCATTTGTTTTGGTGCACCTTTCCAATCATTTAGTAAAAGTGCAAGTGGATCTTCATTTGCAAACTGCGGGTTAAGTATTACATAATTTTCTTTTTTTACTTTGTATTTTTCGTTGAGGTCTTCTCTTATAAAGCAAACATTTTTTTCAATAAGTTTTTTTATGGTTGGATACACATGCGTTGCATCCATAACCTGCTGCACCTCCGTAAGTGATAACTCTTTCTTGATAAGCAAGGCTTCACTCACTAAAAATTCTTCATCGCCAAGTCCGGTAAAATCATCGCCATACTCTTCGTTAAATATTAAAACGGTTTCGCTGCTCAGTTTAAAATTGGCTGGCAAAGCTGCCGCCATTACTTCGCCTTCAGTACACATATAGTATTCACTTAACCATTGCCACAGTTTTAATTGTTGTGGATATATCAGCGGCGTATCATCCAATATATTTAACAGAGGTTTTGTTTTGTAAGGAGGCTCTTCGGTTACAATTTTTTTAATAATGCCTGCATATTTTTTATTTTTTCCGAATAGCACTTCCGCTCTGCAGCCCGGTAGTGCAGAGGTTATCATTTGTACAGGTACACTATAGGTATACACATTGGGCAATGCAAGCGGAAGAATAATTTCTGCCCAATAACCCGATGTTGGTTCATTAAAATTTAATTCATTATCCTCAAGCATAGAAATTATTTATTCGCAAAGCCTCAACGAAATTTTTAAGATATTTTGCAGCTTTAAATCAATACAAAAAAGCAAGTTCCCGTAATTGGTAATTTTTAATTTACAGTTAATGTTAATTAATCCAACTCACATCATACTTTAATAAACCCTTTTCCATTTCATTAAATACTTTCTCTTTTAGCATAAGCATATTATCGCCGGGTAATATTTCTGGCAAAAAAACTGCACGACTTTTACCAGGGCTAAGGCTGAAAATACTATTGTAATTTAATCGGTCATAAGCATCCAAGAAAAGGACAGGTTGTATAGGTGTTTTTGTTTCGACAGCTATTTTAAAAGCGCCATTAAAAAATTCTTTCAATGGTTTGTTGGTCATGTTGAATGTGCCTTCAGGCGCTAATACAATAGAAATATTTTTAGCCAATACTTTTTTAAGTTCATGAACACTTCTTACTCGCCCTGCATCGCTTTCTCTGTCAACCATTACCGTAGCTTTTCTATAGATATACCCAAAAACAGGAACTTTACTCATTTCTGCTTTACCCAGAATTCGAATAGGATCATTTCTAAAAGCCTTTAACATAAATGGAATATCGATGTAAGAAATGTGATTGAACACAAATATTACTGCATGCTTGTTTGATTTTGGAGCTTCGAAAATATTTTTATGTGTAATGCCCCATGAAAACAATACTACATCTGTCCAAATCCTACAAATACTGTAAATCATATTCCCCCCCTTTACTTTACCAAAAAAAGAGGCGATAACAATAAATGGAAATAGTAGAAACATCATCAAAACAAATGTGAGTAATGCATAAACTGTGTAGATGAAACCAACGATTTTTCTCATAATATTTTAACCTCACGAATATACAATTTCATCTACTACAAGCGTGTTAGATATAATATGATATATCTGTATAGTGCTAAAAACTGCGAATTATGTAGAAATTTATTACCAAGTTGTAGATTTTTTACTCGCTTTTTCAAGTCAAGGAACATTTAATTATTGTAACACTACCTTTTTACTAGGGGCACCTTTTTTGCCATACACGGTTAATAAATACAATAAAGTATTTTTAAATATTAAAAAACATCTTATGAAATCTATTTCAGTTGCAATTCTTTTAATTTGTGCAATATCACTTACCAATTGCTCATCATCAAGTATGATGGGGG
>JANOTH010000320.1:0-2560 GCA_031416275.1 Ferruginibacter sp. | reverse complement strand
GTAAGCGCAATTAAAATCTTTTTATGAACAGGTGCAGACCCAATAATTAAATGTGTGAGGCATTTTGGAAATTTTATTTTGTTTTTATTGCAAAAGTCAATCATTGGTAAAAAATCGTGTGGCGCTCCAAAAAATGCTGTTACATTTTCTTTTTCTAACCATTGCATCTTTTTCTTAGCAGATAAGTTAGGATCTATAATTTTTGTATAAAAGCTACAGGCAATGCCTAATAAAATAAAGTGAGGCAGGTAGGTCGCTAGTACAACATTTTTTTCTTGGTTAAACATTTTCTCCATGCTAACTAGAGAAAAATAGATTGAATGGTTTGTATGAACCACCGCTTTGGGTTCACTCAAAGTGCCGCTTGTATAAATAATTATGTTTTCATATTCCGATTCATCCTCATGCAATACAAGATTGGTTAAATGGTTATGGCCAAAACGTTTTATGTGGTTGGTTGCATTAAAAAATGGAATTTTAGGTCCAGCAGCAAGTATTTCAATATTCTCTGTTAAATACAATTTTGGAATATTTTTTTTAAATAGATCTGCAATAAATTTAATTTTGGGATGTTTATTTACGATTAAAAGTTTGCTATCAGCTATCAACCATTTCGGATTTAGCTGTTTCATTTTTATTTCATATAAATCTTTCCCCATCTCATTATCAATGATGGCGATCTTTACACGAAGCATTAAAAGTGCATAAAAGATTGTTAGAAATTCTTCGCCCGGTAACATTGCAAGCAAAACGATTTGTTGTTGTCGCAAACCCTTTTCATAAAAATTGCTAGCTAATGTTTTGCTTTTTTCAAGCAATGAGCCTGCAGCAGTATAACGGCCATTGTGTTTTAGTAAAATCTTATTAGGATCAGCATCTACTAAACTTTGTAATGGTTTTAAAAGAATATTATTATAAAGCATATCACCATATTATTAGTTGAACGGAAATGCTTATACCAGATGCTAAACCTAAAAGCATGATTTTTTTTCCTTTTATCAAATGTCCTTTTTTTACTGCATCACTTAATGCAAAAGGAATGGACGCTGCAGCCATATTCCCATAATGTTCAAAGACACTGTAAAATTTTTCATGTGGAATTTGTAAGTCGTTTGCTACTTCAACGAAAATTTGGGTAGATACATGATGCATAAAAACTAAATCTATGTCGTCTTTTTTCCAACCTGCATTTATTAAAGTGCTATCAATTAAATCGCCTTTTTTTTGAAAAAATATTTTTTTCATTTCTGAAGTTCTTCCTTCAAAATACACCTTCGATCCATCGTGTGGATGTAACGATCCACCGCCTGGAACGGTACACAAATGCCAATATTCTCCATTTGTTTGAAATTGCTGCGTATTTATTCCACTTTCATCATCCGATTTTTCCATAATTACTGCGGCACCAGCATCGCCCATACTAAGCGATGCAAATCTTTTCATTAGTTCAAAATTATCTTCATACTGCAATTTTATTATCGCACTTAATTTTTCACCACACGTAATTAATACTTTTTTGTACGTGTTACTTATAATTAATGCATTAGCAATCTGTATTGCATTTACAAAACTGTTACATGCATTTTTAATGTCGAAAGCAGGACAACTTAGTTTTAGTTTACTCTGTACTATACTTGAAGTGGCAGGTTCAATCATATCACTACTGCCCGAGGCAAAAATTATGCAGTCAATTGTATTTCTATGATTTTCCGTTAAAATTTTAAGGGCAGCTTTTACAGCTAAATCTGAAGCCTGCTCATCATCCTCAGCGAATCGCCTTTCAATTATTCCAAATTTCTCTTCCAAAATTCCATCGGGCATTATTCTTTTTTCTGAATTAACTAAGTTTTCAATTTCACTGTTTAATACAACTCTTTTGGGTGAATAATTACTTATACTCACAATATTTGATTTACTCATACTTTGATTTGTTTAAATGTTATGATAAGTTAACCCGATGTGCAATAACCTATCTTGACTTTTGTCAATAAATCTAAAAATGACAAACTATTTTTTACCAAGTTTACTTCTTGTCCGGCTTAGGGTTTCCGGGGCAATATTGAGAAAGGAAGCAATGTACTTTTGTGGAATATCTTTTAAATAGCCAGCATAATTCTCCAGAAAGAAATTGTATTTGGCAACAGCGTCGTGTTTGCGGAGCATATAAAGCCGTTGCTCTTGCTTGTAAAAATATTGTTCAGTAATAAGCCTTGTGTGGTAATTAAACTCAGGGAATTTTTTGTAAATATCCTGTAAGTCATAAAACGAAAGTTTTGCTACAACACAATCTGCCAAAGCTTCTATAGATTCTGTTGCAGGTGTTTGGGTAAAGAAACTTCCGGGAGAAATTACAATATGCCCCGTATACATAATGCGGGAAGTAATCTCTTTGTTGCCAATATTATGATAAGATCTTAAAAGGCCTTCACATAAAAACCATAGATTTTTGCAGATATCTTTTTCATGCAATAATATCTTCCCTTTCTGAACGTCTTCGATTTTAAAACATTCTACCAAAGCAATTTCCAGTTTTTTACTGATGGGTTGAATTCCATTTAAT
>JANOTH010000319.1:0-5164 GCA_031416275.1 Ferruginibacter sp. | reverse complement strand
TTCTGCAGCATTTACAGGGCGGTACAATATGCCCGATATTTTTGTACCGTCTTTGCTTGTAGATGTAAAGCCTTCCGCTTTTGAAAATTCAATTTTGTTTGTTACAGAATCCTGCACATAGGTAAGTCTTCTTAATTGTTTGTTCTCTATTACATACAATTCGTCAGGCAATTGCGGCTCGCTCAAAATAGTAGCCATGCTGTTAGCGGAACTGTTTAACTGTATGTTTGAAAAACTTCTTTCATCACCAACAACTGTTGACAAAATATTGGTAGCAAGAGAAATATTTCCTACATATTGTTTTCTATCATCGGTAACCAGACAGATAATATTTTTACCATCATTAGACCATTGTATATCGCTCACATTTCTGTCAACAGTACTTGCCAAAGACCTGATAGCGCCCGTAGAAGGCGTTACAAGTGAGATACCATTTTGACCATACATCGTAAAATTAAGATTGCTCGAAGTGCTTGTGTAGGCAATGGTTTCACCATCAGGGCTCCACTTTGGATTTCTATCTGCACCGGGCCAATCTGTTAACTTTTTTATAGATGCGTTTTTCTCTGCATTCATAACAAAAATATCTTCGTTTTCATTTCTATCAGGATCTGCAGAACGGTTACTAACAAATGCAAGTTGCTTACCGTTAGGACTCCATTGTGGTGAAGTTTCATTAAAATTTCCTTTGGTGAGCGTATCCATTTTTTTGCTGTCTACATCAAAAACATACAAGTGATTAAAGCGGTTTTCAATCCACCCATCTCTATCTTGTTTAAAGTGATAACGATCCATTACAAAGGGTAACCGTGTTTTGGTTTTTGCAGTGTCAGTAAAATCCTGATCAAGAATGCTCATGGCAATTTTTTTACCATCGGGGCTCCAACTATATTCCCCCACATCACCTTTTATTTCAGTCAGCTTTTTTGCTTCGCCACCACGCCTGTCCATTAACCATATTTGTGATTGCTTGTCTGCATTTCTCGATGCTAAAAAAGAAAGGTATTTACCATCGGGGCTCCATCTTGGGTTGGCTTCGCCATCTTCGGTGTTTGTCATTTGCAGGTTTTCTTTGCCGTCCCAACTAATCATCCAAATATCACTGTTGCGTTTGTCTTTGCCGGTATCTACCACACTTAAAACATACGCTACCCATTTACCATCAGGCGATACCTGCGGATCAGCAAGATTTTTAATTTTATAAACATCAGTGGGAACAAGTGATCTTTTATTGTTGTTTTGCGCAAAGGAGGTGCACACAAAAAACATCATAAAAAGTAGGAGTTGAAGTAATTTCATGTAGCGTTGGGTTTCAATTTAATGTGTGAAATTAATATTTTAGTTAGAAATATTTTTTGGTTTGATAGTCTGACTTAAAATTAATGTTCATCAACTTAATGCAAGAATTTCTTCAATAATTTTTCGCTCATTGCTTAACCGTGGTACTTTGTGCTGCCCACCTACTTTACCTTTTGTGCGCAACCAATTCGTGAACGTGCCGGGTTTCATAGCATGCACAACAGGCATACGCAGCGCAATATCTTTGTGGCGTTTTGCTTCGTAATCGCTGTTTACAGCTTTTAATGCAGCATCCATTTCTTTGGTAAAAACAGCAAGGTCTTCAGGAGTTTTTTCAAACTCAATTAACCACTCGTGTGCACCGTTGCTGCCGGCTGTAAAGTGAATAGGAGCTGCCGTATAGTCTTTTACAATTGAATTTGTTTTGTGTGCCGCAACTGCAATTGCATTGTCGGCATTGTCTACAATTACCTCTTCGCCAAATGCATTCATATAATGTTTTAACCTGCCTGTTATTTTTATTTTGTATGGATTAAGAGAGGTAAACTCCACAGTGTCTCCCATAATATATCGCCACAAACCACCGGTAGTACTTATTACAATTGCATAGTTTTTATGCAACTGCACACCTGTTAAGCCCAATGTTTTTGGATTGCTTTTTTTATATTCTTCCTGCGGTAAAAACTCATAGAAAATACCATGCTCAGTAAACAGCAGCATACCATCGTCGTCCGGTTTTTCCTGCCCCGCAATAAACCCTTCGCTTGCATTATATATTTCTAGATAGTTTATTGGCTGGCCAATTATTGCTTCAAATTGTTGGCGATAAGGTATAAAGGATACGCCGCCGTTTATGTACAATTCCAGGTTAGGCCAAACTTCCTTTATGGTTTCTTTTTGTGTTATTTCCAGTATTCTTTTTAGCAAAAGCAAGGTCCAAGTTGGCACTCCGGCAAGCATGGTAACATTTTCTACCGATGTTGCCTGTGCCAATTGTTCAATTTTATTTTCCCATTCATCAAGCAAGGCAATGCTTAATTCCGGCGTGCGTAACCACTGTCCCCAAAAAGGTGAATTCTGCATTAACACTGCACTTAAATCGCCACATTGTATATTTTCACTCAGCTGACTTATTTGGTGGGAGCCGCCTACAACAAGGCTTTTGCCGGTTAGTAAATCGCTCGATGGAAAGTTGTTGTAATATTTTGTGAGTACATCTTTGCTTGCCTTAAAATGATTTTCCTTAAGGCTTTCTTCGCTTACAGGAATAAATTTGCTTTTATCGTTAGATGTGCCACTGCTTTTTGCAAACCAAGTAACAGGCGTATTCCAAAGTACGTTTTCCTCCCCCTTCATCATCCGTTCAATGTATGGACTCATTTGTTCGTAATCAGATAAGGGAACCCGTAGTTTAAATTCCTTGACGGTAAACATTTTGGCAAAATTATAATGCTTGCCAAATGCAGTGTATTGAGCATCTGTTATTAAAGATTGCAATACCTCCCGCTGTGCCGCTGCTGGATGGTTTATCCAGTTGTGAATGCGGTTGTAACGCAGCCTCGCAAGAAATGATATTGATTTAGAAAGCAGATGCATTTGCTAGCAAGATAAAAAATATTATCAGTAATGAAATTAAATGTGGCGATGCAATGCCTATTGCTTTCTTCTCGCTACCACAATCGTATTTTTAAACTTCTTAGTTTTTCCCTGAAGGTTAAAAATTTCTGTGTAAATAATATAAATACCAACAGACAGTTTTTGCATTTTTTCTCCAAGCCCATCCCAACGGTAATAGCCTTTAATACCACTCAATGCATTGCGCTCTAAAAATCTTACCGGCCTGCCAGCTGCATCAAATATGGTAATGTTGGCGACATATCCAGGCTCAGGAAAGCTGTATTGTATTGTTGCAAAATCATCTATGCCATCATTATCAGGGCTCACAATTGCAGGTGTAATGGTGATGTCTCCCTTAACTTCCAAATCAATTCTGTGCTGCGAATTTTTATAGGTAGGTGTTCCAAAACCTACGCTGGAGGCGGCGCTGTGAAAATTGCTTTGCACACTCGCAACCTCTGGATTTATTCTTTCCAGCGCTACATCTTCTTCATTGGCTATTAATGCGAAATGCCAATCGTCAGTGTATTTTACTTCATCTATTAAATTTCCCTGCTCATTTATGATGATCACATTACCGTCATCATCATTAAAAGAAGGCATTGTATTTATTTGTAAGAATGCATTCCCATCGTTGGCCACATGGTCTCTTTTTACAAGAGCAGGATCTTCTGTTACAACTATATAATCGCCGGGGAAAAACAAATAATCTTCGGTGGTAAATTGTGCAATGCTCGAAATGGCACCTCCAGTATTTCTGTTTGCTATGTAAGCATTTTTAAGGTTTAGTATTTTCTTGCTGCGGTTGTAAAACTCTACATAGTCTGTTCCGTTGGGTTTTGGGTTGAACAAAATTTCGTTTACAACAATATCAAAACTATCTATTCGCACACTTAAACCAACCCTTACAGTTTTGCTACTTCCAATGGCATTACCTGAACAATCTGTTACCGTATTAGCAGTAACCGTATAAATTTTATTGGCAGTAAGTGGGGTTGAAAGTGTGAGCAAAACCCTGTCAAACGAAACAGACAATGGCAAGGCATTGGTAACAATAATGCCATCACTTACGCTGTAGCTGCCTGCTGCAGCTGCGTTGGTACTATCAACAGGCTCATCAAAAACCAGCGTAATATGTGTTGGGTCAGGCGCATAGGCACGCAATAATTTTGGAGAACTAACATCTGGATTTAATGCATCAACACTATTTTTTGAAGCAGGAGAACCACCTCTTACATCAGTACTTGCCTTCCAGTTATTGATGGCGGTGCATGGGTTTTTTGTATCAATCATTTCGAGCGTCCATCCGCCATCTTTTTTTAATTCGTTTTTATACCACGCATCAGTATAATCTACAAAATGTATTATAGTGCCTTGCGGGGAGCGTAAATAAATTTTATCTGCATCGTTGTTTAATGATGGGAAACTGGTTACAGAAATAGTTGGTCCGTAAACACTCATAGCCGCCACTGCACTACCTGTGCAAACAATCACATATCCACCGGCAGGTAAAACAAAAGATGGCATGGGGCCACTTTCACCTGTAGATTTCCCCACTCTCCAATTAAGTAAATTAATGGGAAATGCAGAGGTGTTTTTAAGTTCCAGCCATTCGTTCGATGGCAATGCAACAACCGGTGTAGGGTCAGCCATTAGCTCGTCGATAACCACATCGTATTGAAAAGGCAAAAAATAATTGAAGCTGCCAGTAGCATTATTTAAAGTGTTATTGGAAACATCTTTTACACCATTAATGGAAATGGTAAGGTTTGTACGTGCAGGAATATTCGTTACAAAATTTAAATGCACCAGTGAAGGATTTCCCGCATCTCTTACTGCAGATGTAGGCGAACCTACGCCATTGCTTACAACATAGTTTGTTGTAGTTTGGCTACTTGCAATTTCAACAGGCTCATTAAATAAAACATCAACCGTAGTTGCTGACAATGCAGTAACAGAGGTTATGGCAGGCGGCGTAACATCAGGAACAAATGCCTGTATTTGTATATCATCAAAAAAGTGGCGTTGAAAAAAAGTGGATGTGCTTTGCCTAACGAGCACTCCAAAAAATGCTGAACTATTGTAAGTATTGTCGGTTACGGTTCCCTCCGTAAAATAGTTGGTGCCTGTACCCGTTATATCTCGATATAAAGTCCATAGGTTAGCAGCGTTGCGTACCACCCTTATTTTTAAAGTGTTGTTACTTGTATTTAAAATAGCATCTACCCCATCAATAATTTTAGTGACG
>JANOTH010000318.1:0-2003 GCA_031416275.1 Ferruginibacter sp. | reverse complement strand
TAAACAGGCGTTTCTTTCATAATTCCTTTTACAAACAAAGGTATCACTGCGGCATAAGCACCATCAGGATCTTGTCTTGGGCCAAAAATATTAAAATACCTGAAGCCCATAATTTTTAAGCCGTACACATCAGAGAAAATTTGCGCATACAATTCGTTTGTTTTTTTTGTAGCTGCATAGGGAGAAAGGCAATTTCCTATTTTTGATTCTACTTTTGGTAAGGTGGGTTCATCACCATAGACTGATGAATAAGAAGCGTAAACAAACTGTTTAATGTTATTATCGACTGCTGCCTTTAGCATATTTACAAAACCATCCACATTTACTTCATTAAAATAAACCGGTTCCTTTATAGAACGAGGCACAGAGCCCAATGCAGCTTGGTGACTTACATAATCAATTCCTTCGCAAGCTTTATTACAATCTTCAAAATTTCTAATATCTCCTTGCATAAATTCAAATGCAGGGTATTGTTTTAGCACAGCTATATTACTTTCAAATCCATTTACCATGTTATCTAAAACTCGAACCTTTGCAGCACCATTTTTTAACAAATATTCTGCTAGGTGGCCGCCAATAAAACCGCCGCCACCAGTTACTAAAAACTTTTTATCAGCTAAACTCACTTCGTGAAATGATTCCATAATAATAAAGCCCATCCTATCCTTCCCGGAGAAAAGGGAAAAGGAGGAGATTGTGTTTTGTAAATACCACCTTAAACTTTTTATAAGTCAAAAAGTAGGTATTGTAATTTTATAAATAACGTTTTCGAAATCCGCTCCATTTCCACCTCTTCTGGAGGGAATAGGGGAGGCTGCTCTATAAACTTTTGTATGCCCTATTTTTGATCGTGTTTCTATATGTCCCCTTTAAATCAAAAATTAAAGCGTCATTTTTTGTTATTGATGCAAAATAAGCATCATCAAAATCTTTGTAACCATTATGAGGAACGGCTACTATTATAGCATCATAGTCCTTTCCTATATTTTGAGTTAATTCAAATCCATATTCATGATGTAGCTCTTCACTATTTGCATGGGGATCCGTAATATCTACATTTAGTGAAAAAGATTTTAATTCTTTCACCACGTCAGCAACTTTACTGTTTCTAATATCACTAACATTTTCTTTAAAAGTTGCGCCCATCACCAATACTTTGGCATCTTTTATATTACCTGTATGCTGAATAATATGTTGCAATACTTTTTTTGCAACATAGCCTGCCATACCATCATTAATATTTCTACCGGCGAGTATCACCTGGCTATCATAGCCAAGTTCTTTTGATTTGTAGGTTAAATAATATGGATCTACTCCAATACAATGCCCACCTACAAGGCCAGGTTGAAAACGCAGAAAATTCCATTTTGTTCCTGCAGCTTCCAACACTTCAAAAGTGTTGATATTCATTTTATCAAAGATGATAGAAAGCTCATTCATCAATGCAATGTTTAAATCTCTTTGAGTGTTCTCAATAATTTTTGCTGCTTCTGCAACTTTTATAGAGGATGCTCTATGCACACCAGCCTTCACAACAAGCTCGTAAACTTTTGCAATTACATCTAGACTTTCATCGCAACAACCGCTTACCACCTTTGTAATTGTTGTAATAGTATGTTCTTTATCACCTGGATTTATTCTTTCAGGTGAATAACCAATTTTATAGTCGTCCACCATTTTTAACCCCGATAATTTTTCAATTACCGGTACACAATCTTCTTCTGTACAACCAGGGTAAACAGTACTTTCATACACCACATAGTCCCCTTTTTTTATCACTTTTCCTATAGTTTCACTTGCACGAATTACAGGTGTAAGATTAGGTACATTGTGCTCATCTACAGGTGTAGGAACCGCAACGATAAAGAATGTCGCTTCTTTCAGCACATCGAGATCATTCAGCGCCGCCCAGACCGCTTCGCGTGAGGCCGCAATAAGATAGTCGCCGGTCATATCCATCAAACAAAATCCTCTTACAGGTCTGAACGGCCCTTGCGGATCGC
>JANOTH010000317.1:0-1520 GCA_031416275.1 Ferruginibacter sp. | reverse complement strand
GTCACTAAGCAGTATTGCGCAAACAATAGATTATTCTTTGGTTCCGTATAGAAAAGGCGATAAATGGGGTTTTGCAGATGCACAGAGAAATATAGTAATAACGCCAAAGTACAATGATGCTCAATGGTTTTCTGAAGGCCTGGCAGCTGTGAAAGTCGGCAGTAAATGGGGTTATATAAATAAACAAGGTAAATTAGTGATACCCGCAAAATTTACAGTCGCAAAATCGTTTAGAAAAGGATATATGCCAAGAACAAATAAAAGTGGGGGAGACTCCATTCTCTTTGCAGGTGCATCTACTACAGCAAATGGATATGAACGATGTATTACCACCAAAGGAGTTATTCTTACTAAATGTCCCGCAATAAATGAAAACTCGGTTGTTGAAAATAGTATTCCTGTTCAAACTAAAACAACTCAAAAAACATATTCATTGGCCAACAACAATGGCTTGTTTGATAAAGTGATAGACGATTATAAAATAGCAGGTAGTGATGAAACTTATTACATTGCTCAAAAAAATAGCATGTACGGTGTATTCAACAGTAAATTTGAAACCATCATTCCTTTTGAATACAGTTCCGTTAAACAACTTACATCTAACAATAATTTATACCTGCAGGTTCAAAAAAATGGGATGTATGGCATTATGAACGCAAATGGTATGGCAGATATAAATACAGACTATTCCGATATGACCATAGTGAATGGTGCAAATAACATCGATTATGTTATTGTAAAAAAAGATGGCAAGACTTACGTAAAAGATATGATGAACAATGATATTATTTCAATGGGCTTTTCTGATATTGTTTATGATAACAATGGTGGCTTTGTTGTTACAGATAACAACAATATGCGGGGCTTTTATTTTTCAGATAAAAGAATGATTAACCCAAAGTACAGTGATGTAAGAATTTTAAACAGAGGTAGTAATTATCTTCAAATTAAAACCTCTAGCGGAAAAGTGGGATATATTAATGCCGCCGGGGATGAATACTTTGTAGAATAAAATTTTCTTGTTTTAGTTTATAGTTTATACTCCACATTTTTGTGGAGTTTTTTGTATCACAAATTTCTTTTGCCCGTAATTTAAAAATCCTAACTTCGATTTTCAAAAAATAGTTGTTTAACTAACTAATTTAAGGAGCTGTCACAAAGTAAATTATTAGATGTGGATTTAAATGATCTATCATATAAGATACGAGGAGCAATATATAAAGTACATTCAGCTTTAGGTCCGGGGCTTTTTAAAAATGTTTACGAAGCAGCAATGATTTATGAACTTAAGGAGTCTGGATTATCAGTTCGGTCTCAGGTGGTACTACCGGTATTTTATAGAGACATTATTTTGGAGTTAGGTTTTAAAATAGATTTATTAATTGAGGAATCAGTAATTGTCGAAATAAAATCAATAAGAGAATTGCAAGATGTACATAAAAAACAACTGACGAATTATTTAAAATTATCAAAATTAGAATTGGGGTTATTAGTAAATTTTAATGTAGCATCATTGGTAG
>JANOTH010000316.1:0-9115 GCA_031416275.1 Ferruginibacter sp. | reverse complement strand
GATAGGGTAATTATCATCAACAAAGGAAATATTGTTGCAGATGACACGCTACAAAACCTTCAGCTTTCAAAAGCAGGTCAGCAGTTTGTTAACGTAACTTTTCAGGAAGATGTAAATATAAAAGATTTACAAAACCTAAATACAGCTGTCAGTATTTCTACAAGCGGTAATATTTATCGCATTCAAACAAATGATGCAGATGCACTTCGCAAACAAATATTAAAACTAAGTATCGATAAAAATTTAAACATCGTTTCACTGCAAAATCAAAGCAATAGTTTGGAAGATGTTTTTAGAGAGCTGACGACTTCCGATTAAAAAGCTAACATTGTGAACATACAGAAACCGATATTTTTTTATAAATTTGACTGAATGGCCTATAACATATTTCTTATAGGTTACTGTAATATTTCACTAATTAAACTACATAACAACAAATGAGCTACATCGCATCCATTTATGCCCGCCAAATATTAGACAGTCGTGGTAACCCTACAGTAGAGGTTGATATACTAACAGAAAACGAAAGATTAGGGCGTGCAGCGGTACCAAGTGGTGCAAGCACAGGTATACATGAAGCGGCAGAGCTGCGTGACAACAAAAAAAATTATTACGGCGGTAAATCTGTTTTAAAAGCAGTAAGTAATGTAAACACAGTTTTAGCCGAAACACTCATAGGGTGGGATGTTGCTGACCAAACCGGCATTGATGCTATGATGATTGAACTTGATGGTACCGCTAACAAAAGTAAGTTAGGCGCCAACGCTATGCTTGCTGTAAGTCTAGCAGTTGCCAAGGCCGCTGCATTGGAAGCTAACCTTCCGTTGTACAGATATATTGGTGGAACTAATGCAAAAATTCTTCCAATTCCAATGATGAATATTTTAAATGGTGGAGCACATGCAGATAATAAAATAGATTTTCAGGAATTTATGGTTATGCCAGTTGGTGCAAAAACATTTAGCGAAGGCTTGCAATGGGGAGTTGAAATTTTTCATGCATTAAAAACAGTACTAAAGAAAAAAGGCTACAGTACAAATGTGGGAGATGAAGGTGGCTTTGCACCAAATATACAAAGCAACGAAGAAGCAATTGAAACTGTGTTAGAAGCTATACAGGCAGCAGGGTATAAAACAGGCAGTCAGATTGGTATTGCAATGGATGCTGCAAATAGTGAGTTATGGAATGCAAAAGAGAAAAAATATATTTTTCATAAGAGCGATGGTAAAAAAATGACGAGTGAGCAACTCGTTAAATATTGGGAAAGCTGGGTAAAGCAATATCCAATTATTTCTATTGAAGATGGAATGGCAGAAGATGACTGGAAGGGTTGGAAGATGATGACCGAAGCATTGGGGAAGAAATGCCAGATCGTAGGCGATGATCTTTTTGTAACTAATGTTGATCGTTTAGCAAGAGGTATAAAAGAAGATATTGCCAATGCATTGTTGGTAAAAGTAAACCAGATAGGTACACTTACTGAAACCATAAATGCAGTAAGCATGGCACAGCAGGCTGGTTACAATACTATTATGAGCCATCGCAGCGGCGAAACGGAAGACAGTACGATTGCTGATTTGGCTGTTGCACTAAATTGCGGACAAATAAAAACTGGCTCGGCAAGTCGTAGTGATCGTATGGCTAAATACAACCAGCTGTTAAGAATTGAAGAAATTTTGGCTGATAGCGGGCAATACCCTGCCGGTAAGATAAAATTTGGTAAATAATCATTAATTTAACTGTATGAAATTTATTCACCCGGTTTTAAATGTTTTAAAAAACAAATACTTTATAGCAGGCTTGGGCTTTTTAGTGTGGATGTTGTTTTTTGATCCTAAGGACTGGGGGCTCATTTCAGCCCGAAACAATAAGTTGAAAGAATTGAAGGTAAGTGAACAACACCTCACTTTGTTAATTAAGGATACCAAAAAAGAACTATCTCTTTTAAAGACAGATGCAGCTTCCATTGAAAAATATGCCCGAGAGAAATTTTTGATGAAAAAAGATAATGAAGACTTGTTTGTAGTAGAATCGCCACAATAATATTTATAGCGATACAATATGTTTATTATGTTTGCGTTATTAATAAGTAGAGAGACTTTTTTAACCAATTAAATGATTTTATGGTGAATATCACGCAGGACGATCTTCTCAACTTTTTGTATAGAGAGGGCTCTGCAGAAAAACTAGATTACATACAACAATTATTAGAAACAGACGCAGATTTGCAGGAGCGATTTGAAGTTTTAAAATCTTCCAAATCACGTCTCGATCAAATAAAACTAATATCCCCGAACAGTAGATCGGTGGATAATATACTTAATTATGCAGAACGAGGAGTTGTAGAATTGAACACACAAGATTAAAACAAATGGTTATATAATTTTACGGCCCGTACATTAAACTGCGGGCTTTTTTTATGAAAATAGGTGAACGTTATAAATTTATTATTGAGTATTTCTTAGAGCACACGCCCGAGGCAGAGACCGAACTTGTGTATGATGACCCTTTTCAGCTACTCGTAGCGGTTATTTTATCTGCACAATGCACCGATAAAAGAGTGAATATGACTACGCCTTTTATTTTTGAAAAATATCCTGATGCTTTAACAATGAGCAACGCAACAGTTGAACAACTTTTTGCGTTAATAAAAAGCATTTCGTATCCAAACAATAAGGCCAAGCATTTAGCAGGCATGAGCAAACTTTTGGTTGAAAAGTATAATGGTGTGGTACCGATGACGGTAGATGAACTTGTTGAATTACCCGGAGTAGGCAGAAAAACAGCAAATGTAGTAACCTCAGTCATTGACGAACAACCCAATATGGCTGTTGATACCCATGTTTTTAGGGTAAGTGCAAGAATAGGTTTAACTGTAGGGGCAAAAACGCCGGTAGCTACCGAAAAGCAATTGATTAGGCATTTACCAAAAGAATATGTTTACAGGGCGCACCATTGGCTAATACTACACGGGCGTTACACCTGCGTAGCAAGAACGCCAAAATGTGGGATTTGTGGGCTAAAGCCAGCATGTAAATTTTACAAGAAACATGCATTCGAGTATGAAAGAATTCATTATTAATTCATTATTTTGTATATTCAAATGCTAACATTATATCAACGACAATTAACTAGTGTAATGAAGAAAATATTTTTAACGGTAGGTTTGCTAGTTGTCTTATTGTTCAGTTCAAAAAATACAAACGCACAGTATTATTTTTACGATGGCGATTATTATGATAATCCTATCCTTTACGAAGCCGGTATTTCTTTAAACGCAATGAACTGCCTTACAGATATGGGTGGTAGGCGAGGAGTGGGCACCAAATTTTTAAAAGATTTAAATATTGGTAAAACGCATATCAGCGGCGGTGTTTTTTTTAATATTTCATATAAAAATACCATAGCATTTAGACTTGAAGGTACTTTTGGCCAAATATCAGGAAACGATAATGTTTTGGTAGGTATTACAGATATAGCAAAAGAGCGCTTTAACCGAAACCTAAATTTTAGAAGTTATATTACTGATGTAACTGCCATGTTGGAATTACATCCAATGTATGTGTTTATTGATTGGCTTGGTAAAGAAAGTACACCACCCCGTACATCTCCATATGTTGTAGGTGGTATTGGTTATTTTTCATTTAACCCACAAATACGGCAAGGTAACAGGTATATTGATTTACAGCCGCTCAGCACCGAAGGGCAAGGTTTTGCAGAATATCCTAACAGACCCGTGTATAAATTAAATCAGATAAATGTTCCATTAGGCGGAGGCGTAAGATATGAGCTCTCGCCGCTTGTTAATTTAAGGGCTGAAATTGTATATCGTACAACTTTTACCGATTACTTAGATGATTTAAGCACTACCTATATTGATCCTGCTTTATTTGATAAATACTTTGGTGCAGGCTCGCCAAAAGCTGTTAACGCCCGAGCATTATATGATAAGCAAATTGAGAAGAGAGCCGTGATAGATGGCAGGCGGGGGAAACCAACCAACACAGACGGCTATTTTACAGCAGGTGTAAAAATAAGTGTGATTATAGGCAGAGAAAGATTGAGGAGATAACTGCCAATTAAATATGGTATTAAAAAAGAGAATGGTTTTAGTACAGCATTCTCTTTTTTTTGACTTGTATTTTTACATCTTACTGTCTTTTTTCTCATCGGCTTCCTCCTTGGTTTCATTGCTTTCCAAGCCTTCTTTTACACCTTGTACCAAAGATGAAATAGGACCTTCCATTTTTTCCTGAGGATCGGGTGTGCCAAGTGTTTCGGGTTCAGGTTTTACAGCTGCATCTTTGTTTTGCTCTTTTGCTGATTTGCTTTCTTCTTTATCTTCCATAATATGTCTATTTTTTACAAAAAGTGAGTTACGTTATATAAGGCTGAGTAAAAACTGTACCAAATTTATGTCTATTAATGGTTTCAATAAACGATGGCCGAGAAGAGAGCGTAAAATGGTAGTTGTTATTCCAAAATAGGCGATGGCGGGTATTTTGGTTATGGGGATAGAGTATCGAAAATTTATAACCTCAATAAGCATTGATGGTAGGTTTTATTGTTAGTTTAACCGAGCACTTCCTGCATTACAACCATAGTTTTCATTTGCCCAAAATCATGTATATGAAGAGCATAATAATCCATATACTTTGATAACAACTCACGTCTTTTAAAATGATTCATTTTTAAATCATCCAATTCAGATGGTAGCATTATTTTGAGTAATTCAGCAGTTAGTTCCGCATTTTCACCCTCCATAAAATGAGGATGGTGCGGACGTTCATCGATAAAATTCCCTTCCTGTAAATCTAAAAAAGGGTATTCGTTTGAAAAATTATCATCAATCTTAAAACCAAAAAAATGACTTATGTGTAATGCAAAAAACAAAGGCATATTGGCTGTAACATGCGCAGGCGCTTCATCTAACTGCAGCAGCGAATCTTCACAAAAGTAAAACAGATCTGAGTTTTGCTCAGGTTGTTTCAATAATTTATATAACAATTCCATTAAAAAAAGTGCTACACTGTTTTTTACAACCTCGGTAAGAATATTTTTAAAAACATATTTTCTATTTATTTCTTTAATGCGGTGCATGCTGTTGCGCTCATTGTGGTAAACCTCCATGTCAACCACCGATGCAGGTTGGTAAAGCGATGCCTTTAAGCCGGTTTTTTTTGAGGTTCTAATTCCATTTACCATATAGGTTTGTAACCCAAAAAGCTCCGTAAAGGCAGTAACAACGAGGCTGGTTTCACCGTACTTAACGGTGCGTAAAATGATGGCACTTGTTTTAAACATTAAATACTGCGTAGAAGTTGAAGAAAGGGAAACGTATTATTCCATTCTTTTAAAAAGTTTTATTCTTTCTTTGTAAATATATTTTAAAATACATTTTAACTGTAAATATTTATGTGGCAAGCGCTTGCAAAATTTGTAATTAAAAATCGTTTTGTTTTATTGTTCTTTTTGCTGGCCTCTACTGCAACGATGGGTTACTTCGCATCAAAAATTACACTGAGTTATGAGTTTTCGAAAGCTATACCTACCAACAACCAAAAATACATTGATTATGTAGCCTTTAAAAGCAAGTTTGGCGATGATGGAAACTTGCTTGTTGTTGGCATTACAAGCAAAGAGCTTTTTAAGCTGTCCAATTTTAAATTATACCAGCAACTACAGGTTAATTTAAAAAATACCGAAGGGGTGGAAGAAATTTTGAGCGTGCCCGGCGCATTTAACCTCCAAAAAAATGTGGAAACAGAAAAACTCAATGCAGTAAAAATTTTTCCTGATACAATTAACAGCCAGCAGGAACTAGATAGTGCAGCCGCCATATTTTATAATTTGCCTTTTTACAACGAACGGTTGTACAATACAAACACAGGCAGTTATTTAATGGCCGTAAGGGTTAATAAAAATATTTTTAGCAGCGAAAAACGAACAGCTGTTTTAAACAAAATAATTGAGCAACTCAATACCTTTCAAAAAGAAAGTAAAATTGAAGTACACTCAAGTGGTTTGCCTTTAATAAGAACCATATTGGCAGATAGAATTAAAAAAGAAATGAAGCTTTTTTTATTGGCTTCGCTAGGGTTGAGTGTACTGATTTTATTGGTTTTTTTTAGATCGATAAGTACCACACTGCTATCGCTTGCAGTTGTAATTATTGGAGTGGTATGGACGCTTGGTGTTACCTATTTATGTGGCTACCAAATAACATTGCTTACAGCTTTAATACCGTCGCTTGTTGTTGTAATTGGCATACCAAATTGTATTTATTTTATAAACAAATACCATACATCTTACCTAAAAGATGGAGATAATGCAGATCCAGGAGACAGGAAAAATAATGCCCTTGTTGCCATGGTAAGTAAAATGGGTGTGGTAACTTTATTTTGCAATATTACCGCTGCCATTGGTTTCGCAGTGTTTGCATTTACTAAAAGTGAAATATTGCAGGAGTTTGGTGTGGTAGCGGGTATTAGCATAATGGTAATATTTTTTGTGTCGTTTATTTTATTGCCGAGCATACTTAGTTTGTTGCAACCACCCGGTAAAAATCAACTAAAATATTTAAACAATACATTGATTGAAAACACCTTAAATAAATTGGAAAAATGGGTGTTTGTTTATAAAAAACAAGTGCTTGCAATAACCTTGTTGGTCGTAATTTTTTCTGTTGTTGGTGTACTGCGTTTAAAAAATGTTGCTTACATAGTAGATGACTTGCCCAAGCAGGATAAAATTTTTACCGATCTTAAATATTTTGAAACAAATTTTAAAGGTGTAATGCCGTTAGAAATTACTGTTGATACAAAAAAGAGAAGAGGTTTATCTGGCCTAAAAGCATTGGCTGTTTTTGAAAAAATTGATTCGCTTGCGTTGTTTATTGGCGCTCAAAAGGAAATGACGAAACCACTCAGCTTAGCAGAAGGTTTAAAGTTTGCCAAGCAAGGATTTTACGAAGGCGATTCAAACAATTATTTAATACCAAATACTTTTGATGGAGCTTTTGTGGGTGAGTACCTGCGGCCATCTAAAGACACGGGCGAAACTGCTAACAACTTCACTAGAACACTTAAAAGTTTTATTGATACCGCCGGGCAAACTACCCGTATAAGCGTGAGTATGGCTGATGTTGGTACCGAAGCTTTGCCTGTTTTGCTAAATAAGATAGAGGTACGTTCTAAAGAATTGTTTGACAGTAGTTATAAAGTAACCCTAACCGGTACAAGTATTACTTTTTTAGAAGGGAGTAAATTTATTATTAATGGGCTTAAAGAAAGCATTGGCTGGGCATTTTTGCTCATTGCTTTATGCATGCTTTTTTTGTTTAGGTCATTTAAGATATTAATCTGCTCGCTTATCCCCAATGTAATTCCATTGCTGGTAACTGCTGGTATTATGGGGTGGGTGGGTGTGCCTTTAAAACCATCAACAGTACTCATATTTAGCATTGCACTTGGTATTGCGATAGATATTACCATCAGGTTTTTAGTAAATTATAAACAGGTATTGCCCGAAAATGGCAATGATGTAACTGCTGCTGTAAAAAACACGATCCATCAAACTGGGCTTAGTATTATTTATACCTCGTTAGTGCTTACAGCAGGCTTTATTATTTTCTGCGCAAGTAGTTTTGGTGGCACGTTTGCACTTGGTTGGCTTACATCTGTCACTTTGCTTACCGCTACAGTAACTAATTTAGTTTTGTTGCCCGTGCTCATCATCTTAACAGCTAAAAAAAATCTGTAAGTAACGGTTGAGATTTTCAGTAGTCAATCATAAAATAGCGCTACAAACCTAACGAGTGTATTTATTTTTTCCGCAGTTGGATAAGCGTGTGTAAATACGAGAGAATAAAGCAAAAAAATTTACATTTAGACCTCAAAACAGTAGTTCGATCATAAAAAATAGTGTTTGATTTCAAGCGATCAGCCTTTTTTTCTAAAGAAATCGATCTCTAAACACAGATTTGATAAATTATCGTAAAAACTTATTATCCACATTATTTTTTCTATAGTAGTACAATTGTTTTACATAAATTCCTTTTGTTTATTATAACACAATGATTGCTATATTGATATATGCGAACTGATATATATAGAATTTTTATTATTTTTCGAGTTAGAGAAAATTTTTTGTTTGGGTTATTTACATTGGCTTCAATGTTAAAAATATGCAGCAAAAAGACGGAAAAGTTATTATAAATTTAACACTTCGTGTTTTGTTCTTTACACATGATTTATTAAACCAAAATAAAAAAATGAGAAAAATTATCCTATCCATGTTGGTCGCTTTCGCATTTGTGCTAAGTGCATCAGCCCAAGATCGAACAATTACCGGTCGTATTTTAGATGACAAGGGGGCACCTATCAGTGGTGTTTCTGTTACTTCTTCTAATGGAAGAAATGGCACACAGTCAGATAACGATGGTAATTATCGTATTACCGTTAATGCAAATGCCAAATCTTTAAGTTTTAGCAGCGTTAATTTTGAAACCAAGAACACAACTATTGGCAACAATAGCAATTTAAACGTTACGCTTAATGCAAGTACAGCAAATCTGCAAGAAGTTGTTGTTACTGCATTAGGAATTGTAAGAGATAAAAGATCTCTAAGTTATGCTACCCAAACTTTAAAGGCTGATCAAATTGCAGACAGAGGCGAGGTAAACCTCGTAAACGCATTGCAAGGTAAAATAGCAGGAGTAAGCATAACAGGTGCAAGTGGTGCAGCGGGAGCTTCAACCAACATTAACATTAGGGGTATCACATCATTTACCGGAAACAACCAGCCTCTATTTATTGTTGATGGTATTCCTATCAGTAATGATGTTGACAGAACAGTAGGTTCTTTATTTGATAACCAACCTGCTAATAGGGCTTTAGATTTAGATCCAAACTCAATTGAGTCAATAAATGTACTTAAAGGCCCTGCTGCAGCGGTTCTATATGGCTCAAGGGCTTCAGCGGGTGCTATAATAATTACCACAAAAAAAGGTAATACTAAAGGGGGAAGAACTGAAGTTACTTTAACTAGTTCTTATTCACAGCAAACAGTTCAAGGTTTACCTGATGTTCAAAATGAATACGGGCAAGGAAATGCT
>JANOTH010000315.1:0-2799 GCA_031416275.1 Ferruginibacter sp. | reverse complement strand
CACTTCCTTCTCAAAAGACTTTTTATACATTTGAAAAAGCTGACAATAAATACCTTTTTTTGGTAGGAAGGACAACGAAAATGTTCAAAAGTAAATTAAAAGAATTCTTTAAAGGTGAGCCTGACGTTCTTAAGACAATTGATGATAAGCCTAAATATTGGCTTGAAATGAAAAAAGACCTTTTGGAAATAATGCAGATAGCTAATAAATAATAATAAGCCTATGCAGCTGAAATTGGCTGCATGAAAAACAGTACTCTATAAGCAATTAACATCTATAAAATGACGATGAAATATTATACTTTCTTATTCTTTTTATTCATTCTATTAAGTTATTCATACGCCCAAACTCCGACCACCGTTCCCGGGTATTATGTAACTAACAGAAATGATACAGTTAGCGCTCAAATAAAATTGCCTCATTATATTTTTAGCAATAAAGCAATGCTGATAAAATTTATTGAGAAGGTAGAAATTGTTGACAGTACAAACGAAAGAATGGTATTTAGGGTTAATGACATTAAAGGTTTTGGCTTTTTATATAACGAAAATAAGTACCAATTTTTATCAAAAGATTTTGGGCGAGAGAACGCTTTTAGTGCAAGTACCCATAGATTTTATCAAGCTATCATTCTTGGACAGAAAAGTAACCTTTACCACAGGTTAACAACTGTGGATGGGAACGGACGCATACTTGGCATCATGAATTTTTTAGAAAAGCCAAACGGCACAAATACAGCCATATATTTATTTGCACGAACAAAACCAGAGTTTATTAAAAATCTTTTAAAACAATTCTACAAAGATAATGTTGAAATCCACCCAGTAATTGACAGCAAATTTCAAAGCAAAATCTTTGAAACATGGCAAAATGATATTATAGAAATAGTACAAACTGTAAATAAATTATAAACTGCCATGCAGCCAACATGAACTGTGTAAAAAAACAAGATTCTCTATCATTTGGTGTCTCCACCAAACAAAATACCATGCTAATGAGTTATCAAAAATTAGTTGAAACGGTAGTGTTCAATCTTGCCTGGAAGTTTAATCTTTATTTATTATTTGCAAAATGAAACTTGCTTTTTGATTATCATTTCGGTTGGTAGGGATACCAACCGATAAGGGAAAGGTTTCAGCCGGGCGGCATTTATGAATGGTAGCTGTCCAAAAATAAATTTTGTTTATTGCAGTATGCGATTTTCGTAGTTCAGTCAGCGTAAATGAAATTACTACTTTATTGGCTCGACCTTAGCGAACGGTTTGTGGCGACAAGAAATCAGAGGCGGAGGAAATACCTATTGTATAACCTAATTTTTTTGGGGTATATTGATCACTACCTGCCCAAAAACCTTTTGTAGCAATACCGTTTTTCTTTCCGCCGCATTGCTGCGAATGGCCATTTCTTTTTCAGCGATTTTGTTAAACATCATATTTGCAATAAGGCCGCTTAATAAATTACCTAAGTCTAAATTCAATTTATCGCCCAAAAACATTTTTGCAGGCCCTACCAATTGATTCCATTGGCTTGCTAACTTATACTCTTCTAAACCATTGTTAATAGCGGGTGTTATAGCTTTGCGAAGGGTATCACCAATGCTGGTTCGTAAATAATCTGTTGCAGCGGTACCACCATTTTTTACAACAGCAACCGCATCTTTAAAACGCATATTTTTTATAGCTAATAAAAAAATTGGTACAGATTTCTCGGCTGACTTTTCTGCCACAGTCGTTATCGTTGCAGAGAACCTATTCACCTCCTTGCTCAAGCCCAAGGTTTCCAGCGTACTTAAAATTTTACCTGCATCGCCCGGTAATATGGATTGTAAAATATTTTCTTTCGTAAAAGCATTTTTCTTGCTCAAAATATCGCCGCCATATTGTGTACCAAAAGAAAGTAGTTCCCGTATAGCTCCACCAGCATCATCTGCAGAAAACAATTGTTTTACGGTATTGCAGGACGGAGCAGCTATTACAAAAGCAACAAAGAGAGAGATGTAAATATTTTTCAAGGTAGAAGTGAGTGAAGTAAAAAATAAAATGATTATTAAATGTAAAATTATTAATTAGAAAGCAAGAAAAGTTTTAGAGAAGATTTTACTTTTTTAAAACTAGGATTTCAATTTTTCAACAGAATTATAAAACCTAGTAATTTTTTAAATACATTAATCAAAAACAAATCTTACATCGATACAATAATTTAATGTGCTCGGCTCGACCTTAGCGAACGGTTCTTGTCGCCACCACAGTTGTTCGGAAGAAAAAATATGTTGCTCCCATGGAGCTCTGATTGTGTTCTACTTTAATCGTTACTGACATACCGCCTCTAACGAGGCTAAGAAAGCTCCTGAGGAGCGACATTTCAGTAGATAATTAATAAGATTTATTGTATCAAGCTCCGTAGGAGCGGCATGTTAGAAGTATTTCGGCAACTTCCGAACAGTTGTGGTATCACCACCAACCGAGACTGATTAAATGTTTAATACCAAAATAAAACAGCATTTTTAATTTTATTTACCTTTCGTTTTATAGCGTCTTAAATTGTAAATAAATAAACAGGATATTAAATGAGAATGAACGGAGCCAAAGTAAATGCTGCAAGCGACAATGAAATGGCAACCCGTGTAAAATCTATATTGGGTGGCTCTATAGGGAATTTGGTAGAGTGGTATGACTGGTATGCTTATTCCGCTTTTGCCATTTATTTTTCAGGCTCATTTTTTCCTAATGATAATCCTACAGCACAATTACTTAATACTGCAGGTGTTTTTGCATTAGGGTTTTTAATGCGACCTATTGG
>JANOTH010000314.1:0-15721 GCA_031416275.1 Ferruginibacter sp. | reverse complement strand
GTACGATGGCGCCCAAAACTGGATTTTTAAAGCCAACCTGCCTATTACGCAGTTCTACAAAGTATCACTTGATAACAGTTTTCCTTTTTACAATGTATATGGCGGTACACAGGATAATTTTAGTTTAGGAGGGCCAAGCCGTACCAGAAGTGAAAACGGAATTGTGAACAGTGATTGGTTTATAACCAATGGGGGCGATGGTTTTGAAAGCCAGGCTGATTATGTAGACCCAAACATTGTGTATGCAGAATCGCAGTATGGCGGTATTGTTAGGTATGATAAAATAACTGGAGAAAAGGTAAACATTCAACCTATAGAAGCAGCAGGCGAAGGCGGCTTGAGGTGGAACTGGGATGCACCAATGTTGATCTCGCAACATGATCATAAACGCTTGTATTTCGGCGCAAACAAAGTTTACCGAACAGACGACCAAGGCAGCACATGGAAAACCATCAGCACTGATATGAGCCGTGGGATAGATAGAAATAAACTGCAGGTTATGGGTAAAGTTTGGCCTGTAGATGCAGTTGCAAAAAATCAGTCTACAGATGTTTACGGACAAACTACCACCATTGCCGAATCGCCTTTAGACGAAAATATTTTGTATGTGGGTACAGATGATGGATTGATACACATCACAACAGATGGTGGAAAAAACTGGAGTAAAGTTGATAATATTCCCGGAGTGCCGGAGCGCACTTATGTGAATCAAATAATTGCTTCTTCAAAAAATAAAAATGTTGCATACGCTGCATTTAATCATCACCGTTACGGAGATTTTAAACCATATCTTTTTAAAACAACTGATGGTGGAAAAACATGGTTACCAATTCAAAATAATCTACCGGCAAGAGGCACTGTCTACTGCGTTGCAGAAGATAATGTAAATTCTAATCTGGTATTTGCAGGAACAGAATTTGGTGTATATTTTTCCATCGATGGTGGTGGTAACTGGACACAATTAAAAGGAGGTTTACCAACATTAGCAGTAAAAGATATGGAAATACAAAAGCGGGAGAGCGATCTTGTTATTGCTACTTTTGGTCGGGGTTTTTATGTGTTAGATGACTTTAGCCCTTTAAGAAATTTAAGGAAAGAAGACTTACAAAAAAGTGCATTTATTTCTCCCATTAAAAAAGCATGGATGTACATGGAATCCACTCCATTGGGAACTAGAGATAAAGGTTTTCAAGGAGAAGGATATTGGAACACACCAAACCCAAAACCTGGAACTGTGTTTACCTATTTTATAAAAAACGATATCAAAACTTTAAAAGAAAAAAGACAACAGGCAGAAAATGAAAAAATAAAAAAAGGAGAAGCTCCTTATTATCCTTCGATTGATTCACTGAGGCTGGAAGATGCACAGCCTGCACCATATTTACTTTTCAGCATTGCTGATGAAACAGGAAATGTAGTTAGAAGATTAAAGACTGCTGTAAAAAAAGGAATGAACCGAATCAACTGGGACTTTAGAGGCGATGCTAAATCACCCATAAACTTTACCGCACAGGATGAAACGAATGTATTTAGTTCCAGAGCTAGAGGCATTTTTGTAATGCCGGGTAATTACACCGTTTCGTTAAGCAAATTTGAAGACGGCAATATTACCGAACTAGTAGCTGCACAGCCTTTCACTATTGAATCTTTAAATATGGCTGCACTACCTGTAACAGATAGAAAAATGCTGGCTGATTTTGGTAAGAAAGTCTCTGAGCTTAAGCGAGCACTTGACGGTACTAATAGTTATAAGAGTGAACTTGAAAACAAGATCAAATTTATTAAAGAAGCAACTTTAGTAACTGCGGCTGTTGATCAATCTCTCATTAGAGAAATTATTAAACTTGAGAACAGATTACAAGCCGCAGACATTATTTTGAATGGGGATGAGTCATTAACCAAAAGAGAGTTTGAAGTGCCAACTTCGGTATCAGGAAGAATCGGAGACATTATGCAAAACTTGATGGGTACTACGAGTTCACCAACAAATTCATACATAAATTCTTACACTGTTGCAGGCCAACAATTTTCGCCGGTACTTGCCGAAATTAAGGCTGTAGGAGAAGAAATTAAAAAAATTGAAATTCAGTTAGAGCAGAAAGGTGCGCCATACACTCCCGGAAGAATACCTGACTGGAAAATGCAGTAATAGGTAAAACTAGTGTTGGCAGAAATAGATTTCATCTGTATTAGAATATAAATTATGAACATCATACAAACGCATCCCGTAGAAGAGCTTGGGTATAATTTTATTGAGTCAAAATATATTCCTACCGGTGAAAACGAATATCATATTAGAAATATACAAAACGATGGCAGAGCATACCGAGCACTCACAACATTAGAACTTGATACACTAATTCTCAATAGAAACACGTCTGACAACTGGAACAATGTGCAGGTGTCAGAAAATTTTAATGCATCGTTAATAAAGAATTGTAAATTTTATGGACTTGTTCGTATTGGGGTGCTTCAACCACTTTATAGAGAATTTCACAATTTTAGAATGGCGGTAGGCCTCTACAACAGCACTATTATTAGCTGTGACCTTGGTGACAATATATGTATTGACAATGTAAATTATTTAAGCCATTATATTATTGCGCAAGATGTGATGATGGCGAACATTAATGAGCTGGCCTGCACAGACCATTCAAAATTTGGTAATGGTATTATTAAAGAAGGAGAAGATGAAAGCATAAGAAGCTGGGTGGAAGTTTGTAATGAAAATGGTGGAAGAGGTATTTTGCCATTTAATGGAATGTTACCCGGTGATGCTTATATGTGGAGTAAGTACAGAGATGATGAGAAATTAATGGAGCAGTTTAAGAAATTTACTCAAAAAGAACTCGATAATAAAAGAGGGTATTATGGTAAAATTGGAGAACGAACGGTCATTAAAAACTGTGGCATTTTAAAAGACGTTTGGATAGGAGCCGATGCTTATTTAAAAGGTGCCAATAAAATAAAAAACGTAACCATAAACAGTGATTCGCTGCGTAAAACGCAAATTGGAGAAGGCTGTGAACTTGTGAATGGAATTGTAGGTTTTGGTTGTAGAATATTTTATGGTGTTAAAGCAGTTCGCTTTATTTTAGCATCACACTCGCAACTAAAATATGGTGCCCGTTTAATAAACTCATATCTCGGTAACAACTCTACCATTTCGTGTTGCGAGGTTTTAAATTCTCTAATATTTCCTAACCACGAACAGCATCATAACAATTCATTTTTATGCGCAGCTCTAATTATGGGGCAAAGCAATATGGCTGCAGGAGCTACTATTGGTAGTAATCATAATAGCAGAGGAGCCGATGGCGAAATACAGGCAGGACGTGGTTTTTGGCCGGGATTGTGTGTCAGTTTAAAACACAATTCAAAATTTGCATCATTTACAATAATTGCAAAGGGAGATTTTCCTGCAGAGCTAAATATTACTATTCCGTTTAGCTTGGTTAGTAATGATGTAGCAAACGACCGGCTTGTAATTATGCCTGCATATTGGTTTATGTACAATATGTATGCTTTAGAACGCAATGCATGGAAGTATAAAGACAGAGATAAGCGCACTGAAAAAATACAGCTAATCGAATACAATTATTTAGCACCTGATACCATAAATGAAATTTTTGAGGCCGTATCATTTTTAGAAAATTTAACCCCTGAAAAAAATGACACTGCAATTGCTGTAGGTTTAGAAAACACAAACAGAACAACTACAATTATAAAAGTACCGCAATCAATTAAAGTATTTAAAGAGCTAATTCAGTTTTATGGTATGACTGCATTAATAAGACATATCAATACAAATGAATTTAAAAATTTCGAGGACTTGAAAGCGTCTTTAAAAGTAACATTGAGCAGAACGGAATGGTTAAATATTGGTGGGCAATTGATGACAAAAGTTGCATTTAAACAACTTAAAACTGACGTTATTTTAGATAAAATCAATAGTTGGAACGAAGTGCATATGAGGTACAAAGACGAAGGCTTAAAATACGAGCAAGACTTGCTAGAGCATGCTTACTGTTCACTGTTAGAAATTTTAAATATAACGAGTAAACAATTTACAGCTGAGCTATTAAAAAAATTATTAAGCGAAACATTCTCAACAAAGCAATGGATGACGGAGGGTATATTAAAATCAAGAGAAAAAGATTACACAAATCCCTATCGTAAAATGGTCTATGAAAATAATCTAGAAATGAACGAGGTATTAGGCAGTCTAGAGGACAATAGCTTTATTCAAAACCAGTTTGAAGAACTTGAAGATTACAAGAAAATGATAACTGAGATTAGCAATACATTTTGCAATTAATGAAGTTTAAGCATATTTATTTTTGAGAATTGATAAGATAATTAACCGCCAACTCATACCCTTTTAAACCCAGGCCACTAATAACTCCAATACATTTGGCAGAAACGTAAGAATGTTTTCTAAACTCTTCCCGGGAAAAAATATTTGAAATATGCACTTCTATCACCTTTGAATTTATAGCTGCAACTGCGTCTCCTATGGCTATTGAAGTATGGGTGTAAGCACCAGGATTTAGAATAATACCGTCAAATGTAAAACCAACTTTTTGTAAAGCGGTTACCAATTCGCCTTCAACATTACTTTGAAAATATTCAAACTCAACTGTCGAAAATAGTATTTTCAATTTCTCTAAATATGTTTCAAAAGTTTCGGTCCCATAAACTTCGGGCTCTCGGGTACCAAGTAGATTTAAATTAGGACCATTAATAACAGCTATTTTCATTATTACTTTTTTAAAAAGAACCTATTTCAAAAAGAATTTTTCATCCCATTCAATATCTGAATCTTTTGGGGGCTTAATTTGTTTTCATCATAGCGACAAAATCATCAAACAAATACCGGCTGTCATGTGGCCCAGGAGTGGCTTCAGGATGATATTGAACAGAAAAAGCTTTTTTATTTTTTACCCTTATTCCCTCAATACTATTGTCATTTAAATTTAAATGCGTTATTTCAATGTGATCACTGTTTTTTATCGCATCAGCATCTACACCAAATCCATGATTTTGGGTTGTAATTTCACTTTTACCCGTTATTACGTTTTTTACAGGATGGTTTAACCCTCTGTGCCCATGGTGCATTTTAAAAGTCGGAATTCCATTGGCTAAAGCCAAAAGTTGGTGACCCAAGCAAATTCCAAACAATGGTTTTTCAGAAGCTAAAATATTTTTAACTGTTGTAATTGCATAATCCATGGGAGCAGGATCACCAGGACCGTTGCTGATAAAATAACCATTAGGCGAAAATTCTTCCATTTCACTAAAAGTAGTTTTGGCATTAAATACTTTTACGAAAACACCTCGTTCAACCAAACAATTTAAAATATTCATTTTTATACCTGCGTCTAATACAGCAACTCGTGTATTGCTATTTTCATCTCCACAAGTATATGATTCCTTTGTGCTTACTGTTGACGCAAGCTCTAAACCATCCATAGAAGGCACTGCGGCAAGTTGCTGCTTGAGTAGCTCTACATCCTGAATTTCAGAAGAGATAATACAGTTCATTGCACCTTTAGTACGCACATGTTCTACCAATGCCCTTGTATCTATCTCATTAATTGCAACTACATTTTGCTTTTCAAAATAAGACTGCAGAGAATCTTCTGCCATAAAACGGCTAAACTTTTCTTCTAAGTTTCGGCCAATAACACCTTTAACCTTCACGCTGTCACTTTCTACATCTTTATTAAAAACGCCATAATTGCCAGTATGTACACTGTTCATTATGAGCACTTGTCCATAATAACTTGGGTCTGTAAATACTTCTTGATAACCCGTCATCCCGGTATTAAAACAAAGTTCACCGGTTGTTGTACCTACTCTGCCAAAAGCGGTTCCCGTTAAAACTGTACCATCTGCTAGTAATAAAATCGCTTTTTTATTATCGTTATTTGACATCAATAAAATATTTTTCTTTCGCAATGATATAAAAAAAGCTCCGATAAAAATATCGGAGCCTTATATAAATTTTACAAATGCATATTATGCTTCTTTACCGCCGTTTAATCTGTCTTGTAATTCTTTCAATTCGTCCATTTTACCGTCGGCAGCTAATTGTGCTTGCTCAGCCCAAGTAGTTGGATCAGTTGCGTTGAAGTTACCCTCTGACGCATCCAAAATTTCTTTTACTTTTCCAGCTGGACTTGCTGCAAGATCAGCAAAAGTAACTATACCTGCTGCTACTAAAGTTTCAGCAACTTTTGGTCCTATACCTTCAATTATTTTTAAATCATCAGCTTTTGCCGCCGTCGCCTTTGGAGCCGTTGCAATTTCTGCGTCGGTAAAACCTGCTTCTGCTTTGGCTTTAGCACCACCAGATCTACGTGTTTTCTTAGCAGGCTCAGCAGCAGTTTCAACATTTTTACCGTAAATCTCGTTGAAATCAACCAACTCAATCATAGCCATTTCCGCATTATCACCTTGGCGAGCACCGAGCTTAATGATACGAGTGTATCCACCGGGGCGACCAACAACTTTTGGTGCAACTACAGTGAACAATTCTTTAACAGCAGCTTTGTCATTTAAATAACTAAATACTATACGGTGATTATGACTAATCGCTTCTTTAGTGTCTGTAGCTTTTGTTTTGGTAATAAGTGGTTCAATATAACTACGCAATGCTTTTGCTTTTGCAACCGTTGTTGTAATTCTTTTATAAGTAATTAACTGGCAACCTAAGTTCATTAACAATGCTTTTCTGTGAGAAGCTGTTCTACTTAGGTTGTTATTTTTGTTTCCGTGACGCATGACTTTTGTTTGTTTTTACTCCCCTGTACCGTGTCAGGAATTACAGGTTATCCTTTCGGAATTATTAAATTATTTTTTATGATTAATTAGCTTCTTACTAATTAATTTTCATCATCCAATTTCAATTTGCTCAAATCCATTCCAAAACTTAAACCTCTATCTTGTAAAACTGAATCAATTTCGCTTAAAGATTTCTGACCAAAGTTTCTAAATTTCATTAAATCTTCCTGCTCGTACTGTACTAATTCGCTTAAAGAATTAATTTTTGCAGCTTTAAGACAGTTGAACGCTCTTACTGAAAGATCCAAATCTTCCAATGGAGTTTTAAGCATTTTACGCAATTGTAAAGTCTGCTCATCTACCATATCTTCTTTCTTATCTTCTTTGGTATCGAATGTGATGTTTTCATCAGTAATGATCATCAAATGCTGAATAAGAATACGGCTAGCTTGTTTTACTGCTTCTTCAGGATGAATAGTACCATCGGTAACAACATCCATAATTAATTTCTCAAAATCAGTACGTTGTTCAACCCTAGTATTTTCTATTAGATACTTTACATTCTTTATTGGAGTATAAATAGCATCTACCGGAATGTAACCGAATTGAGAACTTTTTTCTTTATGCTCCTCAGCAGGAACATAACCACGACCTCTACCAATAGTGATATCAATGTCAAGTTTAGCGCTGCTGTCAAGTGTACAAATAAGTAACTCAGGGTTCATTACTTCAAACATTGGAGTGGCTTCGCCAATCATACCTGCAGTAAATTCTGTTTTACTTTTTATAGACAAGGTTACTTTTTCAGAGGTAATATCATGATCACCATTCAACTTAAAACGAACCTGCTTTAAATTAAGAATCATTTCAGTTACATCTTCTGTAACACCTTTAATAGTTGCAAATTCATGATCTGCACCGGCGATATTAATACCGATGATAGCATAACCTTCTAAAGAATTAAGCAATACACGACGAAGTGCATTACCAATAGTTACTCCGTATCCTGGCTCTAATGGACGAAACTCAAATTGGGCTTCGAAATCAGTAGCTTTTTGCAGAACAATTTTATCTGGTTTAACAAAATTAAAAATGGCCATTTTTATTTGTTGGGTTTAATTTTTAAAATAAGTATTGAGTATATAGTAAGTATTGAGACTTAGTGATTTTGTAATGAGATGTTTGTCTCAATACTAAATACTCAATACTAGAATCTATTTAGAGTACAATTCCACAATAAGTTGCTCCTTAATATTTTCAGGAACACTTTCCCTTTCAGGATATGTAATAAATGTACCTTTCATTTCAGCTTCATTCCACTCTACCCAATTATGCTTCGGATTTTTACCACGAAGATTATCTGTAATAGATTTGTTTGCAGCACTTTTGTTTTTGAGACCAATTACGTCACCCGGTTGGCAACTATAAGAAGGTATGTTTAAAACTTCTCCGTTTACGGTAATGTGCTTGTGGCTTACCAACTGACGAGAACCCTGACGGCTAATACAAATACCCATTCTGTAAACGGTATTATCTAAACGAGCTTCAAGTAATTTGATAAGGTTTTCACCTGTAACACCTTTCTTACGAGCAGCAGTTTCAAATGTTTTCCGGAATTGTTTTTCCAACAAACCATAGGTGTATTTTGCTTTTTGCTTTTCAGATAACTGAAGTGCATACTCACTTGGAGACTTACGCTTTTTAGTAGCACCATGCATTCCCGGAGGAACACTATTCTTAGTTAACCACTTTCCGTTTCCGGTTATTAATTCTCCAAACCTGCGGGAGATCTTTGTTTTGGGGCCTGTGTAACGTGCCATAGTTTATTTATGTGATTTTTTAGTGACGATTCACCATCATAAAAATCTTAAAAATCGATGATGAACCCTTTTAAATATAGATTTCTAGAATCTAGACAAAAGATACAAGACTGTATAACTCTAACCTTTTGTATAATATCTTTTGTCTGATATCTCTTTTATACTCTTCTCTTTTTTGGAGGACGACAACCGTTGTGCGGCATTGGCGTAATATCTTTAATAGAGGCTACTTCAATACCATTTTGTGATAAAGAACGGATAGCACCTTCACGACCACTACCTGGACCTTTAACTAAAACATCAACTCTCTTTAAACCTGCATCCAACGCTGTTTTTGCAGCATCAGCAGCAGCCATTTGCGCTGCATAAGGTGTATTTTTCTTTGAACCTCTAAAACCCATTTTACCAGCAGATGACCAAGATATTACTTGCCCTTGCTTATTGGTAAGACTGATAATTAGGTTGTTGAAACTAGCTACTATGTGTGCGTCACCATGTGCTTCAACTTTTACTACTCTTTTTTTTGCAGCTGCTTTTCCTGTTTGCTTGCCGCCTTGTGCTTTTGCCATCTTTTTAATTATAGGTATTCATTTAAAAATTCACACTTTGCGTGTTCGATATATTCTTACTGCTGGCCTAAAGCTATCTAGCAATATATCTAAAAATCGAGACCTTATATAAACAACGAATTACGAACATTGAACATGGCACCTGGTTTCCCAATATCCAACATCCAAAATCCGTAAATCGAAATTATAAATTACTTCTTAGCTACTTTTTTCTTACCGGCAACTGTCTTACGCTTACCTTTTCTTGTACGGCTGTTTGTACGAGTACGCTGACCACGAAGAGGTAAACCTTTACGGTGACGAAGACCACGGTAGCAAGCAATATCCAACAAACGCTTGATGTTCATTTGAGTTTCGCTACGCAAAGCACCTTCTGTCTTTATTTCTCCACTAATGATATTACGAATAGCAGTTTGCTCTTCATCATTCCACTGATTTACTTTCTTGTTTAAATCAATACCTGCTTTACCAAGAATGTACTTTGCAGTGTTTGGACCAATACCATAAATATAAGTAAGTCCAATTTCGCCTCTTTTGTTTTTTGGCAGATCAATACCGGCAATACGAGCCATATTTTGTTCAGTTTAAAATTTTCTGTTTAATGTTAATTACCCTTGCTTTTGCTTAAAACGAGGATTTTTTTTGTTGATAACGTACAGACGCCCTTTTCTTCTCACAATTTTGCAATCTGCGCTTCTTTTTTTAATGGAGGCTCTTACCTTCATGATAATGATTTTTACTTTTTATATGTTTACTTGTACCTGAAAATTATTCTTCCTCTTGTTAAATCGTATGGACTCATTTCAACACCAACTTTATCTCCCGGTAAAATACGGATGTAGTGCATCCTCATTTTGCCAGAAATAGTAGCTAAAATTTCGTGTCCATTCTCCAACTTTACTTTGAACATAGCATTACTTAACGCTTCTACTATCGATCCATCTTGTTTAATGAGTGCTTGCTTAGCCATAATTTTCGGAGCGCAAAGATAGGATTATTATTTTAATAAAAGAAGAAAATACTTCAAAATAGATCTACCATAGGAATGCCTTAATAATATATTGTGTATTAATATATTACGAAATGGAATTAATTTCAATTAAAGATTTTGCGTGAACTATTAACCAGGCGCACTGCTCACTAAAGAATTGGTTAGCCATGCTGTACAGCAACATTAATTCTTTATTCCAAAATTTTAACTTCTGTTCTTCTATTGATTGCCTTGCCTGCGGCCGTTGCATTAGATTCAACAGGAACAGCACTTCCGTACCCTTTTGCGGTAAGTCGACTAGGATCAATTCCTCGGGTAATAATGTAGGCCATTACAGACTTTGCTCTTTCCATAGATAAAAGAATATTAGCAGCAGGTTTGCCAACGTTATCGGTATGCCCACCAATTTCAATTCTTTCGTCGTCCTTTCTGTTTAAGTAAGCCACTAACTCATCTAATACAGGGAAAGATTCAACTTTAAGATCTGCTTTTCCTGTTTCAAAATTCACATCATCTAACACAAATGTTTTTGATGGCTGATGAAACAGATCTACTTTTTGAGCAGTTTTATAAGATTGATTGGGGCCCAAAGCGGGTATATCTAAAGTTATATTACTAACTGAATCCTTGAAACCCAAAATAAAAATGTCGTATTTATCACCTGCGGGTAATCTCAAAGAAAATTTTCCATCCTCTTGGCTTAGGCCTTGATACTCTTTTTGGTTTAATTGACTACGAAAAACGACTATTTCATGGGCCAACATGTTTTTCTTAAAATCTGAGATACTTACATCCACGGGCGCATCTTTTGGTTGCGATGCATTCTGTTGTTGCGTATTTGATTGTGCAAATAAAGCATTTGTCAATAAAAAAATCAAGACTGTCATTGACAAAAACTTCTTATCCATAATCTTATAATTTTATACTTTAAAGGTAAATATTTAAAATGAGTTGAAATTATCTATTGGAAAATCAGAAGTTATTTTATCATTAAAAAAGTGCCTTTTAAAACCTCAGAACCATCATTTAAGTTGATTAAGTATGTATACGCACCAGCAGGCAATAGCTGACCTTTATAAAAACCATTCCATGGTTCAAACGTTTTCCTTCTTTGGAAAACAACCTGCCCAAATCTATTAAAAACAGTTAAGGTATGCATTGGATAATTGCCAAGACCAGGAACATTCCATGTATCATTTTTACCATCGCCGTTTGGTGAAAACGCATTCGGAATATAAATTCCATTTAATATTTTCACTTGAACGGTGTCAGTAACTATGCCGCAATTATTTGCTCCAATAGCAGTTAAAACATAATCGAAGTCTACAGGAGGGCTAACTGTGGGCGTCAATGTGTTTTCACCCACCATAAAGTCAGTAGGTGACCAGCTAAAGCTCAATACATCCCCAATAATACTTCCTGTTAGTTGAACAGGCATAGCTGATGCAGAAATTTTATCAACGCCGGCATTTACTATTGGGGCAGTAACAACTTTAATATCTACAAAAGCTGTATCCTTACAACCGTTGTTATCAGTTACCTCGACATTGTATAAAATACTGTTTGTTGGGCTTGCTTGCGTTGCTTGTTGCTGAGGAGTGCTTAAAGATGTTGATGGAAACCATCGGTAATTTTCACCCCCACTTGCCGCTAACAAAATTGTTGATCCTACACAAATAGTGTCTGCTGCAAAAGACACCATTGCTAATGGTGCAGTATTAAGAGCAACTGCTGTAGTATCAAAAACAAAGCAGCCATTAGCAGCAGTTACTTTTACACTATACAATCCCACATTTTGTGACTGTGCATTTAATATTACAGGTTGAGACGTAGTTGATGTAAAATTTGCAGGACCCTGCCATTCGAAACTAGAGCCGCCGGTGGCAAAAAGTTCTATTGTATCATTTTCACATACAGGAGAATTATTTGAAGACATGGCAACAGGGAGTGATTTAATGGTAACCGTTAATGGGTCAGAAGATATTCTGCATTGGGCTGATGTAAAATTACCTGCTTCTGCAACTTGAAGGCGATAGCGATATACACCAATAGCGGCTGCTGCATCGTATTGCACTTGCAATGTTGTAGTGTTTTCGCCCAATAAATCAGTAAAAGTATTTCCATTAAAACTCTGCTGCCACTGAAATACAGGGTTTGTATACCCTGCCGAAATGTTACAAGCAAATGTAAAAGACTTTATTTCGCCTTGGCAAAAATCCGTATTTTCTGAAGCAGTATTTGTAATAGTTGGTGTGAGCGTCGGACCACAAGGTCGAAAGGTAATATCATCTAATGCTAAATCATTACCACAACCTCCCGGCGCATTGTTTACCATACGTAAAACAACATCCGACACTGCATTTGTAGTTGTAAATAAAAATGCTTTTTGTACCCATATTGGAGAGGCAGTTGAGGGGATATTCCCTGTAGTATTTGTTTGCAAAACCGTCCCATCAGTTTTTTCAATTAAGAAGGTAATATTGGGTTGATTTGCATTACCGTTACATGAACTTGACAAAATGACATTCATAATCCACGCACCAAACTCATAGGTAGTGTTGGGGCACAAACCTCTAACTGTGTCCACATAAAATGCACTTGGTTGCACAGATGCATTGATAAGCATAAAATACCCATTAGCGTTACCTGTATGGTCACTTGATATTGAATGCCATGTATTACCAAAACAGTTGCTTGTATTAGATCTAACTGTGTAGGATCCATCTATAGGACAATCCGTACTTACATAATTATAATTGGTAGCAGGTAATGGGCTTCCGGGGTTTGAGCCTGCACCAAAATTAAAATTTACTATTGGGTCACCAAGACTGCCTGAACAGGTTTGTGATTGTGTATATGCTTTATTTGAAGCAATAAAAATTAAAAAAAATAATATTAAACGCAAAAATTATTGAATTAAAAATTATGTGTCAATGACCTTGTAAAGTTAAATAAAAAATGAGGTCTTAAAAAGTTGGAAGTAAATTTTAACGGGATTAAACAAAAGCATTTAAAAACTTGTTTTCATAGAATCTACTTATTAGCAAGTTATAAATTTCTTCAAAGATTTTTTAGAATGCATAATTAGAGTTGAAAAGATTAACTAATGCGCATAGCCAGAATTGATGTGTATTCAGCTGCCTTTTAGCGGTGGCAGTGTGAGCCCGTTAAAGCTGTTTAAAAGAGAATTATTGATGATGCTTTATAATTCTCACCGCAGAGAAAAGAGTAAACATCAGTTTAAGTTGAGCGTTTTACCTCAAATTCGCTAAGGCGAATAGCGCAATTGAAATCATCGCTAAAATATTCATTTTTCCGTTCTAAATTCTTTCCTTCTTTTAGCATTTCTATTTTACAACCTCGTTTGCAACCTTACCACCATTTCGTTTTTCCAACTTGAAAATGAACCCGCTAAAATTTGTGCACGGGCCTCGGTAACCAACCATAAATAAAATGCAAGGTTGTGCACACTTGCAATGGTGAGTCCAAGGTATTCTTTGCCCTTAAAAAGATGACGCAAATATGCTTTGCTGTAGAAACTACTGGTGGGGCAATCAATACCATCATCAATAACTGAAAAGTCGTTTTCCCACTTTTTATTGTCAATGTTGATGATGCCTTTCGATGTGAAGAGCATTGCGTTGCGACCGTTGCGGGTTGGCATTACACAATCAAACATATCTACACCCAATGCAATATTTTCAAGAATATTCCATGGCGTACCTACACCCATCAAATAACGAGGTTTTTCAGTTGGTAAAATATCGCAGCACAGTTCTGTAAACTCATACATTTGCTCTGTGGGTTCTCCTACCGAAAGCCCGCCAATAGCGTTGCCTACTGCATTTTTAGAGGAAATAAATTCCGCAGAAGCAATGCGTAAATCTTTGTGCGTACTTCCTTGAACAATAGGGAAAAGATTTTGTGTGTAGCCGTATTTATCGGGGGTGTTATTAAAATGTGTAATGCATCTATCCAACCAACGATGCGTAAGCTCCATACTGGCTTTTGCATAATTTTCATCGCTCGGAAAAGCTGGACATTCATCAAAAGCCATAATAATATCTCCACCAATAATACGTTGGGTATCCATTACATTCTCCGGTGTAAATAAATGTTTGCTGCCATCTACATGAGATTTGAAAACTACACCTTCTTCAGTAATCTTTCTGCTGTTTGCCAGAGAGAAAACTTGGTAACCGCCACTGTCTGTAAGGATTGGTTTATCCCATCCATTAAATTTATGTAACCCACCGGCTGCTTCTAAAACCTGTAAGCCCGGACGTAGATATAAATGATAGGTATTGCCAAGAATTATTTGAGCTTTTACTTCTTCTTTTAATTGTTGCTGCGTTACTGCTTTTACAGTACCAACCGTACCAACAGGCATAAATATTGGCGTTTGAATGGAACCATGGTCTGTGGTGATCTCCCCCGCTCTTGCCTTTGAGTTTGTATCTGTATGTTGTAAATTAAATTGTAATGCCGCCATAATGTTTGAAGTAGCAAAATGCTTTTGTAAAAATGCAACAATAGAACAATTATGCAATAAAACAATTAAACATTTAAAGCTATTTTTGCCGCTATGAGTTTTACCAAATTACTAACGCACTGGCAACTGTTGCTCTTTATTTTATTCTGCGTTTTAGTATTTATCAGGCTATTTTACTTGCTTTTTTTCTTTGCAAGACTTGCATTTTACAAAGCAAAAACAAAATCTATTTTTAGAACAAATGCTGTGAGTGTAGTTATTTGTGCAAGAGATGAAGCAGCAAACCTTGCAAAAAATTTACCGGGAGTATTGGTTCAAAAATACAACAGCACCCACGAAATAATTGTTGTGAATGATAACTCTTACGACGAAACGAAATACCTGCTGGAAGAAATAAAAAAAGAATTTAGACAAATGCATGTGGTGGAATTGACACAGGAAGCGAAGATGATACCGGGTAAAAAGTTCCCACTGAGCATTGGTATAAAAACAGCAAAGTATGAAATTGTTTTGTTGACAGATGCTGATTGTGTACCCGCAAGTGAAAACTGGATAAACAGTATGCAGGATGTATATGATGATGAAACTGAAATTGTTTTGGGCTATGGCGCTTACCATAAAAACAAAACTTTTTTGAATAAGCTGATAAGATGGGAAACTTACCACAGCGCTTTGCAATACATGAGTTACGCATTGGCAGGCACCACTTACATGGGAGTTGGGAGAAACTTGTCTTACAAAAAAGCCATATTCTATCGCCACAAAGGTTTTAGTGCACACAATAATATTCCGGGCGGCGATGATGATCTTTTTATAAATATGGCAGCAACCAATAAAAATGTGAAAATAAATTTAGATAAAGAGAGTTTTACTTTAAGCAGTGCACCTGATAGTTTTGCGCAATGGAAGAAGCAAAAAAACAGACACTATACTACATCTAAATATTACCGTCCGCTACACAAGTTCTTACTGGGTATGTATGCATTTTCGCAGTTCTTATTTTACCCTGCATTTATAGTTTCCACTTTTTTATACGATTGGAAAATAAGCCTTACAATTTTTG
>JANOTH010000313.1:0-49141 GCA_031416275.1 Ferruginibacter sp. | reverse complement strand
AAAGCGAAACAGTTTGGCGCCAGGCCAATAAGTACAAAGTACCAAGAATTGGTTTTGTGAATAAAATGGACAGGAGCGGTGCTGATTTTTTGAACGTGGTAAAACAGGTGAAAGAAATGCTGGGCGCCAAGGCTGTGCCTTTACAGTTGCCTATTGGTGCTGAAGATAATTTTACTGGTGTGGTAGATTTAATCACCATGAAAGGCATGGTTTGGGATGATGCCACACAGGGTATGACTTATAAAGAAGTACCGATTCCTGAAGACATGCTGGAGGAAGTAAACGAATGGAGGCAGCATTTGGTAGAAGCCATTGCTGAGTACGATGATAAATTATTGGAGAAATTCTTTGATGATCCAAATACGATCACTGAAGATGAAGTACATGAAGCTATCCGTAAAGCAACAATTGATATTTCTATCATCCCGATGATGTGTGGTTCATCTTTCAAAAACAAAGGTGTACAAACGGCATTAGATGCAGTTGTAAGATATTTACCAGGTCCATTGGATATTGAAGCTGTAAAAGGAACAAATCCTGATACAGAGGCTGAAATTATTCGTCATGCAGATCCTAAAGAACCATTTAGTGCTTTGGCATTTAAGATCATGACCGATCCTTTTGTGGGTCGATTGGCTTTCTTCCGTGCATACAGTGGTCGTTTAGATGCAGGTAGTTATGTTTTGAATACCCGTACAGGTAAGAAAGAGCGTATCAGCCGTATTATGCAGATGCATGCCAACAAACAAAACCCTGTTGACTTTATTGAAGCAGGAGATATTGGTGCAGCTGTCGGATTCAAAGATATTAAAACTGGAGATACTCTGTGCCATGAAGATCATCCGATCGTATTGGAATCAATGACGTTCCCTGAGCCTGTTATCTCTATTGCAATTGAGCCTAAAACACAGGCAGACGTTGATAAAATGGGTATGGCTATTGCGAAATTAGTAGAGGAAGATCCAACTTTACGTGTACGTACAGATGAAGAAACTGGTCAAACCATTTTGAGTGGTATGGGTGAATTGCACCTTGAGATCATTATTGACAGGATGAAGCGTGAATTTAAAGTAGAGATTAACCAAGGTGCGCCGATGGTTGCTTACAAAGAAGCGTTCAGACAATTAATAACTCACCGTGAAACGTACAAAAAGCAAACGGGTGGTAGAGGTAAATTTGGTGATATCGCTTTCGATTTAGGTCCTGCAGATGAGGAGTGGTTAGCAGCAAACCCATTGGGTGGCTTACAGTTTGTAAACGAAATATTTGGTGGTAGTATTCCAAAAGAATTTATTGCGCCAATATTGAAAGGTTTTACAGGTAGCATGACTAGTGGTGTACTTGCAGGTTACCCTGTAGTTAACATGAAAGTGAGAATTTATGATGGTAGTTATCACGATGTGGATAGTGATGCAATTTCTTTTGAATTGTGTGCTAAGCAAGGCTACCGTGAGGCTGGTCGTAAAGCAAAGCCAGTTTTGCTTGAGCCGATCATGAAAGTAGAAGTACTTACACCAGACCAATACATGGGTGATGTAACAGGAGATCTTAACCGTCGTCGTGGAATGTTGGAAGGTATGGACAGTCGCCATGGTGTACAGGTTATCAAAGCTAAAGTTCCATTGAGTGAAATGTTTGGTTATGTAACTCAATTGCGTTCATTGTCATCTGGTCGTGCAACTTCAACAATGGAGTTTAGTCATTACGCACCTGCGCCAAACAACGTATCTGAAGAGATCATTGCAAAAGCAAAAGGTAAAATGAAGATTGAAGATTAATATTTAGATATTAGTTTTAAAATATGATGCAAAGCCCGTTCTGAAAAGAACGGGCTTTTGCGTTTTAGAATTTTGTAAAATGTATAACTTTTATAAAAGAGAAGCTCCGGTAAAAGAATGTAAAATTGCAGTACGGCAAAATGCAGATGAGCGATTTTGGTATGCTTTTCGCAATTGCATTTTTAAAATAATTTATAACAAAACAGTTTACAATAAAAAATCCTTTTATGAAAAACAGGAAACTTCGATTTAAAATAATTGCACTTTGCTTGCTTTTATCAAACAGTTTGTTTGCACAAAGTAAAGTAGATGCAGAGCGTGAAAACTTTTTTAGATTCGGTGCCAAAGCAGGTGTAAACATAAACAAGATAAATGGTCAAGCATATACCGACGGGTTTAAATATAACTTTCAGGGAGGGGTATTTGCACAATTTAATTTCAGTAAAACTTTTGGGATACAGCCTGAAATAAGTTTTGTACAAAGTGAATCTGAATTTACAGACGATACCAATACTATTTATGATGATTTGTTTGGTGGTGGCTCGCAGCACAAAGCCAAGCTGGATTACTTAGAAATTCCTGTGCTTTTAAATATTAATGTAGGTCCATCTAAAAGAGTGAAATTACAACTTGGTCCTTCTTATGGAGCTTTATTAAAACAGACTGTAGATAGCTTAAAAACAAACGGAGATATTTATAAGAACAGTGAGTGGAGTGCAATAGGCGGGCTTTGGCTACAACTACCTTTTGTTAATTTAAGTGCGAGGTATAAATTAGGTTTAACAGATATTAATGGAATAGACAATAGGCAGCAATGGAAGAACCAGGCTATTCAGATTTCAGCTGGAATTACTTTTTAAAAACTTTTCTATAAAAATAAATTTAAGCCTGCTTTCTTAAGCAGTTTTTTTTTGCTTAGATTGTAAAGACATTTGTTACAACTATGCATAATATTCGTACAGAAGATTTAATAGTAATCGATATTGAAACCGCATCTGTTGCTGCCTCATACAATCTGTTAAGTGAAGAGTGGCAAGAACTATGGCAAGAAAAAACTACTAGGATTTTACCCGAGGGTTTAACTGCTGCAGAGTTTTACCCAAAACGTGCCGGCGTAATGGCAGAGTTTTCTAAAATAATTTGTATTAGCATTGGTTATTTTATTAGGGAGCAACAACTAAAAATAAGAGTAAAATCTTTTTATGGCGATGATGAGAAAAAGATACTTGCAGAATTTTTGCAAACGGTTTCTAAAATAGAAAGTTTTAATAATAACTGGTGTTTTGCCGGGCATAATATAAAGGAGTTTGATATTCCGTTTATATGCAGAAGGCTACTTGTAAATAATTTACGTATCCCTGCCTACTTAGATTTTCAAAACATGAAACCATGGGAAACTAATATTGTAGATACTTTTCAATATTGGAGATTTGGCGACTATAAAAATTACACTTCTTTAAAATTATTGGCTGCTGCAATGGGGGTGGCATCTCCAAAAGATGACATTGATGGCAGCATGGTTGGTGAATTATTTCACCATGGTACAGATGAAGAGAGAATTGTTAACATGAAGCGTATTGCAACCTATTGTCAAAAAGATGTAGTTACAACTGCCAATATTATTTTACGTTTTAAAAATACACCAATTATTCATGAAGATGATGTGGAGATAGTAGATTGAATAATCAAACAAAAAAGCCACGAGATTTTAACTTCGTGGCTTTTAAAATATAAAATTAATTTTTATAGAATCTGTACAGTTCCTGATGCTAATTTCTTTCCGGTAGCATCATTTAAAATGACATTGTAGGTGCCTTTTGCATGTTGACTAATGTTCACTCTCATATTACTAAAAGGGACATTGTTACTATAGGTTTGTGTAAATATTTTTGCTCCTTTATTGTTGTATATATTTAGCACTCTACCATTCAAGTTTGCATTGCCATTATTAAAACTTACATTAAAAATACCTCGATTTGGATTTGCACTGATAAACAGTCTTTGCGAAACTGCTGATGGTACAAAAACACTTGTAGATGTTGCTGTACAACCACTCGGAGCTGTAACCTTTACTTTGTAATTTCCTGCTTCATCAGCTAGCACGATTATTCTATCTCTATTTGTAGGTAGATTTATAATATCGTTTTTGGTCCATAAGAAATTATAATTATCAACTGGTGATACCGTTGCTACTATGGTGACAGGACTGTTTGGTGTTACACCATTATTTTGCGGTGTAACTGTTGCCAAAACTACAGGCTGTGGAGCGACTGTAACAGCAACACTCGCACATGCCGTTGTATTGCAGATACCTTCCGCCCTTACATAAAAAGTAGTAGTTGAATTTATTAGGACACTGATGGTTGCGCCTGTTCCTACTATTGTTCCACCACAACTTCCACCATACCATTTGTAAGTCGCACCAGTCCCTAATGTTCCACCATTTGCTGTAAGCGTCACTGTACCACCAGTGCCGCAAATCAAAGTACTACTTGCCGAAGCAGATACAGGAGCTACAGACACTGAATTTATATTGACAGTAGTAGTGGTTGTAAATGGAGAACAACCGCCATTTGCAGGGAGGCTATATGTAACGATATAAGTTCCGGGTACACTTGCTGCAACATTTATTTCGCCTGTAGTGCTATTTATATTTAGACCTGCTGTAGAAGAAAATATTCCACCTGAAGTTCCTGTTTGGGTAACTGGAACAATCAAAGTACCCTGGCAAAAAGGAGTTGCCGGATAACTTATAGATGCATTGGCAGCCGTTGTAATTGTAATGGCAGCCGTAGTTGTAAATAAAGAATTACATGCACTTGTAGCTGCAAGCGTATAAGTAACAATGTAGCTGCCTGCTGTACTTGCTGCGAGGTTAATAGCGCCCGTTGTACTGCTAATTGACAAACCACTTGTAGAAGAAAATACACCACCTGTTTTGCCCGTAAGAGTGACATTAGCAATACCTGCATTGCTGCAAAAAGGAGTGTTTGAATATGTAATGTTTGCATTGTTATTTACAACAAATAAATATCTTGTAAAAACCGGATAATGATCAGTTGTACTGCTCCCAAAGCTTGTTACCAATGATGTTACATCAGTTAGAATATTTGCAGATTCAGGAAGATAAGAACATTCCATTTCTTTAGAAATCATTACATGATCAATTACATCGTTATAACTAACTGTTGACTTTTTACCTGAAAGGCTTAAAGCCAATGTTGGAGAAAAGAAATTTGCTGCATCGTCAGTAAATGATTTATAAGAAGATAATTTAGGGTTAATTCCCGCAGTTATAGTTGAGTCTAAATCGTCATTAAAATCACCAAGCATTATAATATTATCATTCGGATAAAAAGTGTTGAGGTTTATACGCAAAGAATCTGTTCCTGCTTTTCTTCTGTTGTACGATGTTAACGTTGGGGATGTATTTGCCTTTGCATGCACGATAACAAATCTCAACGTTTTTGTTATTCCATTTAATGTTGTAGTACCCGTTACCATGTAAGGAAAACGGCCACTCGAAAACCAATTGTATGCAGGGTTGGTTATGTCCGCCGCACTGTTTATTCCCGCAGACAACAGTGCTTGGGTAGTTACACCGCCGGGAAATAAAGAAGTTTTATATATCATCCCAAGCTTTTGGGCTTCTGATAAAGGGCTTGCACCCGTTTGATTGGGGTTGGTGCGAGATCCAAAATCAGATAATACGTAGGAGTAACCTGGCATCTGGCTAACAACATTTGCAAGACGAGACTCGCTAACAACTTCCTGTAATGCATAAACATCAGCACCCAAGTTTTGTAAAATCGTTTTTACATTTTGTTCCTGTTGATTGTCATTTGTTGGACCTAAAGAAGGGCTGCCGAACCATTCAATATTCCAATTTACTACTTCAAGTGTAGTTGCAGCATCTATACTATTTCCTTTTAAAACTATAACCGTATCTGCAACACTAGGAGTACTTATTGTTAGAACACCGGTGTAATTAACTGAAACTGCAGTTGGTGTAAATTGAACATAAACCGTCTGTAATGTATTGTTAGCTTCTAGCTGAGTAAAACTGATAGAAGGTGTAAAATTCCCATTTGTTTTTGACATTAAGAAGTTACCTGTAGCGTTTAAAGTTACAGGTCCAATAATATCATTACCGGTTATGGTCATCGTTTTTACTAGGTTAGTTCCCGACGCTACAAAACCAAAATTTACTTCACCTGTGTTTGGTGTAAGGCTGGCGGGTGGCGGTGTAAGTGAATTATCAATTTTAATGTCATCTAAAGTCCATCTTGCACCATCGTCGTCGGTTGAGTTGTATACAAAAGCAATGTAAGTATTTGCTGTTTTGAAAGCAGCTAAATTAATATTTTGGCTTAAGGTCCAAATATTTGAAGTTTGAGACGGAAACTGTCCGTTAAGATCCGTCCAAGTTGCAAGGTTTGGATTACCTGTACCGGAGTAATTTGTAGATACCCTCAATTTTAGGGGCGCACCATTAAAAGCTGTTCTGCTCCAAAAAGAAAGTAATGGAAAGGTTGTAGATGTAAGGTTTACTGAAGGTGAAATAAGCCAATCTTCATTTATCACATTTGAGCCACTTGCAAAGCCATTTATTTGTACCGCATTAGGGAATGCAGTGGTGCCTGCAGGGTTTGCAGGGTCTCTACCAAAAGTAGTACAAGCCCATATTTGCGCCCCTGTAACGCTAAACTGTGTAAACCCATTGGTAATGGAAGAAGGAGGAGCACAGGTTTGAAAATTGGCATTTAGAGAAGCAACTCCCACAGCTGCATCGGTTGTAAAATTCCAAGTAGTCGGATCTGAAATTCCTGCAAAATCATTGTTCGCAAGGTCTTTGAACCCACCCGGAGTGATCTCAATGTAATAGTCAGTAACAGCTGTAAGGGTATTGATAGTTATGTTAACGGCACTACCCGAAACCGAAACTGCACTTGACACAACATCTATTGTTTGTGCCACCGAATTATCTAGCCCTTTTTTTACCGAAATAGTACCTGTCCCTTTTTTAATTGTTTCATTAAAAGTGATTGTAAGAGCAGTGTTTATTGGTACAGCCATATCATTATCTGCAGGCAAAAATGTTGTTATGGCAGGTGGAGTAATATCAGTACCTGAACCCGTTACCGTAACATTTATTTTTAGATCGTCTATGCGCCAGTTTGCCGTACCCGCACTTGGAGATCCGGCTCCATTATGACCATAAATACGAACAGTTAAAGGAATACCAGAAGCGCTTGTAATACTTGTTGAATTAGTTTTTAAAGACCATGTAGAATTGTTCGCAATAGCGGCACTTGTTGCATTGGAACTGTAATTGTCTAAACTCGTTCTAATACTGTATGCTTGAGGTCCTGTTCCTGTAGACCTTGTACCAAAGTTTATCGCGTTTAAACTTACTGAATTACCTGCATTAGGTGTAAGTGTAAATTCAAAATACGCACTTCCCAATGCAGCAATATTTAAAGCTCCTACTCGGGCAGCACTGCCTGCATTAAATGTGCCTGAAGCGCCTGTGTAACCTGAGGACGCACTTACTGATGTAATTAAGGTAGTAGTTCCATTATTGTTTCCTTGCGAAATAGGGGAAATACTTAGGTTGGATACAGGAACCCCTGAATTTGGTGAAGCTGTTGTAAAATCCCAACTAACGTCTGTTTGAGCATTAGATGTAAAGCCTGAAAATAATAAAATCAGCAAATAAAAATATTTCATAAATAATTAAAATTTGCGGCGAAAGTACCCGAAAATTTCTTCATGTAGGAGGAGGTTTTCAGTAAATACAATTAATTAATATTGCCTGACAGTTTTTCAGCTAATAATGCGTGGTACTTTATTTGCAATCCGTATAGCCTAACATATAATCTTAATCGACATGCAAAAAGGAAGTATCAGGGTACAGACGGAAAATATTTTTCCGATTATTAAAAAGTTTTTATATAGTGAGCACGATATATTTATTCGTGAGTTAGTGAGCAATGCAGTTGATGCAACGCAGAAACTTAAAACACTTTCTTCTATTGGCGAAGCGAAAGGTGATATTGGCGAATTAAGAATTGATGTAAGCTTGGATGCTGAAAAAAAGACATTAACGATCAGTGATCGCGGTGTGGGTATGACAGAAGATGAAGTAGATAAATATTTAAACCAAGTAGCTTTTAGTGGTGCAGAGGAGTTTTTGGAAAAATACAAGGGACAAAATGAAAACAGTATCATTGGTCATTTTGGATTAGGCTTTTATTCATCATTTATGGTGAGTGAAAAAGTTGAGGTAGTTACAAAAAGTTTTAAAGAAGGCGCAACTGCTGTTCGTTGGGAATGCGATGGAAGCCCTGAATTTACTTTGGAGCCTGCAGAAAAAGAATTGCGTGGCACAGATATTATTCTTCATATTAATGAAGAAAGCAAAGAGTTTTTAGAGCCTTATAAAGTAAAAAGTATCTTAGAAAAGTTCTGTAAATTTTTGCCTGTTCCAATTTATTTTAAGGATGTAAATGAAAAGGCAGAAGAGATTAAGGAGGTAAAAGAAGGGGAGGAAGCTGCAGAACCTATTGTTGCAAAACCTTTAAATAATACAACACCTGCATGGACAAAAAAACCTGCAGATCTTTCAAAAGAAGATTATGAAAATTTTTACAAAGAACTTTATCCCTTTAATGAAACCCCATTATTTTGGATTCATTTAAATGTAGATTACCCGTTTAACCTTACAGGTGTTTTGTATTTTCCTAAAATAAAAAACAGCTACGAAATACAAAAAGACAAAATACAATTATACAGCAATCAGGTTTTTGTTACAGATGAAGTAAAAGATATTGTACCAGAGTTTTTAATGTTGCTTCAAGGTGTGATTGACAGTCCAGATATTCCTTTAAATGTTAGCAGAAGTTATTTACAGGGAGATCCAAATGTGCGTAAAATAAATGCACACATAACTAAAAAAGTAGCTGATAAATTAGAAGAGCTTTTCAAAAACGAGCGAACTGAATTTGAGCAAAAGTGGGAGAGCCTTGGTTTGTTTGTAAAGTATGGTATGATGACCGACGATAAGTTTCTTGAAAAGAGCAACAGCTTTTTTATAATGGAAGATACCACCGGTAAGTTTTTTACAAAAGAAGAATATGTGACTGCAACGGCTTCTCAAAAAAATAAAGATGGCAAGCAGGTAATTTTATACACAACAAACCCTGTACAACAAGATGCATATATACAACAGGCAACAGCTAAAGGTTATATCGTTGTAAAAGCAGAGACCTTGGTTGATGCTGCATTTATTAACACAGTAGAAATGAAATGGAGCGATTTTATTTTTACAAGAGTAGATGCAGATATTGCTGATAATTTAATTGATAAATCTGAAGGAACAGAGAGTGTTTTGTCAAAAGAAGAAGTTGATAAATTAAAAATGTTGTTTGAACAACCTCAAGAGGGATTACATGTTACAGTAGAAGTAAAAGGATTGAGCAATGATGCACCGCCAGTTACGGCAACAAGGCCTGAGCAAATGCGCCGTATGAAAGATATGGCTGCTGCAGGTGGAGGTATGGCAGCATTTTATGCACAAATGCCAGATGAGGTTGCGCTCACCGTAAATGGCAATCACCCAATTTATAAAAATATTTTGGCAGAGGATGATGCTCAACAACAGGAAAAGCTGGTTAAAAATCTTGCTGATTTGGCCTTGCTTTCTCAGGGATTATTAACGGGTAAAAATCTTACGCAATTTATAAGTAGGAGTGTGGAGTTGATGGGATAGGGTTCAAAGTCGAATGTTGAATGTTCAAAGTTGAATGTTCAATGTTGAATGTTGAATGTTCAAAAAACAAAAAGAATCGAAATTTAGATAATAAAAGCCTGCAGTATTAAAAAACTGCAGGTTTTTTATTGCACTTATTTCATTTTAAAAAAAACGCTTCCCTCTAAATAGTGTTTTTTTTGATAATGAAAAATTTCTTCATAACCCCATTCTAACAGCACATGTTTTTCCATAGGATTTATGTAAACGATTGTCATATCTCTTGGGTTGTTGTCTAAACTAGTTTCAATATTTTCCATCACTCCGTTCATAATAGTTTCATCAAAAGGGTTGAACATAAAAATACAATCTACTTCATCGTCTATATCAAAATAAAAAGCATCATTATTATGGATTTGAAATTCTGTGGCAGGAAATTTTTCTTTTGTAACAGTGATATTTTCTTTAGAAGCGTCGTACAATTCTTTTGATAATTCTATACCACTTATTTTTTTTATTCCATAAGCAGCTGCCACACACATTGCTCTTGCTTTGCCACAACCAATATCTACAAAATGATGAAAGGTTGATAATTTTATTTCTGTAAAAAACAATTCTAATAAATCGTATGATACAGGCATGTAAATGGTTGCATGCGAAATATCGATTCCTTTATTTTCTAAGTGCTTTAGGTCGTCAGCACCGGTTGTTTTTATACCATACTTTTTTTCTCCGATAATTTCATTGCGTATGATATGCCATGCTATTGAAATATTCCAGTTGGTGGCTATGTAGAAAAAATATTTAAAATATTGCATAAAAAAAGTTGAAAAAAGATTGCGCTCAGAAGCAGTTTGAGAACAACATTAAATCAATAATATAGTAAAGATGCTATTGAAAGTTAGGAGTTAGGCACGGAACAACGGAATATTTATTATGATTTTTTTACATTCTACAACAGTAAATGAGTAGGGTGCTTAGCATTTGGGCGGCGGTTATTATCTGAGTTTACTCTTACAAAGCAATTTTATTTTTGAAAGTATAAGAATACACCAAGATTACCTCCATGGTCCGTAAATTCTGAATAAAAATTTTGTATACCTGCTTTTTGCATTAGAAAAAACAAATGATTTAGATTATGTGTGTTCATTTGCATTTCGGGATCTTGGTGAAGGATTAATCCTTTTATTGATTTCTTTACTTTCTTAAAATTATTACGTGTTTTACGAATTAAAGTGTCAGGCATTGTACCATAGCTATCCTTATATTTAGTTTTTGCATAGGTAAGTTGTATTGCACCAATTCCACTTACATTTAATAAGTTCAAAAGTTGTTCGAAAATAATTCGCACACGCTCCACAGGAATATGTTGTAAGACTATCACAGTATGAATAAAATCAAATTTGTATCCCTGTAACGCAGATAGATTATCGTCAGATTTATAAAATGAGGCATTTTGAATTTTTTGTTCTAGGCAGTTTTGTTTTGCTTCTTGTATCATAGCATCAGAAATGTCAATACCCACTACTTGTGGCAAAAGTTTAGCCAGAGGAACCATTAGTCTGCCGGTTCCACAACCAAAATCTAAGGCATTTTGTGGAGTGAAATTGGGATCAATAAACTTTTCAATAATCTGAAATACTCGTTTAATATCTCTATCACCCCCTGCGAAGAATTCATTTTTTGCATCGGTAGTCAGATTATTGTTACGAAATTTTGGATCGCTTATCACTCCATAATAAGGGTCTTGTTGTCCCCATTTTTCCCAGGCCTTATCAGTACTCATATTTTATTTTTTCTTGCACAAAATAGTTTCTTTTTAGATCCAATCTTCATTTTACCTATTACATAATTGCATGACTTATTTAAAAGGTTGCCTCATTTAGTGTAATATCTATAACACTAGTTTAAATTTAATTTTAATAAATTAATGTATTTGAGCACTTCCTGCAGGTCAAAATAAATAAAAAACAATTTAACTAATCAGCCTTTTCGGTGGGTCTCAAATCAATCACTTTTAACTGCAAGGTTTTATTTCCGTTCCATTCATTTTCGTCTATTGTAAAAACTACATCAATAGGTTTTTGATTTTGTAAAAGTGTAAATTTATCTGCCATGTTAAAACCAATACCGTTTAATATTGTCTCGTTCTGCCGAAGTACAAATTTTATGTGCGCTTCTTTTAAAAGTTTTGTGTAGCCAAAATCTACACAGTTTTTTGCCATAAATGTTGGGCGCATATTTTCAGGGCCAAAAGGCTCCATGCGGCAAATAACATGGTAAAAATTTTCTGTTACTTCTGCAAAATTTATTTCTGCATCTATAATTATTTCGGGTATTAAAAGATGATCTGGAATGGTGGCAGCAACTACCTCTTCAAACTTATTGGTAAAAGCAATTAAATTCTCCGGAGCCAGCGTTAGGCCAGCAGCAGCAAAATGCCCACCATATGCCATGAGCAAGTGTTTACATTCATAAATGGCTTCGTACAAATTAAAACCGGGAACGCTTCGTGCGCTACCCGCAATATAATCACCACTTTTTGTAAGCACGATTGTAGGCTTGTAATAATGCTCAATAAGTCTGCTTGCCACAATACCTACAACACCTTTGTGCCAATGCTCGCTATATACCACACAGGTTTTTTTATTTTGTAATACTAGGCTGTCGTTTACAATTTGCAATGCTTCTTCGGTAATACTGCTGTCTGCTTCTTTTCTTTCTTTATTATCTGTGTGAAGCATTTCTGCAAACTCTTTTGCTTTTTCAACATCTTTTTCAATAAATAATTGTACAGCTTTTTTTGCATCATCCATTCTGCCTGCAGCATTTACTCTAGGGGCAATTATGAAAACTACATTTGTAATTGTCATTATTTTTGAAATGCCACCAAGTTCCATTAAAGCTTTTATACCGGGAAGTGGGTCGTTATTAATCTTGTGTAATCCATGGTAAGCCAATATCCGGTTTTCACCTGTCATTGGAACTATATCAGCTGCTATTGCTGTGGCAACGAGATCGAGGTATTTGTAGACTGTATCTCTTGATAAATTAAAATGAGTAGCTAGCGCACTCATTAGTTTGAACCCAACCCCACAACCACACAAGTCTTTGTAAGGGTATAAACAGTCTGCTTGTTTTGGATTTAGTACCGCCACGGCTCTGGGGATTTCGCTGCCGGGTAAATGATGGTCGCAAATAATGAAATCGATACCTAGGAAATTTGCATAGTCTATAAGTTCAACTGATTTTATTCCACAATCTAAGCATACAATTAATTTAAAATTATTTGCTGCTGCAAAATCAATACCTGCCCTGCTTACGCCATAGCCTTCTCTGTATCTATGTGGAATGTAGAAGTCTAAATAGTTTGGATCATATATTTCGCAAAGAAAACTATACATGCAAGCAACAGATGTGGTGCCATCAACATCATAATCGCCAAATATCAATATTTTTTCTTTGGAGCTTACACCAGCTTCAATTCTCTCTACAGCTTTTTGCATATCCTTCATTAAAAAGGGGTCATGCAAATTTGCTAAGTCGGGTACAAAATAATCTTTAGATAAATCGTAGTTTTTAAAATTTCTTTGGGTAAGAATTTTACAAATGGTTTTGCTGACTTTTATGTCGTTGTGTATTGCTTCGATCTCTTTTGCATCGTAAGGGAGTATTTTCCATCTTTTTTCCAAGTGTATTAAAATTTTCTGTCTGTAGTGTAACGAACTAAATCTTTGAGTGCTTCACCAACCTCTGATGCAGGAAACTCGTCGATAATTGCTAAAGCTTCATCACGGTAGGCTATCATTTTATTTTCTGCATATTTTATTCCGCCTGTATTAACCACTGTATCTATCACCCATTTTACTTTTTCCTTATCTGTGTTGTTGTTTTTTATTATGTAGATAATTTTCCTCATTGTTACTTTATCCACCTTCCCCAAGGTGTATATAAGTGGAAGTGTCATCTTTTTTTCTTTGATATCGTTACCGGTAGGTTTTCCAATTTTTTCAGTGCCATAGTCAAACAAATCATCTTTAATTTGAAAAGCGATGCCGGTTTTTTCACCAAAAACTTTCATTTTTCCTACAATATCTTTATTCCCTGTTGTACTGTATGCCCCTACTGCGCATGCTGAAGAAAGTAAGGATGCGGTTTTGTTTTTAATTATTTCAAAGTAAACGGATTCGTCTATATTAAGTTTTCTTGTTTTTTCAATCTGCAATAACTCTCCTTCGCTCATTTGTTTAATAGCTTCAGAAAGAATGCGAAGTTGCTCAAATTCGCCATTTTCAGTAGAAAGTAGTAATCCCTTAGATAGAAGATAGTCACCAACCAAAACAGCAATTTTATTTTTCCAAACCGCATTTATCGAGAAAAAGCCACGACGCTCCATTGATTCATCTACCACATCATCGTGAACAAGGGTCGCTGTATGTAGCATTTCAACCAGTGCGGCAGCTCTGTAGGTACTTTCGTTTATTGTACCATGCAACTTTGCACTTAAAAAAACGAACATTGGTCTCAGTTGCTTCCCTTTTCGTTTAATAATGTACTTCATAACAGTATCGAGCATAGAAACGTTACTCTTCACTGCATTCGAAAACTTTGATTCAAATACCTTTAATTCCTCCCCTATAATATTTTGAAAAGATTTCATCTACTAAAAACTAGCAATTTATGGCAGGAGGGTGGCATTTTAATTTTTATTTTAAGTACTAAAAATCTTTTTCATGCCTCATGCAACCTTTTGGCTTTGGCATTGGTCTTGATAATACAAAAGAAATCAATGTAAAGCGAAGATTAAATAATAAATAAATGGTAAAAAAAATTTGTATATTTAGTATCGTTGGTTACATTTGCAATTAATCAATCAGAAATTTCGAAAAATTCAACAACTTTTAAGTTATGGTAAGCAAGAAAATTAAATTATTTACAGCCCTTTGTATGCTGGTTTCTGCAGGAGCTACTGCACAAACAGAGAGTGGTAACACGAATTACATGAATGGTGGATACAATATCTACGATTCGTCTGTAATCTCAAACAAGAAAATGGGGCAGCAGAATGAATTCTGGAACAACAGTTATTCTTTTCCTGCAAAGCCACGTAATATGGTGGAAATCGGTATAAGTACTGGTATAGCAACAGTTAGTGGTGATGTTTCTACAAGAGCTTTTACAGCTCCAAATTTTGGACTTACAGTAAGAAAATCATTAGGTTATCTTTTCTCTCTTAGAGCAGAATATATTAACCTAACAATGAAAGGACAAAACTGGAAGGCTTCTGAAGCATTTTCAAAAAATGAAGCATGGGGTCGTTACTTCGCACCTGTTAGAACAGCAAGTGGTCCAATTGTAAACACAAATAGTGCAGGAGTGAGAAATGCGACAGCTGATTTCGTTTACTACAACTACCAAACTAAATTGCAAGATTTAAGTCTTCAGGGTATTTTTACATTTAATAATGTTAGATTTCACAAGGCGAAAACTGGTTTAATCATCTACGGAGGTGCAGGTATTGGAGCATCTTTATACAGAACAAAAGTAAATGCTCTTGATGCTAACAATGCGCCATATAGAGCTTTGTTTAATGCAACTCAAGCTAAGTATGCAAATGAAACAAATTTGTATAAGAGAAGAAAAGACATTAGAAGTGAGTTGAAAAACGGAATGGATGATACTTATGAGACTGATGCTCAGAGCACAAGAGGAACAAGAGCTACCACTCCAGGTATAGATGGTAAAACATTGAAGCCATCAGGTAACGTTCTTGCAGGTATTGCTTTTAAGTTAGGTAAAAGAGTAAACTTGGCAATTGAAGATCGCTTTACTTTTGTAAAAACTGATTTGTTAGATGGCCAACAATGGCAAGAGCAACCGGCTTCTGATCCTGTTCAAACTCGTGATTTCGATTCTTATAACTATGCATCTGTAAGACTTAACTTTAACCTTGGTGGAAAATCTACTGAGCCTTTATACTGGTTAAATCCTTTGGATTATGCTTACAGCGAATTAAATCAACCAAAGCACATGAAATTGCCGAAGCCTTCTTTCGAAGATGCTGATGGTGATGGTGTTCTTGATCAACTTGATCGTGAGCCTAATACACCTGCAGGTTGCCCAGTTGATACACACGGTGTAACAAAAGATACTGACGGTGATGGTGTTCCTGATTGTAAAGACAAGCAATTGATTACTCCTACTGAGTGTCAACCTGTAAATGCTGATGGTGTTGGTAAATGCCCAGATCCTGAGTGTTGCAAGAATATTGTTGCAGCTACTCCTACTGTATCATGCCCAAGTGATTACCCAAGTCTTACATTTAAAGGAAACGCTCAAACTTTAAACAACGATACAAGGGCAATGCTTGCAACGGTTGCTTCGAAAATGAAAGCTAATCCTACTTGTAACGTTAGTGTAACAGGATATCCTGAAGCATCTAAAGCTTCTCAAGCAGTTTGTAACAGAAGAAACGAAGCTATTAAAATGTACCTGGTAGAAACAGAAGGCATTAGTGCAGATCGTATTTCTACAAATTGTGAAGTAAGTGATGGAGCTAATAAAAATACTGTTGATATTAAGTCAAATTAAGATAAACAAATAAGTAAAAGCCCTTCCAAAACGGAAGGGCTTTTTGTTTGATACAAGGTTTATAATTTCGTTAACTAGCTTGTTTTGGCTGTTAAATATAATTGCCCCATTTTTGAATGAAATAGGTTAATTTTGCAAATAATCATGAAGGTAATTTTTAGAATGTTACTCGTTTTTAGTGTGTTAATAGCTATAGTATCGTGCAGTAAGTTTAGCAAGGTTCAAAAAAGTAAGGACACAAATTATAAATTGCAAAAAGCAGACGAGTATTATGCAAGTAAGAAATACAGAAATGCTCAGTTACTTTATGAAGAGCTTTTTTCGTCAGTGAAAGGAACTGATAAGTTTGAAGATCTTTATTACAAATGGGCCTATTGTTTCTATTATGAAAAGCAGTATAAGGATGCAGAAAATCTTTTTAAGGGCTTTTTAGAAGTTTTTCCAAATAGTCCTCGTGCAGAAGAAGTAGATTACATACGAGCATATTGTTATTTTAAGCAAAGTCCAAAGATTGAATTGGAGCAGGTCAATACGTTGAAATCTATGAATATGATGCAAACCTTCATTAATACCCATCCCGGGTCATCAAGAATAAAGGATGCAACTGCCATAATTGACGAGGGACGAGCTAAATTAGAGCTTAAAGAGGCTCGTGCTGCACAACTTTATTACAACCTCGGTCAGTTTAGGTCATCGGGTTTGGCTTTTAATAGTTTATTAAATAATTATCCTGAGTCTGAAAAAGCAGATGAGTATAAGTTGATGGTTGTTAAATCATATTTTAGATTTGCAAAATTAAGTGTGCCTGAAAAACAGATTGAAAGATTTGAGAAGGTCACCACAGAATATCTAGACTTTGTTGATAGGTTTCCCGATAGTAGGTTGTTAAAGGAAGCCGAAGATTATAGTAAATTAAGTCAAAAAAATATAAAAGAACTAACTAATGAGCAAAATTCGTCGTCAGCTAAGCTCTAATACGAGCAGTAGTGTAGAGCCAAAAAAATTATCTGATATGAAAGATAAAACAGGTAATTTATATGAATCAATAGCAATTATGGCTAAAAGAGCTAATCAAATAAATATTACTGTAAAGGAGGAACTTCATAGTAAACTTGAGGAATTTGCAAGCCATACAGATAGCTTAGAAGAAGTACACGAAAACAAAGAGCAGATTGAAATATCCCGTGCTTATGAGCGTATGCCTAATGCAGCCTTGCTTGCAACCACAGAGTTTTTAGAAGATAAAGTTTACTTCCGCAAAAATGACGAAGATCTTTTTAGTTAAGATTTTACTTCAAAGAATTTATACAAAGAAATATTTATAATTTTAACGACGGTTTTTCCGTCGTTTTTATTTTATATGCTTAAAGATAAAAAAATTCTTATTGCTGTTACTGGAAGTATTGCGGCCTATAAAATTGCAACGCTGATAAGACTATTTGTAAAAAATGGTGCAGATGTTAAAGTTATAATGACCAATGCCGCAACCCAATTCATACCTGCGCTTACGCTTTCTACTTTGTCAAAAAATGAGGTGTTGTTAGACCTGCATAACAACGATACATGGGCCAATCATGTAATGCTCGGCAGGTGGGCCGATGCAATGATTATTGCACCCGCTAGTTGCAATACTATAGCGAAAATGGCAAACGGAATTTGTGATAATCTTTTGTTGGCAGTCTACTTATCAGCGACCTGTCCTGTATTTGTTGCTCCGGCTATGGACGAGGATATGTGGCTACATCCGTCAACCAAGCGAAACATATCTCTGCTACAGACTTATGGAAATACTATCTTACCGGTTAATAATGGCGAGTTAGCAAGTGGCTTAACAGGAGAGGGGAGAATGATGGAGCCTGATGAAATGTTGCAATATTTTAATGAGTATTTTCAAAGTAAAAATGATTTAGAGGGAAAGAGAATATTAATTACAGCAGGCCCTACATATGAAGCAATTGACCCCGTGAGGTTTATTGGCAACAGAAGTTCTGGCAAGATGGGACTTGCACTTGCAAAAGAGTGTAAGAATAGAGGTGCAGAAGTAGTGGTCGTTTTGGGACCATCGGTTGAAGAGCCGCCTGCCGGTATTGTTGTTATTAAAGTAAATACAGCAGCTGAAATGTATCATGAATGTATAACCCATTTTAAAAATGCTGACATTGCTATCATGTGTGCAGCAGTTGCTGATTATACTCCAAGTTTAGTGGCGAATGAAAAAATTAAAAAGGAAGGAGATAACCTTATAATTGAGTTTGTAAAAACAAAAGATATTTTAAAACAACTTGGGGAGCTAAAAAACAATAACCAGATTTTAGTTGGGTTTGCATTGGAAACGGAAGACGAAGAAGAAAATGCATTAAAAAAAATGATTGAAAAAAATGCTGATTTCATCGTTTTAAATTCTTTAAAAGATTACGGCGCAGGTTTTGGGTTCGATACGAATAAGATAACAATTTTTAGTAAGGCAAAGGAAAAATTTTCCTTTGATATTAAAAGTAAAGATGCTGTCGCTGTAGATATTATAAATACAATTCTAAATTACTAGTATGAAGAAGATAATTTCAATACTTTTTTCTCTCTTATTTTTAAATAATGTTAAGGCTCAGGAACTTAATGCAAGGGTGACTGTATCTGCAGCTCAGGTTACAAACAATATAAATCGGAATGCTTTTTTAACCTTACAAACTGCATTAAACAATTTTTTAAATACCAGAAAATGGAGTAAAGATGTATATGCTCCAAATGAAAAAATAGACTGTACATTTTTTCTTAACCTTAAATCAACAGAAGAAGCAAATATCTATAGCGGCTCATTAACTATACAAGCGGCTAGGCCTGTGTTTAATACATCTTATCTGTCTCCTATCATAAACTTTAAAGATGAAGATGTGATCTTTAAATATGTTGAATTTCAGCAACTAGAATTTAATGATAACAGGGTTACCGGTAACGATCCTCAAATATCTAATCTTACTGCCGTGTTTGCTTATTATGCAAATATGATCATTGCTTTTGATAACGAATCGTTTGGGATTCGTGGCGGTGAGGCTTCATTTTTAAAAGCTCAAAATATTGTAAATAACGCACCTGATGGAAGAGGAATAAGAGGCTGGAAGGCCTTTGACGGAATACGTAATCGTTATTGGCTTGTTGACAATATGCTAAACACCCGCTATGCAGTAATTAATGATATTTATTATAATTATTACAGACTCGGGCTTGATAAATTTTATGAAGATGAAAATGCCGGAAGAGCTGAAATTCTAAATTCCCTAAATCTTTTGGGTGTTTTTAATAATGATAATCCTAATACTATGATTAATCAGTTTTTCTTTTTGGGGAAAGCAAATGAGCTTATTCGAATTTTTTCAAAAGCCCAGCCTCAGGATAAGGCTAAAGCAGTAGAGCTACTTTCTAAATTAGATTTAACAAATGCAAACAGTTACAAAGAAGTTTTAAAATGATTAAATCTCTCTTTTATTGTTTTTGCTTGTTTTTTCTGTTTTCATGCCAACAAAAAAATACGGCAATTTTATCTCCTGATAAGATGGAAAAAATATTGTGGGAACTAACACAAGCTGATGTTTTTACGCAAGATTTTATATCCAAAGATTCTTCTAAAGATCTCGAGAAAGAAAACCTAAAACTACAACTTAAGATTTTTTCTAAAAACAAAACAGATAAAAAATCATTTTACAACAGTTATAATTACTACTTAAAACATGAAGAGTTACTAAAGCCTCTGTTAGATACTATGGTGGTAAGAAACGGTAGGATACATGAAAATAAGAAATTGAAAAAAGTAATAAAAGCCGACAATGAATAAATTGAGTAAGAATGCAGACGATGCAATTAAGGAGATAACCGACGGAAAAACTATTATGCTTGGTGGCTTTGGGTTATGTGGTATTCCCGAAAACTGTATTGCCGCGTTGGTGAAAAAAGGTATAAAAAATTTGACCTGCATTTCTAATAATGCTGGGGTAGATGATTTTGGAATAGGATTGATGTTGCAGAAAAAGCAAGTGAAAAAAATGATTGCTTCCTACGTAGGTGAAAACGCTGAATTTGAAAGACAATTATTATCGGGTGAATTAGAAGTAGAATTAATACCACAAGGAACTCTTGCAACTAGGTGTATGGCCGCGGGTTATGGTATCCCTGCTATATTTACCCCCGCTGGTGTGGGTACAGAAGTAGCAGAAGGAAAAGAAACAAGGATATTTGGTGGAAAAGAGTATTTACTTGAAGTTGCTTTTAATGCAGACTTTGCAATTGTAAAAGCATGGAAAGGCGACCGCAGTGGAAACTTGGTTTATAAGGATACGGCAAGAAACTTTAATCCGCTTATGGCAATGGCTGCAAAAATCACAATTGCAGAAGTTGAAGAATTGGTAGAGGATGGCGAATTAGATCCAAACTTTATTCATACCCCTGGCATTTTCGTAAATCACATTTTTGAAGGGAAAGATTATGAAAAAAGAATTGAGCAACGAACAGTAACAAAAAAGTAGATAGGAGGTGTACTATAGATTCTGATAAGGATTTATTTCACGATTGTTTTTAAATTTAATTGTCAAATTACTTGTATGGCACTCAATAAATTTCAGATAGCTCAACGTATAGCACAAGAGCTAAGAAACGGCTTTTATGTTAACCTTGGTATTGGTATTCCTACACTTGTAGCAAATTATATTCCTCAAGGCATTAATGTGGTTCTTCAGAGTGAAAATGGGCTGTTAGGAATGGGGCCATTTCCTTTAGAAGGAGAGGAGGACGCTGATCTTATAAATGCTGGAAAACAGACTATTACAACACTACCTGGATCTTCTATTTTTGATAGTGCACTGAGTTTCGGAATGATTCGTTCCGGCAAAATTAATTTAACTGTTCTCGGCGCTATGGAAGTAAGCGAAAAAGGAGATATTGCTAACTGGAAGATCCCCGGCAAAATGGTGAAGGGAATGGGTGGCGCAATGGATTTAGTGGCGAGTGCAAAAAATATAATTGTTGCTATGATGCATACAAGTCCGGCTGGGGAAAGTAAACTTTTGAAAAATTGCTCGTTGCCTTTAACAGGCAAAAACTGCGTTAAAAAAATTGTTACAGATTTAGCAGTTATTGAGGTTACACCTGATGGGTTTAAGTTGTTAGAACGAGCGCCTAATGTAAGTATTGCGGAAATAAAAGAAAAAACAAATGCGAATTTAATAATAGAGGGAGAGATACCTGAGATAAGTTTATAAGCTGCCATGTCAATTATAAAAACATAAACGGATATAAATGTTTAAAATAACAGCCACGTAAAATGTCAAATCAAGTGAGCGCTAATATTCTATTTTCTTCAGGTTTGGAAACCCTACCCAAGTTCCTACTACTACAACAACAGACATAACACCGCCAAAAACTACAGCAGGTAAAGTGCCCATTAGCCTTGACGTGATGCCGCTTTCAAATTGCCCTAATTCATTAGATGAATTTATGAAAATCATATTTATGGACGATACACGCCCACGTAATTCGTCGGGCGTATAAAGTTGCGAGATAGTGCCTCGTATTACAACGCTAATACCATCACAAATACCCGCAATTGCAAGCGCCAAAAAGCTTAACCAATAAAATTTTGAGAGACCAAAAACGATGATAAAAATACCGAAGCCTGCTACGGCTAATAACATTTTTATACCTTGTTTTTTTCGCATGGGAACGGCTAGTAACATGAGTACACTAATTAATGCACCAATATCCATAGCTGCATTTAAGAAGCCATAGCCAATTGCATTTGTGTGCAAAACATTCTCTGCAATTTCAGGAATGAAAGCTACAGCACCACCAAAAAGCACAGCAAATAAGTCAAGAGAAATTACACCCAATAAAGTTTTGCTGTTCCATACAAAATTAAAACCCTGCTTTATAGAACTAATTATGGGTTCTTTTTTTTCTGTGAAAATCGGCGGTTTTGGTTTTAATTGAAATGCAGAAATTGTAGCAATAAAAATAAGTGCTGCACTTACAAAGTATGCATTAGAAATACCTGCCAATGCAATTATTAAACCTCCCGTTGCATGCCCTGCAATAGAAGATATTAAATAAGACGATGAACTGAGAGAAATTGCTTTTTGCAAATTGTTTCGGGGTACAATAGCCGCTATCATGCTACTTGCAGCAGGAGAAGAAAAAGATCTGATAATGCCTGTAAAAAAAACAATGATAAAAATAATTAGCAACTTTGTTGAAACTGAAAAATTTAAAAGTGGTAAGCTTACAATGGCGAGCGCCAGAGCACAAATAACATAGAAAATATAGGAATTTGCTAGTATTCGTTTTTTATCGTGCGTATCAATAAAGTGTCCCGCAAATAAAGCAGAAAATACAGCGGGTAAAAACTCTGTAAGCCCAGCCAAACCTACCATGTAAGTATTTGCTAAATGAAATACCTGATAAATTACGATTGTTGAGATCATTCTTAAGCCAAGCGTAAAAAATAATTTTGCACTTAAAAAATGTTTAAACTCAAATGGTAGTTTAGTATCTGCTTCGCTGTTCATTTATTATGGTAAGGTAAGGAAATGTTGCCCGTCTTCATACTCTTTATCCAAAGCGTCAATTACAACTTGCAGATGTTTTGGATTATCTAAGAAGTCAGCATTGGAAGCATCTACAAACAAAGTTTTGATATGATGTTGCTTTATATATTGAGTATATGTTTCCTGCAGATTAAATAGGTAATCGTTAGGGATTTGCTGCTCGTACTTTCTGTTTCTTTTTTTTATATTTTCCTGCAATTTATTTACGGGGGTATGCAGGTATATAAGAATATCTGGTTGTACGATTTGTGGATTTATGATTTCAAATAATTTTTGATATAAACGAAATTCCTCATCAGGTAAATTTACCTTGGCAAATAACAAACATTTCGTAAAAAGATAATCAGAAACTGTTATGTTTTGAAACATGTCTTTAGTTTGTAGCAAATCTTTTAACTGTTTGTACCGCTCTGCCATAAAAAATAATTCCAATGGAAAAGCGTATTGTTTTGGATTCTCATAAAATTTAGGAAGGAAAGGATTTTCAGCAAATTCTTCTAAAATTAACCTCGCATTAAAATGTTTACTTAGTAAATGAGCAAGTGTAGTTTTACCAGCCCCAATATTACCCTCTATTGTAATAAAATTATAATTCATGTATGCTGCAAAATAAAATGAAACTATTCAACAGTTATCAAATGTTTTGCACATTTAATTTATCAGGGCAAATGAGTAGCAATTCTGCGGCTGTTTTTTTTAATAATGGATGTTGATAAAAGGGTGCAACTTCCGCTAACGGCACGAGTACGAATTTTCTATTTTGTATTTGGGGGTGTGGTATAATTAAATTTTCTGTATGTATGATTTCGTTGTTAAAAAATAAAATATCAATATCAATAACTCGGGCTGCGTATTTTGTTGTTCTTACTCTACCCATTTCTTTTTCAATAATAAAAATCTGCTCCAGTATATTCTGAGCAGATAATAAAGATTCAGCAATTATGATCTGGTTTAAAAAATCAGGTTGGTCCTCTTTACCCCATGCCGCTGTTCGATAAATAGAAGAACATGTGGTAAGTTTTCCGATTTTTTTTTCAATCGTATTTATTGCAACGGCAAGTGTTTGCTTGCTGTTTCCAATGTTACTCCCCAATAATAAATAAACGGTATTCATTAAATACTAAATAATCTTTTATCTGTGCTGAAAGGTACTGTATGTGTAATTTTTATTTTTTTAAAATCTACATGTTGTGGATTTAAAATAAAATTGTATTCGTCTTTTATTACTGCTGATGGAACCTTTAAAATGGCATGCGTTCCAGCTTTTACAAACTGATCGCCCATAAATCGGGTATAACCAAAATCAGTCGGCCAATCTTTTTTTAATTTGTTGTTTTTTACTTCTTTTATATCAATGTTATCTGTAAAAGCGATATGCAATAAATTTAGGTCGACAGCAAAATCTGTAAACTGATTGTTTACTAACATCTCTAAGACTGATAGCGAAATGTGTGCAGATGTATACAGCATTGCGACACCTTTTGAATTCCATCGTCCACCATAAAGTTTAGCTCCTGTGCCCGAGAGGTCTGCACTAAATTTTGGATTACAAATTCTAAATACTGTCATGCAAATATACCTTGTTGAATTCTTCCCAATTGTGTTAATACATTTTGTATGCCTTCATAAGTAGAAAGTGATTGTACTGAAAGGTTGCCCTCCATCATGTAAGGATTGCTTTTTATCCAGTCATAAAACTTTTCATTTTTACCAAAAGTTATTTTCGCTTCAGCCAAAACTTTATTTACTAGTAAAATTCTTTCGGCATTAATAGGTGCAAAAAAATGATTGTCTTTCGCATAGCGCTGAAGTGTACGTTCACTAATGTGTAAAATAGACGACCACTCTGCTTGTGTAAAAGGAATCTTATCTGCTACTTTTTTAAAATCTTCATAAGTAAATTCTTTTAAGGAAATATTATTTATAGGCTTAACATTGGCAGACATAGATTCATTCAGTTTATTTAAAGTCTTTTCTTGAGGTTGGTTGTTTAGCTGTCCTGTCTTTTTCATGATCCGTCTTTTGTCATTCAAATATACGACACTTGTCTAGTATTTGAAATCGGTTTCTGCTTTTTTTATTATAATTTTACACAATAATTGTAGTTGTATGAAATATAGCCAGCTGAGAGCAATGCTTGCCATTACCAAAGCAAGTTTGCGCTCTATTTTTAGAAGCCCCTCGGCTGTAGTTTTCAGTTTTGTTTTTCCCTTTGTATTTATTATAGTTTTTGGTTTTATAGGCGGTGGTAGTGGTATGCAATCTTACAAAATAGTAATGGCAGATGGTGCAGATACTACTAACGAACTGTTTACTGCTTTGAGAAATACACCTAATGTAAAAATCTTAAAATATACAGCTGCAGAATTGAAAACTGCGCAGCAGAAGGGTTCCATAGCAGGTGTTTTAAATATTATTAAAACAGCGGGTACAGCCACCCCATTTAAAGTTGAATTTAAAAGCACCACATCCAGCAACGACAGGTGGCCGCAGTTTAAAGCTTTACTTGAAAGTAAAATAAATGAATTAAGTAACGCTAAATATCAAAATAGACCAACATTCGCCTTTTTTGATTTTAATGTACCAAGAGACGTGGCGGTTATCCGTCAATATAAAACGATTGATTTTATATTACCAGGGCAGCTAGGGTTTTCACTATTAAGTGCTGGTGTTTTTGGAGTGGCTTTTACTTTTTTTAGTTTAAGAAATACATTGGTTTTAAAGCGTTTTTTTGCTACGCCTATAAGTAAAACATTTATCATATTGGGCGAAGGACTGAGTCGTGTAATTTTTCAAATGATAACAGCGATCGTTATAATTGGTGCCGGATACTTATTCTTTGGATTTACATTAATTAACGGCTGGATTACCTTTTTGGAAATGCTTTTTTTAAGTTTTTTGGGGTTATTAATTTTTATGGGATGCGGTTTTGTTATCAGTGGTCTTGCAAAAACAGATAGCACCATTCCACCTTTGGCGAATTTAATTACGCTTCCACAATTTTTGTTGGGGGGTACTTTCTTTTCAGTAGAAGCATTTCCGAAATGGTTGCAGCCAATATCAAAAGCTTTGCCGCTAACTTATCTAAATACCGCAATGCGGAGTGTGGCTTTTGAAGGTTTAAATTTATGGGATGTGAGATATGAAATTGGCGTTTTAATGCTTTGGGGAATTATTGTTTACGCAGTGGCTGTAAAGGCCTTTAAATGGGAATAAAAAATGAAAGTAGTAAAAGGGGCGCTAGTTGTTTTTATCGGGTTATTTGTTTTTTTAACGCTTATTTCTTTGTTGATACCAAGCCAAATTGTTACAACCCGTGCCGAAACGGTACAGGCCGATTCTATAAAGCTTTACAGCCAAATTGCAGATCTAAAAATTTGGAAAAACTGGCATCCGGTATTTATGCAGGATAGTAATAGGATGAAATTTAGTACATCATCAACAAACGTTAATGATTTTGTAGAGTGGAATAGTAATAATAAAATTAATAGAATCCTGATTGTTGAAAGAAAGTATCCATACATTAAAATTTTATTGCAAAGAGAAGGTGAAAATGATATGGAAAATATTATAGCACTAAGGGAAGTTCAAGAGCAGGGAAATATGCAGGTACAGTGGACCTCCATAACAAAACTGAAATGGTACCCATGGGAAAAGTTTAGCGGAATATTTATTGAAAAAATGTCAGGGTCTGGTTACGAAGCTGCACTTGCTTCGTTAAAAACCTATGTTGAAAGTCATCAATAACTATTTTAAGAATTGAAGGTTCTTTTTTATACCGCTGTATTTGGTTCTTTTAAGCGGCGAGTTTTTAAAAACTATTTTAAATTTTTCTTCCGTTAATTCGTCCCAATCTTTATATGTAAAATGTAAGATTTCGTTTGTTGGTATAAAAGCTTCTTCATTGGTTTTTTTTGAGAAACTGTTCCATGGACAAACATCTTGGCAAACATCACAACCAAAAAGCCAGTCATCAAATTTCCCTTTCATTTTTTCAGGTATGAGCGCATCTTTTAATTCAATGGTAAAGTAGGAAATACATTTACTGCCATCCACAACTTTATCCGGAAGAATAGCATCAGTTGGACATTCATCAATACATCGGGTACAGGTACCGCAATAATCTTTTACACTTGCATCATCAGCCTGCAACGGCAAGTCAGTAATGAGTGAAGCAATAAAAAAGAAGGAGCCTTGTTTTTTATTGATAAGGTTTCCATTTTTCCCAATCCATCCAAGTCCACTTTTTTGCGCCCACGATCGTTCTAAAACAGGTGCACTGTCAACAAAACCTCTTCCATTTATTTCACCAATTTTTTCTCTCAATAAATATAAAAAGTTGTTTAATTTTTCTCTAATAACTTCATGGTAATCTTTACCATAAGCATATTTTGCCACTTTAGGTACGTTGGTATCTTGAAAGTTTTCTGGAAAATAATTTAAAAGAAGTGTGATAACAGATTTTGCACCGGGCACTAGTTTGGATGGATCAGTTCGCATATCAAAATGCTTTTCCATGTATTGCATGTTGCCATGCATCCCCTTATTCAACCATGTTTCAAGGCGGCGTGCATCATTATCTAAAAAGCCGGCAGTTGCAATTCCACAAAAATCAAAACCAAGCAGCGAAGCTGTATTTTTTACTATTTGGGTATTTGTGTAAATATTCAATTTGCTGAAAGATAACGGCCGTAGTTAAAATTTAAAATCGTATCCAATCAATCCTATTAGTTCAAAATATCCGAATCCGTGACTGGCACGATTTCCTGTTGCGGAGTTGGTATTCACCAAAGCATTTACATATCGTACATAACCGGTTTTTCCTGTTCCTTCAAAAAATAATCTTTTAGATATGTATAATCTTGCTCCAGCTTCGCCACTTAGGTTGTAACCTGCTACATGAAAAGCATTATTTAATCGGTCGCCCTTATAAGTAAAATCGGTACGGGGAATGTTGATGCCCGCGCCAGCTTTCCATATCAAATTTACCAACGGCCTTGTTTTCGATTTATTCATAGCCAACGTCTTTTGCTGCACATAATTTATATGCAACAAATTGCCACCATCTGTATGTTCAAAATGAAGAAAATTATCAGGATTTAAAATGCTGTCTGCATCTACATTTACGCCACCAATTTTGCCTGTTACACGAACTTTTTGTCCATCTGTAACAACATATTTTATGTGATCAAAATTAATTTCAATAGCTTTCGTGCGGCTATCGTTTAAATAAAAGCCTACTCTGTAATTATATTGTGGTATTGAAATATCCGTCGGTGCTTTGTAAATTGCCTCTAGGTCAGGTTTGTCGTGTGCTTTAGCTTTATTGAGCGTAAAATTATCTCCGTTGCTCAGTTTAAAATGAATGTTGCTTTTTGTGTACCATTCGGTGTTATATCCCCACTGCACATACATGCCCTTTAATAATCTTCCATTTTGGGCTTTCGCTGAAAATGTTATTAATATTAATTGGGCGAAAATGATTACCTGAAACGATTTTTTCATCAGTGTAAAAGTAAATCAATTGTTACATGTTTCGCAACAAGTTTAGTTCGTTAAGCGGTTTAATTATAACCATAACCTATATTAATTAAGGTGTTTTTTAGTTGTCAAAAATGATTTTTATTGCAAAAGAGTATTTTTTGCATAGTGCAAAAACCACTATTGGTACTGCAATTGCGGCAGATAAAGTTTATTAAGGCTGACAGTATTTCTATATTTCTATTTGGAGATGATTTTGCTTATCTATTGTTGGGAAGAAAGTGTTTTAAAAGACATTAATATTTTATTTAAAAAATAAATACGATGGCACAAAATAATTTTACTGTAAAAGCTTCTGAGGCTTTGCAACAGGCACAACAAATTGCATTTAATAATAAAAACCCAAATATTGAAACAGAGCATTTATTAAAAACATTAATAGATACAGAAGACTCATCAATTGATTATCTGCTAAAGAAAAATAACGTTACAGTCAATCTTGTAACAAATAAATTAAACGAATTAATAAAAAAATTACCTGTTGTTTCCGGTGAACCTGCTCAGTCAATGGGTAGAGAAGCAAACAGTGTCTTATTGAGAGCAAATGCTGTATTAAAGACATTTGGTGATGAGTTTATAAATCCTGAGCATCTGCTGCTTGCTATTTTGCAGGGTAGTGATGCATCTGCTAAATTATTAAAAGATGCAGGACTTACGGAGAAAGGACTAATTGCTTCCATTAAAGAATTGCGGAAAGGCGAAACGGTAAATTCTGCTACGCAGGAAACTCAATTTAACTCCCTAAATAAATATGCGAAAAACCTAAATGAAATGGCTCGCTTAGGTAAGCTTGATCCTGTAATTGGAAGAGACGAGGAGATTCGCAGAACATTGCACATACTTAGCCGCCGTACAAAAAATAATCCCATTTTAGTAGGAGAGCCAGGTGTTGGTAAAACAGCGATTGCAGAAGGTTTAGCAATAAGAATTGTTAACGGCGATGTGCCTGAAAATATAAAATCGAAAATAATTTTCGCTTTAGATATGGGGCAACTTATTGCCGGTGCAAAATACAAAGGTGAATTTGAAGAGCGGTTAAAAGCTGTAGTAAAAGAAGTGATTGCAGGCGATGGCGAAATAATTTTATTTATAGATGAAATACATACCCTTGTTGGGGCTGGTGGTGGCGATGGTGCTATGGACGCTGCTAATATTTTAAAACCTGCATTGGCACGTGGAGAATTGAGAGCGGTAGGTGCAACAACTTTAGCGGAGTATCAAAAATATTTTGAAAAGGATAAGGCTTTGGAAAGAAGATTTCAAAAGGTAATGATAGATGAGCCGACTGTTGATGATGCAATTTCTATTTTAAGAGGTTTAAAAGACAGATACGAAACCTATCACCATGTGCGTATAAAAGATGAAGCAATTATTGCAGCTGTTGAATTGAGCAATAGGTATATGACAGATCGTTTTCTGCCCGATAAGGCAATAGATTTAATGGATGAAAGTGCAGCGAAACTGAGGATAGATATGAATTCTATGCCCGAAGAACTTGATAAATTGGAAAGGCAAATTCGCCAACTTGAAATTGAAAGGGAGGCAATCAAAAGAGAAAATGACGAAGACAAACTAAAGTTTTTAAATACAGAGATTGCTAATCTTTCTGTTGAACGAGATACCTACAAAGCCAAGTGGAAAGAAGAAAAAGAATTGGTAGATAAAATACAGAACGGTAAAGCAGCTATTGAAGATTTAAAAATACAGGCTGAGCAAGCTGAGAGAGATGGTGATTATGGCAAGGTTGCTGAGATACGCTATGGGAAAATGAAAAGCCAAGAGGAAGAAATTGTAACACTTACTAATGATTTAGCTGCTCTTTCAGAAAGGCGTTTATTAAAGGAAGAAGTAGATGCAGAAGATATTGCAGAAGCGGTGGCTAAAAGTACGGGCATTCCTGTAGCGAAAATGTTGCAAAGTGAAAAAGAAAAATTGTTGAACTTGGAGGATGAATTGCACAAACGAGTTGTGGGACAAGATGAGGCAATAGAAGCCGTTGCAGATGCTATACGCAGAAGCCGAGCAGGTTTGCAGGATGCACGCAAACCTATTGGATCTTTTATATTTTTAGGGACAACCGGCGTTGGTAAAACCGAATTAGCAAAGGCTTTGGCTGAATATCTCTTTGATGATGATGCAATGATGACAAGGATTGATATGAGTGAGTATCAGGAAAAGCATTCTGTTAGCAGGTTGGTAGGAGCGCCTCCAGGTTATGTTGGTTACGACGAAGGTGGGCAATTGACCGAGGCAGTTCGCAGAAAACCTTATTCAGTTGTTTTGCTTGATGAAATTGAAAAAGCGCACCCTGATGTGTACAATGTTTTGTTACAAGTGTTGGATGATGGAAGGTTGACCGACAATAAGGGCCGTGTCGTAAATTTTAAAAATACCATTATCATCATGACGAGTAATATGGGCGGCCAAATTATTCAGGATAATTTTGAAAATGTAAATGATGAAAACAAAGATGAAGTAGTTGAGAAAACCAAAGTGGAAGTGTTGAATCTTTTACGTCAAACTATTCGTCCGGAGTTTTTAAATAGGATTGATGAAGTAATAATGTTTCAGCCATTACTGAAGAAGGAAATAAAAGGCATAATTACGATACAGTTAGAGGATCTTAAAAAATTGGTTGCTAAGAACGGTATCGACTTAGAATTTACTGATTATACACTTGAATACTTAGTGGATAATGGGTATGATCCTCAATTTGGGGCAAGGCCTCTAAAAAGATTAATTCAAAAACAAATTATAAATCAGCTAAGTAAAAAAATATTGGGTGGAGATGTTGACAGAAGTTCGCCTGTAATCGTAGATGTTTTTGATGGAACGGTTGTATTTAGGAATGAGAAGGTGAGTTTAAATGAAAAGGTCGTATAGTATTAAATATCAATTTGTTACTATTTAACATTTGTTAATTTACCAGATTCGCTTCCTAGTCTGGCTAAAAAAATGTAAATTGCGAAGCATATATTAAATATTTTAATGGTTTAATACATTTATTCCCTTGAAAATCAATAACCAAGCTGTTAATTTTTTAAACAGCGCAAAATAAAAACACAAATGGCATTTAAAAAAGAAGTAGTTGAAATTATTGAACCTAGAGACATTTTTGTAGGAAATGTTAAAGCGGAAATTACATTAGAAGAATTTGGAGAGTACGAAAGTGAGGTTTGCGCCAACGCAAATGAGATTGTAAAGAAATTATTAATTGAATATGATGGCGTTATAAGATTTAATTTTAGACATTTTCCGTTAACGAATATCCACCAACGCAGTTTAAAAGCAGGTGAGGCTGCTGTAGCAACTGGGCAAGATGGTAAGTTTTGGGAAATGCACAACATTTTATTTGCAAATAGAAAAAACCTTGGTACAACAAGTTTAAAATTATACAGTAAAGAAGCAGGTGTTCAGAATAAGCGTTTTTTAGATGATCTTGTAAATGCTACTTATGGATGGCAGGTTCAAGGCGATCTTAGAGAAGGACTTAACCGTGGCGTTACAACTGTGCCTACATTTTTTGTAAATGGTGAGAGAATGGCGAAGGCAACTTATGAAGACCTTAAAAAAGGAATTGAAGATGCTATCAAGAATTTAAAGAAAAAAGCAAAAGCACCAAAAGTAGCACCTGTAGTTGAGGAGGAAGAAGTTGAAGTAGAAGAAGTGGTAGTTGCGAAGGCACCTGCAAAAGTAGCCTCTAAAACGCCTGTTAAAGCGCCAGTAAAAGTTACTTCAAAAGCTCCGGCAAAATCTGCGGTAAAACCTGCAACCAAAACTGTAGCAAAAACGCCGGCGAAAGCTGCAGGTAAAACTCCAGCAAAGCAAAGAGCTTAAAATGTTAGTTTTACAATATTTAAAGCCACCTTTATGGTGGTTTTTTTTATGCCTTTTAATTAATTTATCAATGACAAATTTTACAACGCAGTTAAAAAGGTTCGGTAGCAAAGGAGAAAAAACCGGCTGGACTTATATTGACATTCCTGAAAAAATTGCACAGCAAATAAAACCAAATTGCAAAAAGTCATTTAGGGTTAAGGGTAAAATTGATAACCATTTAATAAGAGCAGTTGCATTAACACCGATTGGGGAAGGAAATTTTATTTTAGCAGTAAATGCAGAAATGAGAAAAGCAATTAAAAAAAATAATGGTGCATCCGTACAAATTAAAATTGAGGAAGATGCAAAAGAGCTGATACATGATGAAGCATTAATGCTTTGCTTAAAAGATGAACCAGCAGCGTTAGATTATTTTCGAAGCTTACCACAATCTCATCAAAACTGGTTTTCAAATTGGGTAAAGGGTGCAAAAACACAACCAACGGTAACAAAACGACTAACGGTTATCGTAAATGCGTGCACACAAAAAATGAGCTTTTCAGAAATGATGAAAAGCTATAGGGATACCGCAAATCTTATTCAGTAACCTCTACCATGTATTGCAAAATATCTTTACCATCAACAACTACTTTCAACGGAAAAGTATCTTCTTTTTTAAATTGATAAGTAAAACTTATCACGCCGCCATTATTTTCAAAATTCATTGCTTCTGGTTTTTGTTGTTTTTTCTCATCTCCTATCAACAAAGAAATATTTTTTATTTCTATAGCACTATTTACAGGGAATGTAAATAGCACAGGTTTTTTTAAAGTTGTTTTTACAAAGCCAGAAATTGGGGCCGGTTTGCCTAACCCCAATGCAAACGAATAGTTGTTAAAAACGGGAAGCGCATAATAATCTTTTACATTTTTAACACCCCCGCCAAGCTGCCAAGCACTATTGTCAGGAAAGTAAGCAAGGTTAAAAAGTTTTCTATCTGCAAAAAAATACTCGCTTGTAAATTGTTTGGTGAACATTGTACTCTTCTTATCAAGGTAACCGCTTGCTCTTGCGGCATCTACATAGTACCACTTTTCAGGACTCTGACCCAGCTGAACAACATTCCATGAGTAATTTTTTTCATCGGCTGTTTCATTAATTTCTGCTGCATAATTTTTTACATATCCATCTACACTTAAACAACGAATATTGGCTGCACTACACATTTCTTGCAGCAACAAAGAAAAACCGAGTGGCGTGGCTTTTCTCAAAGCAATTACTTTTTCGGGGAGGATATTTTTATCATCATTTTGTCTTGTTCCTTTTGGGTCAATTTGTATGTTATTCGCAATCCAATAGAAAATAGCTCTTGCTTTCTGCTCATCATCAGCAAACTTCTCGGTAATTGTATCTGCAATAACAGCTACATTAAAGTTGTTTAACGGTCCGAGTTTTTCAACAGCTTCATCTACATTTTTATATTTTGCTTGTTGTGCAAAAGAACTAAACGACAAGGATATTAATAAGAAGGAAAAGATGATTTTTTTCATATTCTAAAATTACAGATGCATTCGTTAACATGCATATAAAAAACGATAGAGAATTTTGTATATGCTGAAAAGTTTTTTAGCTTGGGTATAAATGAGAGGAAAAACTTTTTTTATATCATCTAAAATTTCTTGCTTAAAAACTTTATGTCTTAGTAGATAATAAACGAAGTTTAAAATCAAAAACTTGATTGTCTATTAATGTATTTATCAATTAATACGAAGAAACTTAGCGTAAAATTATTGTGGGTATTATTTACTCGTTATAAAATCACTTTTATAAGTGCCAATTTTCTCTACAAAAAATGTGTGTAGCAGCAATTGTATTAAATTGTTTGAACCTGAAAATTGCACATGTACAAATAACAGTCCCTAGTTTGAAAAGCTGATACCTGATGTTTCTTATTTTGCAGTTGTTTTACTTGGGCTAATAAATGGTTGAAAGTTGAAAGTGAGAACTGATATTGAGGTTACATGGCAGAAATCTTAAAAAATAAATACAGGAAAGCATCCCAACAATTGTGATGCTTTGTAATTTTAAATACATGAATGCTGAAGAAATAAGAAATTATGCGTTGGATAAGGATAATGTGACTGAAAGTTTTCCTTTTGGAGATGCTGTTGTAGTCTTTAAAGTAAACGGAAAAATATTTTTACTTCTTTCCTTAATTGAAGAACAAATGAGCATAAATCTAAAGTGTGATCCTGATAAGGTAATTGAATTAAGAGAGGAATTTCCCGATACCATATTGCCAGGTTACCATATGAATAAAATGCATTGGAATACGGTGTTGCCCGAACTGTTAAAAAAAGAGTTGGTGATAGAAATGATAGATGATAGTTACGATCTTGTAAGTAAAAAGAAAAGAAAATAAAATGAAAAATTCTGTGTTGATAGTAATGGTGTTATTAATTGCTGTTGCTTTCTATTTTTTGGGAAAGAAGAACGGAGAATCTAATACTAAAATTTCGTTGGTTGAAAATGTTGAAATGATAAAACAAATTGCTGAATTAGGGGCACTTGATGTTACGGGAAATGTAAAATTAAAAATCAGCAACAAAGAAGATAATGATGGGACCTGGGCAAAGTTTAAAAATTATTTTTCTGAAAATACTTTGTTGGTTACATTACCTTATCAGGCAAAATTTGGTGTTGACATGAGTAACCAAAAAATGGATATTGACACAAAAGCCGGAAGTGTAGTTATAACTTTACCACACAGTAAACTATTGAGTCTACAACTTAAGATGGACAAAATGGAAACTATGAGCCAGACAGGTATTTTTATGAACGCCTCCATGGATGATTTGGTAAAAGCGCAGAAAAAACTATATGCTCAAGCACTTTTAAATATACAAAGCAACAAGGAGTATATTAAAATGGCTGAACAACACATTACAGAAATACTAACCAATTATTACAAGCCTTTGGGCTACAGTGTAAAATGTGTATTTGAAAATACCGCAACTCCAAATCTTTTAAAATAAGTGTAGATTATACTATTAAAGATCTGCCAATTTAAAGTAGCCGAGATTTATAACATCGTCCGGCAATGCTTTTTCACTTTTGCTAATAGTAATTGAAAAATTTATTTTATCGGCTGCGGTAAGAATGTCTTTTATTTCAAAAAGATCATCAACATCAACACCGAACTTATCATCAATATGAGAAGTGGCAATCTTGCCAAAACCTGTGTGCTGATAAAAAGCAGATTTTTTTGCAGATGAGATTGCTTCAGTTTTATCTTTTGCAACAGTTAAAATTTTATAATGAAATTCATCAAATTCATTTTCTTTATAACCTCCAAGGTTTAAAAAAAAGAGTTTGTTTTCAATCTTTTCACCTTCTATTTTTTCAATAACCCTTATTTGGTAACCATCTACATTGTTTACAATTCTCCATGCGTCAACATGAATGTTGCCTGATGATTTCCAAAATGCTTTTATAGAAGGGATTAAATCTTTCAAAGTTTTAGCAATGCCAAAATAAATATCATGCTGCTCCGTGTTTCTTCCAACCGGCCTACAGCCAAGCATCAGCATAAATAATTTAAAGTCTTGCATAAATTATTTACTAAAAGTTTTACTCACTACTAAGTCTTTACTTCCGGCAGTGTAAGTATAAAAACCTTCGCCTGATTTTGCACCAAGCTTACCTGCCATTACCATATTCACCAACAGAGGACAAGGAGCATATTTTGGATTGCCAAAACCATCATGTAATACTTTTAAAATGGAAAGGCAAGTATCTAAACCAATAAAATCTGCCAATTGTAATGGTCCCATTGGATGCGCCATTCCAAGCTTCATTACTGTATCAATTTCTTCTACTCCGGCAACGCCTTCAAATAAAGTTGTGATGGCCTCATTTATCATCGGCATTAAAATTCGGTTAGCGACAAAACCAGGATAGTCGTTCACCACACAAGGTGTTTTTCCAAGAATCTCACTTAGCGCTACAATAGCTTCTGTTACTTCCTTAGTTGTGGCATAACCATTGATAATTTCTACCAATTTCATTACCGGTACGGGATTCATAAAATGCATTCCAATTACTGATTCAGGTCTTTTGGTGCCTGCAGCAATTCTTGTTATGGAAATAGAAGATGTGTTGCTTGCTAAAATACAATTTGCTGGAGCTGATTCGTCTATCGCTTTAAATATTTTTAATTTAAGGTCAATATTTTCCGTAGCAGCTTCAACAACTAATTCAGCATCTTTTACACCAACAGCTAAATCTGTTTGTGTGGTAATATTATCGAGTGCAGCTTTTTTATCTTCTTCAGTGAGCGCACCTTTCGTTATTTGTCTGTCAAAATTTTTACCGATTGTTGCGAGGGCTTTTTGTAACTGTGCTTCCTGCACATCTATTAAGGTAACCTTAAATCCTTTTTGTGCAAATACATGCGCAATGCCATTTCCCATTTGTCCGGCACCGATAACTGAAACGTTCTTAATATTCATAAAAGTTTAAAATTTTTGTTTTTATTAGTTGCTCAAAGTTTTAAAAGATCTTACGGATTCTTCTCCTCCATAATTAAAGATGAAAAAAGGTATGACGTACAAGTGAGTGACACAACGATGTTGCTCAAAGCTATGTTTTAGCTTGGTAAAAAAAGCTATGCTTTTTTTACCAAAAAATCCTTAATTATTTGAATGCATTTAAGCCAGTAATATCCATACCCGTTATCAATAAATGAATATCATGTGTTCCTTCATAAGTGATCACACTTTCTAAATTCATCATGTGGCGCATAATCGGATATTCTCCTGTAATGCCCATGCCGCCCAACATCTGGCGTGCATCTCTACAAATATTGGTAGCTACTTCGCATGCATTTCTTTTTGCCATACTTACCTGTGCAGGTGTTACTTTGCCTTCGTTCATTAACGTACCAAGGCGCCAGTTTAGCAACTGTGCTTTGGTAATTTCAGTTAGCATTTCTGCCAATTTTTTTTGCTGAAGTTGAAACCCGGCAATTGGTCTACCAAATTGTACTCTTTCTCTGCTATATTCTAAAGCAATGTGGTAGCAATCCATTGCTGCACCAATTGCTCCCCACGCTATGCCATAGCGTGCTTTTGTTAAGCACCCCAAAGGCCCTTTTAAACCCTTTACGTTTGGTAAAATATTTTCTTTCGGTACAATTACATTATCAAACACAAGCTCGCCGGTAGCACTTGCCCTAAGACTCCATTTGCCATGAGTTGTTGGTGTACTAAAGCCTTTCATTTGGCGCTCTACAATAATTCCTCTTACATCTCCTGCATCATCTTTTGCCCATACCACCGCTATTTCAGAAAATGGCGCATTACTGATCCACATTTTTGCACCATTGAGGGTTACGGTATCATCGCCATTGTCTTTAAAATTTGTAAGCATTCCTGCCGGGTCGCTACCGTGGTTTGGTTCCGTTAAACCAAAACACCCAAGCCATTCGCCGCTTGCAAGTTTTGGCAAATATTTATTGCGCTGTGCTTCGTTGCCATATTGATAAATAGGAAACATTACCAAACTTCCTTGCACACTTGCTGTAGAACGTACACCACTATCGCCACGCTCCAATTCCTGCATCATTAACCCATAAGAAATATAATCGAGTCCGCCGCCGCCGTAATGCTCTGGCACTGTTGGGCCAAAACACCCTAACTCACCTAACTGCTTTATAATTTGTGTTGGAAATTCAGCCCGCTGTGCATAATCTTCTATAATAGGGGAGATGTCTTTTTTTACATAATTGCGTACACTCTCTCTAATTAATTTTTGCTCTTCAGTGAGTAAATCATCTACATTAAAATAATCTGGCGATTGAAAATTATCTGTTTTTGCAGCCATGTATTTGTATTTTTTTTTTGTTTTATTTTGCTTTTTTCAGGAGCTTTTTTGCCCTGCAAATATAGGGTGTAAAGCGTGGAAGTAATATCGCATTTGGGTAAAATGCACAATCTACATGGTAGGTAAAAGTTGAAACATGATTCAAAGGGTGAAGGGCTGCATGATGCGCAGGGGAAGTATGAGCAAAGCGAATACCGAAGCGACAGCGAAGCCCTCAGCAGCGTGAACAAATGCTGATGCTTTGTTTAAGCCAACAGCCCCAAAATATTTTAATGTTTTAAACGTTTATAACTTTAACAAGTCTTAAAAATCATGAGGAACATATTTTACATCTTCTTAGTTTCGGGATTATTATTTAGTTGTAAAAAAAACAACGAGGATGGTATAGCAATCATACCTCCGGCTGTTAGCCTTGAAAGCTATTATTACCCACCCTTAGCCGGCGACGTTTGGGAAACCAAAACTGCTGCATCTATTGGCTGGGATGCTGCTTTATTACAACAGGCGTTTGATTTTGCTGCTACAAAAAATACGTACGGATTAATTGTTTTGCAGCATGGTAAAATTGTAAAGGAACAATATTGGAATAATTGGACGAAAGACACCCGTTACTTTTTAGCTTCTGCAGGAAAAAGCGTAGTGGGTTTTTTAACAGGTGTTGCACAACAGGAAGGTATTTTAAACATCAATAACAAAACTTCACAGTATTTAGGAACAGGCTGGACATCCCTACCACTTGCTAAAGAGAATTTAATTACAATTAAGAACCAATTGGCAATGACGACCGGGCTTGATGATGGCGTGCCTGACCAAGATTGTACTACACCTGCTTGCTTAGTTTACAAGGCTGATGCAGGAACAAGATGGGCCTACCACAATGCACCTTACCACTTACTGCAAAATGTGGTTGCAGCTGCAAGTGGTAAAACTTTTAATGCTTACAGCAAGGAAAAATTATTTGATAAAATCGGAATGCGCAATGCTGTTTGGTCTAATTACATCATGTTTTGCACAACGAGAGAAGCTTCAAGATTTGGCTCGTTGGTTTTAACAAAAGGCAAATGGAATGGTACAGCTATTTTAAATGATGATGCATATTTTACTGCTATGACAAATACTGCTCAAAGTTATAATTTAAGCTATGGATATTTGTGGTGGTTAAATGGAAAAGCATCTACAATGGTACCGGGGTTTCAAACAGTTTTTAATACATCGCTTGTACCCGCTGCGCCGGCAGATATGTACATGGCGCTTGGAAAAGATGATAAGAAGATTTATGTAATACCAAGCTTAGATGCTGTTGTTGTTAGGTTAGGGGATGGCGCCGGAACCACTACTTTAGGCCCTAGTAGCTTTGATAATGACCTATGGGCAAAGTTGAAACTTGCAATGCGTTATTAAGTTGGCAAAATCATGCTCTTTTTTCAATTAATTTATGCTCATACGCATATTTAATAAGGCCAATTAGCCCCGAGGTTTGGGTTTTTCTAAAAATGTTTTTGCGGTGCGTTTCTACAGTTCGTTCACTTATAAATAAACTGTCGGCAATCTGCTTATTATTAAATTCTTTTTCAATTAACCTTATTATTTCAATTTCTCTTAATGTAAGATGAACTTCGTTTGATGTTTTTCTTCTTTCACTCGCCTTCAACATTTCGTCTAAAACTTCAGCGCTAAAGTAAACACCGCCATTGGCAATCTTTTCTAATGCGGTTAGCAATTCATTTTTTCCTAGGTTTTTTAAAACGTAACCTGCAATGTCACTATCATCGATCATTTGATTTACAAGATCTCCCTGCCCGCTCATAGAAAGGGCCAGTATTTTTATTTCGGGGTAATTTGTTTTTACAATTTTTGCAAGTTGTGCACCATTTAAAATTGGCATCATTATATCGGTAAGCAATATATCTACAGGAGTGGTAGCAAGCATGGTCTCCATTTTTTCAGGATGGGTACTTTCAATTTTTACAATAAAATTTGGGTGACCCTCCAACAAAGATTTTAATCCGTCGATTACAATTTGGTGATCGTCAACAATGGCTAGGGATATCTTTTGCTTCATGATACACTTTCTTCTCTAGTAAATATAGTATTAAAATTTGCATTGACTGATTAACGTAAAAATTAAATTGAGGTAAATTGCTACACCGTTTTTAATACATCACTCATGCTAAAAACACCTTTTTTCCCAACCAAAAATTCGGCTGCTGCCAGAGCACCCGCTGCAAAACCTTTTCGGCTGTGCGCTGTGTGTATAATTTCTATATCATCAATGGATGAACTGTAACGAACATGATGTGTGCCCGGTGCAGGATCAATCCTTTTGCTTTCTATTTGTATTTCATCAGGGCTGGGGTTACTTAATGTCCATTTGTTTTTATCGCTTCGCTCTGATATTATCTGTTGTGCAATGCTGATGGCGGTGCCACTTGGGGCATCTTTTTTTTGTGTATGGTGGGTTTCTTCTATGCTAACGTTGTAGCCGTTGTGCTGCGCCATTAATGCAGCAAGATATTTATTTATTTCGAAGAAAATATTTACTCCAATGCTAAAATTACTCGAGTATAAAAGAGAGCCTTTGTGCTCTGTGCAAAAATGTTTTATGTCGTTTTCATGCGCAACCCAGCCTGTACTGCCACATACAACCGGTATGCTTGCAGCTATGCAGGTCCGCATGTTTTCTATGGCACTTTCGGGGTTTGTAAATTCAATTGCTACATCGCATTGTTGCAGGTTTGTGGCATTGAGTTCGGAGAGGTTTTCGTCATTTATTTTTAAGATGATTTTATGCCCTTTGCCAACTGCAATTTCTTCTATTGCTTTACCCATTTTACCATAACCTATCAATGCTATTTTCATACGGCTAAGATATGAAATGTTGCCGCAGTTTTGAGTGGTGATAGATTGAAAATCTATTTACGCTTACCGATATTTAATACAACACTTAGCCCATTTGTATTGGCAAGGGGGCTATAACCTCCCTTTATTTGAAGGCTCAAATCATCGCTAACATCAAAGGTTTTAAGGTTGGCATCTACCGCAGCATCAGCCACATTTAAACCCCAAAAAATAATAAAAAACAAAACGGAGTAATCAACATTTTGCCTAACAGAGTTTCTAAAAACCCTGATTCTGTCAGGCTGCATTCTAACGCTGTAATAAGGTTCTTTAATTTGCTCGTCGTTGGTATCATCTCCATCGGTGGCTAAAGCAAAAGCTTTTTGGGCTTCTTTGTATTGTTTAAGGTTACTTGCAAACAAATAAACTGGTATACCGATACCTGCATAAACCAGTGGTATTTTCCAATATTTTTTATTGGTGTATTGTCCCCAACCGGGTAGCATTGCAGACCGGCGAATGGCTATACCTGGGTTGTATTTTTTTGCAGCACTATCATTGAGCGATTGTATATTTTTAGAAAATACTACTTTGCCCGTTGTGTCAACGCTAAGTTTTTCCTGCGCATGTGCAGCGCAAATTTGCACAAGAAAAATAATACAGCATAAAATGTTTTTTTGTAATTGCATTAACTCACATTAATGTTCAGTTTTTCTAACAAGCCGTTTAATTCTTCCAGCGAATAATAATCAAATGAAATGCTACCATTTCCTTTTTTGCTGTGAACCAAATTTACCTTGGTACCGAAAGTTGACGCTAAATTATCTTCAATTTTTTTAAAAGCAGGTGATAGTCCGGCTTTTACAGAAGGTTTAACAGCGTCGCTACCGTGGTACATTCTACGTACAAGGTCTTCGGTTTGCCTTACAGATAATTCTTTGCTTTTAATTTCAGAAAAAATAAACAATTGTTTATCTATCATATCAACGCTTATAAGCGCTCTTGCATGCCCCATGCTGATGACTCCATTGCGAACCGCCACTTGAATATCTGGCGGTAGTTTTAATAAACGAATGTAATTAGTAACAGTGCTCCTTTCTTTGCCCATACGCTCGGCAACCTTCTCCTGCGTATAATCTAAATCTTCCATCAGGCGTTTATACGAAAGTGCAATCTCTATGGCATTTAGGTTTTCTCTCTGTAAATTTTCGAGCAACGCAAGTTCAAGCAACTGGTCTGCATTTGCCTCACGTACATAAACCGGTACATCTTTTAAGCCTGCAATTTTCGATGCTCTAAACCGGCGCTCACCAGCAATCAACCTGTATTTTCCATGTGCAATAAACGACACGGTTAAAGGTTGAATAATGTTGTGCATTTTTATAGATGCTGCTAATTCGCTCAACGCAGTTTCATCAAAATCTTTGCGGGGCTGGTTAGGGTTTACTTCTATTTGCTCAAGTGGCACTCTTTGAACGCCAACTGTTTTTTCTGCTACATCTGTTTTTAAAGAGCCAGCTGTATTTTTTAAATCGGTATCAATATTCTGCAAAAGACTCCTTATGCCTTTTCCCAATGCATCGTTTTTTTTAGATAAACTCATGTTGTTTTCAGAATGGGCTAACCAGCAATTTTGCTAATGAGCTATTTTTTTAATTGTTTGTTATTTATTAATCAACGATATTGATAAATGAATTAAGCATTGTTATATCAATTACCAATTGCTATTAATTTTTTAATTTTAAAAGTGCATACTAGCCAATCACCTTATCTTCTTTATTGATCTTTGTCATGTTATTTTTCTGTAGAATTTCTTTAGCAAGGTTTAAATAATTCACCGCTCCTTTGCTATCAGCATCGTACAAAATAGCAGGCTTTCCAAAGCTTGGTGCCTCACTCAATTTTGTATTTCTATGAATGATGGCGCTAAAAACCATATCTTCAAAATGGCGACGAACCTCACTTACAACCTGGTTACATAAACGCAGGCGTCCATCGTACATCGTCATTAATATACCTTCAATTTGTAATTCAGTATTTAACCTGTTTTGTACAATCTTTACGGTGTTTAGCAATTTCCCTAATCCCTCTAATGCAAAAAATTCTGTTTGTACGGGCACCACCACACTGTCTGCTGCCACCAAAGCATTTACCGTTATTAATCCTAAAGAAGGAGAGCAATCAATTACAATAAAATCGTAATCATCTCTAACCGACTCCAATGTTTTTTTTAAGATCCCTTCCCTGTTAGGATAGTTTATCATTTCAATTTCAGCCCCAACCAAATCAATATGCGATGGTATAAGATCAAGATGCGACATTTCGGTTTTTAGGATTACCTCGCCAGCTGTCGCCTCGTTTACCATACAATCATATAGACTTTTGGTAACATTTTGCAGATCGAAACCTACGCCTGTTGTGCTGTTCGCCTGAGGGTCTGCATCAACCAACAACGTCTTAAATTCTAAGATGGCAAAACTCGCTGCTAAGTTTATTGCTGTAGTTGTTTTGCCTACGCCACCTTTTTGGTTTGCTATGCCTATAATTCTTGCCATTTCGTAATGCGCTATTTATTTGTGAGTTTTGCAAAAAATCCAATAAAGTTGAACTTATGAGGATATTTTTGCAAACTTCGACAATTTTAGCCAAACCGTCCATTGAATTGTTTAAGCCAAATAAACAAATAAAAGTAATTTTAAACAGTAAATATGATCACCATCATTGCAGGTACAAACAGAAAAGATAACAACACAAAAAAGATAGCGGAGGCATATAGGAAGATACTTTTACACAGAAATGTTGATTGTAAAATATTGGCGTTGGATGAAGTTGATGTTCATAAAAGAAGTGAAGCGTTTATAGCTGTAGAAAACGAATACCTGTTAGCGGCAGAAAAAGTAATAATTGCAATGCCGGAGTACAACGGCTCCTTCCCGGGAATATTAAAATTAATGATTGATAATTCAGATGTAAAAAACGTTTGGCCCAACAAAAAGATTTTATTGGCCGGAGTAAGTACAGGGCGTGCAGGCAATTTAAGAGGTATGGAGCATTTAACCGGTGTACTATTATATTTGAAAGCTAATGTGCACCATAACCGCCTGCCTATAAGCGTAGTGCATACCCTTTTAAACAATGAGGGGGTTTTAGTAGATGAAGCAACGCTTACCACATTAAATGCTCAGGTAGACGAGTTTTTAAAATTTTAAAAGAAGTTAAACAAATTATATGCGTACACCTATTGGCGTTGTAGTTTTTATATCGATGATGGTTTTGTTGGATGCTTATTTTTTTCAGGCAGTTAAAAATGTATCTCAAAATGTATCGCCGAAAACAAAGACAATAATATATACAGTTTATTGGTCCATCACTGCTATTGCTGTAATTGGCTTTTTATTGTTTGTTTATACCGAGCAAAATTTCTTGGGTAAAAAGCTAAGAACATATCTATTTGCAATGGTCATCGGTTTATTTCTTGCAAAAATTATTGGGTTAGTGTTTTTTTTGGTTGATGACTTGCGCCGAGGAATACAGTGGCTTTCAGGAAAATTATTTTTTAATAATACCGACATGGATGGTATGAGTGGCGATGGTATTACAAGGTCAACTTTTCTTAGCTGGATTGGGATTGCCGCAGGCACAACGCTTTTCGGCAGTTTGGTTTATGGTTTTACAAACCAATATAAATACCAAATTAAAAGAGTAAAACTTTCTTTTGATAATTTACCTGCAGCCTTTAAAGGGCTGAGAATTGTTCATATAAGCGATATACACAGCGGTAGCTTTATGGATAAAAATGCGGTAGCGCATGGGGTAGATATGATTATGAAAGAAAATGCTGATTTGATTTTATTTACAGGTGACCTTGTAAATGACAAAGCAACGGAGATGGAGAACTACATGGATGTTTTTAATAAACTAAAGGCACCAATGGGGGTTTTTTCAACTTTGGGTAATCATGATTATGGGGATTATGTACAATGGCCAATCGATGGTGTAACCAAAGAACAGAATTTGTTGAACTTACAAAAAGTACATGCTGATATTGGTTGGAGACTTTTGATGAATGAACATGTTGTAATAAAAAAAGATGATGCAGAAATAGCGATTTTAGGAATTGAAAACTGGAGTAACAAAGCCCGTTTTCCAAAGCATGGCAGGTTGGACCTTGCACACGCAGGCACAGAAAAATATCCATTTAAAATTTTAATGAGCCACGACCCAAGCCATTGGGATGCGCAGGTAAAAGCGGATTATGCTGATGTTGATTTGATGTTGAGTGGCCATACACACGGAATGCAGTTTGGCGTGGAATTACCTGGTTTTAAATGGAGCCCTGTACAATATATGTATCCGCAATGGTCAGGTTTGTACGAAAGTGCAAAGCAAAAACTATATGTAAACCGTGGTTTTGGTTTTATTGGTTATCCGGGTAGGGTAGGGCAGTTGGCTGAAATTACATTGATAGAGCTCACATAATTTCTTTCGTTTCTACATTCAACCTTTAAGATGTTTTAAATCTCAAAGGCGCTGCGATGCAAATATTATTTGACAATAATTAAACGAGCGAGCAAGGATAAATTTGATTTGTTAAAAGCTGCAAAATGGACACTGTTTGAAATAGTAATGGAGTGGGGGAGTAGTTACTTTAATAAAAGCAGTAAAAGACAATGTCACATTAACGGAATTTAAACGGAAGTACAACGAAGGATAAACGTAAGATACTAGGTGTAGACATTTGTCTTGTACTGTCTTGCACCAAAAAAAACATTATGTCTTGTACCGAAAAAACTTTATGTCTTAAAGCATTTACCTATTCATCAAATAACTTAGCGGAGATAGTATTTATAAGTTAGTAGTTTGAATAGTGATCGCATTCATGCTCCATTTACTTATTTATTTTTTTACTAAGGTTCTAAAAGCTTCAAATAAAGATTTTAGAACCACTTCTTCTATTGCTCTAAAGTAGAATTTGTACGTATGCTACCTTCTAAATGATAAAAATAAATGTGGATTTTACTTGCTTTAAAACAAGTAGTTCTACTTTATTTTTTCTCTACATTCTTATTTTTTTTGTGAAACGTATAATAAAATTAGTTTTTGGAACTAATTTTATTTATTTGAATATAATATTTAATTAATTCAAATATTAATCAATATCAACATAATACATTAAAAAACATTTTATACATTGTATAAAACATAAATATCGTAGAAAAAATTCTACATAAAATGGCCTATTTGTTCGTTTGTATTAGAAAAATTGTTTACTTCGTGATTGGAGTAATACAAATTTTTTGTTAAATCTTCGATTACCAATTGGTCCATCCTCCGTTGCTAACCTGCTATATTAATCTGATAGTTGTGTGTTTTTACTATTAAATATGTGCATGCAAAAACATGTCCTAGTAGTTTTACTAGTATTGATTTAATACCAAGATCACAATATGATTACAGAAGTAAAAACTGTAATTGAGCCTATTAAAAAAAACAATTTTTTTAATAGTCCTCCCTTACAGGAGGTAAAAACTACAAAAAATGAAATACAAAATTAACTTTATGAAAAAAAGATGGAAGGGCTTGGTCAACACGACTAATTCTAAAACGAATTTTACTCAAAAGATTATTAAAGCAATTATTGCTACTTTTCTTTTAGTGATTACGTTCAATGTAACTGCACAAACTGCTGATTGTACTTGTGTAAACTCAACCAGTAATTTATTAACCAACGGGAGTTTCGAAAATGGTACTACCGGTTGGAGTGTAAGTGGTGGCACACTCACTACTGGAACCGGCTATGTAATGTGTGGTACTCAAAACGGCTTTTTAAACTGGAGTACAGGCACAGCAAAACTTTGGCAAGATGAAGCAGGGCAATCAGGTTATACTTATACTTTTAAAGCATATTCAGGCACCCATACTCCTGGCCTAACATGTTCTCCAAAGATTAACCTTGTTTTTTTAAATAGTGCAGGCACTATAATTTCAGCATCAAATTCAACAATTACGAAAGACGTTGACGTTTCAGGAAATATCTTATCGCTTTACACAATAACGGCTGTTGCTCCTGTGGGAACTGTTACTGTTCGTTCTGAGGCTTCAATTACATGCAATACTTTAAAACTAGATGCATTGTGTTTGACGGTTTCAACAACTACGGTTGACTGTAGTTGTGCTAATGCAAGCACTAACCTTGTAACAAACCCAAGCTTCGAAAACGGAATAAATGGATGGAGTTCATCAGGTGGCAATTTTAGTGCTTCCACCGGAGCAGTCGCTTGTGGTAGTTTTTCAGGCGATTTTCAGATTACAAATACAGCAAGTAACTGGGTTTCTCAAACCATCGGTACTAATTTAGCTGCGGGTACTGTAATTAATGCAAAGGTCTATGCTGGGGTGCACGATAATAGTTTCAACTCTTGGGTAGCTATAGCGTTTTATGATGCAGCATGGACATATTTAGGGACAAATTCCGTAAGTGCTCAGGTAGATAAAGTTTTAGGAAATGCACCTGTCGGACCTCAGTTATATAATTTATCTGCAACAGTTCCTCCAGGAGCAGTTTATTCTCAGGTTGTGTACGGCGCAAACGGTAACTGGATTAAAACTGATAATTGGTGTGCAACTTCAATACCTCCGGCTAATTTGGGTTCTATCGGAAATTATGTGTGGAATGATAGTAACGGCAATGGTATTCAGGATCAAAGTGAAGTCGGCTTAACGGGTATAACTGTTCAATTAAAAAATTCAGGCGGAAATATTATTGCAACCACAACTTCAAATTCAGTTGGATATTATCAATTTACAGGTTTGGCAGCTGGAACTTATACTGTTAACTTCCTTTCTATATCAGGTTACGGTACTTCTCCTGCAAATCAGGGGTTAGACGATACAAAAGACAGTGATGTGGGCACAACAGGTGTGGCGACTGTAGTTGTGGCTACGGGTGAAAGTAATCAAACGATTGATGCGGGTTTTTGTCCGATAACACTGCAATTAGGTAATCGTGTATGGTATGATGCAAATGGCAATGGTATAAATGACGGGGAAAATGGGATTTCTAATATCATTTTAAATCTCTACAAGGATAATAATAATGACAATCTAGCCGACGCGGCTTCTATCGCAACAGCTACAACTGACGCAAATGGTTACTACTCCTTTTCAAATCTAGGCCCTGGAAACTATATCGTTGGTGTTATTACACCAGCAGGCTACATTAGTAGCTCAGTGAATGGAGGAGATCCTGACAATGACATTAATCTAGATGACAATGGACAAGTTACTGTAGGTAACGAAACGAGAGGTCTTGCAATAACATTGATTGGAGGCACCGAGCCAGACGGTTCAGGGGCAATCAATACAAATAATAATGGGACATACGATTTTGGATTTTTGCCCGATTGTTCATGTACAACAAATGCAAGTAATTTACTTGTAAATGGTAGTTTTGAGAGCGGATCAACTGGGTGGACTGTAACAAACGGTACACTTACAACAGGGACAGGCTATGTTATGTGTGGCGCTTCAGGAGGTTTTTTAAACTGGTCTACAGGTATTACCACTATGTATCAACATATATCTGTAACGCCTGGTACAGCTGTAACTTTTAAAGGTTATTCAGGCACTCACACTGCAGGTATAAATTGTAGTCCAAAGCTTAGCCTCATATATTTAAATAGTTCGGGTGGTATTATTGTACAGCATGATGCAGTGGTTACAAAAGATGTTGATGTTACAGGCCCATCATTAACCCAGTATACCATAACAGGTATTGCACCTGCAGGAACAGTTACAGTTAGAGTTCAGGCTTCTATTACATGTAACACTTTAAAGGTCGATGGTTTTTGTTTAACGACTGTACCACCACCTGCATGTTCAGGTGGTAAAGTAACCGGTTTGCATTTCAACAAATTAGATGGTGGTGCTGACTTACTAATTAGTAATGGTTCAACATTTACTTTAGTCCAATTAGGGTCATTATACAACTTAGAAACAAGTAACATAGGTACTATAGGTAGCGTTGTGTATAACATTACGGGACCTACTTCAACTTCTAATATCGAAAATACAGCTCCTTATAATAGCCCTGCTACAGGTTCAGGTGCATGGACGGGTCAAGTAGGTTCATATAGTGTAAATTTAAAAACTTATAGCGGTAGCGGTGGTACAGGTACATTATGCCATGATACGACTATCACTTTTATACTTTTACCATCAACCAATCCTGATTTAAATACAACGTTTGTAAATGTAGCGGTACCGGGTAGTGTAAGTACGAATGACAATGTACCTGCGGGGACGACTTATGGTACAACACCAGTGTTGGTATCAAGCCCTGCGGGCAGTGCAGC
>JANOTH010000312.1:0-6763 GCA_031416275.1 Ferruginibacter sp. | reverse complement strand
ATGACAGGCGGTGCAAATGCAGTGGCGCATACCCAAAAATTGCAAATGATTATCATTTTCATTTCTCTTTTTTTAATAGGATATATAGCAGTTAGCATGCTGCCAAATGGTATGTGTTTTAGAGATGCAATTAATGAAGCTGGAAGCTATGGAAAGATGAATGTTATAACCACAGGCTTTACTGATAAAGGCTTTGATTGGAAGGACAAATACAATATTTGGAGTGGATTGATTGGTGGTTTTTTTCTTGCGTTAAGTTATTTTGGTACAGATCATAGCCAGGTTGGTAAATATTTAACAGGAAAAAATATTGCAGAAAGTAGAAAGGGATTGCTCATGAATGGACTTGTAAAAGTTCCAATGCAATTTTTTATTTTATTGATAGGTATTTTAATTTTTACGTTTTATCTATACCATAAAGCTCCGGTGTATTTTGATGATACAAAAATTATAGCAGCTAATAAAACAGCATCAGCACCACAATTACAAAAAATAACTGCAGATTATAACGATGCGGCTGCTAGAAAAGATGCTGTAGCAATGGCAACACAACGATTAGCGTATAAAGCGGAATTGAAAAAAGCATTACCCGGTGATGATGCGAATGATACAAATTTTATCTTCCTTCGTTTTGTAAAAGATAATTTACCGATTGGGCTAACAGGTTTGTTATTTGCAGTTATATTTTTAAGTGCATGGGGTAGTATTGCTGGAGCATTAAATTCGTTGGCTGCCTGTACCATGATTGACTTTCACCAAAAGTTTTTTAAAAAAGAAAAAACTTCATTGCAGGATTATAAAACGTCTCAATGGTATACTTTCGGTTGGGGTGTTTTCTGTATTATCATTGCCATGTTTGCCCAGAACATTGGTAACAGCCTAATAGAGGCAGTTAATATTTTAGGATCTATTTTTTATGGGGTTATTCTTGGAATTTTTTTAGTTGCTTTTTGGATAAAGCATGTGGAGGCAAATGCGGTTTTTATTGCTGCGCTAATTGCACAGGTTGGTGTAATTGTTATTTATAAAGCTGATATTATTTCTTTTTTGTGGCTTAACGTAATTGGGGTAATCTTCGTAATTTTTATAAGTTTAATTCTCCAGCTTTTTATGGGCACTAAAAAAGCCGCTCGATAAAAGAGCGGCTCATTTTCTATTCTATAATTTTATTTCAACTTCTTCATTAAATCTTCATTCATTCTTACATAGTCTTCGTTTTTTGCTTCGCGGGCTAATGCTAAAGATTTCTGAGAACTCATCATTGCTGCTTTTTTATCACCCATATCTTTTTCGATTTTTGCTTTATAAAGCCACATGTAAAATGCTTTTGGGTTTTGTTCTACAGCGCTATTGATACTTTCTAATGCTTTAGCACTGTTTTTATCGTACTCGTTATAAAACTGCGCAGCATTCCAAAAAGGCTTTTTTTCTCCCATCATTGCTTTCTCTAAAGATGCACGCATACGGTCTTTAATTAATGCAGTAATTGGTACTGCTACAGCTGTTTTATCCCACATAATGTGAAGCTCGCAGCTTTCAGGCTTAATGTTGGCAAACTGCATTGTAAATGATTCTGCAGCATCTTTCATCTTCATTGTGTTTACTTTAAAGCGAACTACATCGTCGGATTGTTTGTAACCATCAGAACCCCAGTTTGTGATTCCTTTATTTAAGATGATATCCCAACTGCCGTCATTTGGTATAGTATAGAATGCATAAGAACCGGTGTCAATTCTTTTTCCGCCCATTTCAACTGCGTCGTTAAATTTTATTATAGTTGCAGCGTTTGCACCGGTACGCCATACTGCGTTAAAAGGAACTAAGTCGCCAAATACTTTTCTGCCTTTTATTGCCGGGCGACTATATGTTAATTCGATACTGCCTAACGCAAAGTCTTGCTTTATCATTTGTGTTGGCGATGGTGCTGGCATTTTAAATTGCGCAGTTGCTACGTTAGCAGCGCAAATTAATGAGAATGCAAATAATAGTTTTTTCATTTTTGTTTTTTTAATATGATGTTTGTTGTGATAAAAATTATTGAAAATATACTTTTACTGTTTGATAAAATATATGATTGTTGGAGAACTGAACTTGCAATACCTTCTGCTGCCTTTCAGAAAAACCCTGTAATCCAAATAATCCTGCTGCATTTCCTTTGTTGATAGCAATTTCTAAATAACCAGCCGCATTAAACAACGCCACTTTTTCTCCTTCAGGAACATCGGCATATGTTTCACTTATTTTTTCTATGCTTTCATCTCTTTTAAATACGATAGAAAATCTTCTTCCTTTCCTTTGTTCTTCAAATTCTTCCTTACTAATGTTGACTATTACATTTTCGAAGTTATCAATAAAAATTATCTGTCCTTCAATCCAGTTATTACCGAGCATGGGTTTCAAAGGGTTTTTTACCTTTATCGAAATGTCAGGATACCCAATTTCTGCAAAAGGAATACCATTGGCCAACTTACTAAATGCCTTTGCAAAAATGCCGGTACAGTATAATATATTTCTAGGTTGATTTTTCTCTAAAGTAAGTGCTGAAATCTTTTGCGGTACTTCTTCTAATATCATCGTAACAAGACCATTATCTGCGCAGCCTATATAATGTCCGTTGTGTTCTATTAAAAGCAGATGATCACATTTTTCATCAAATAAATTGATAAGTATTAAATGAAAAGTGCCTGCAGGAAAATTTTTAATGGCGTTTCTACATACATAAGCTGCCTGCGGATAATTAAACGGAGAAAGCAGGTGCGTTACGTCAATAATATTAAAACTTGGATCAGCCTGCATTATTTGACCCTTAATGGCAGCAGGCATAAAATCCTGTACACCTATATCGCTTGTGAGGGTTAACAACGGCATCTACTATAAATAATTTAACCTGCAATATAAACTACCCGCCGCTATTAAGTTACTTTACAAGCTTCCCTTTTTTATAAAAGAAGTTTTTAGTGAGTCTGTCAGTTAAGGAAGTAAAAAATTTGTTCATGAATACGGTGCGTTTTCCTGTAAAAGTTAAAACTAATGTACGTTTTCTTTTTACGATTGCATTTAAAATATGTTGGGCAACTTCTTCAGGCGACATCAAAGATTGTTCGTCTAAAGGACTTTCTCCCTGCGCTTGCGAATTCTCGTTTAACGCAGCATTTCTAATATTGCTTTTTGTAAAACCTGGCGCCACCCACATAACATTTACATCGTCATCGAGCAATTCTGTTCGTATTGCTTCCAGCCAACCATTCATGGCAAATTTGCTGGCACTATAACCACTTCTGCCGGGTAAACCTCGGTAACCTGCAATTGATGAAACGCCCACAATTGTTCCCTTTGTTTTTAATAAACTCTCAAGCGCAAGCTTTGTGCAATAAACAGTTCCTAAATAATTTACATCTATCAACTTTTTAAAAATAGCAACATCAGCATCTTTTAGTTCTGCCCGCATAGAAATACCTGCGTTGTTTATTAGAATATCAATTTCATTAAACTGCTCTAAGGTTTTATCAATAAATTTTTTGCAATCTTCGTATACACTTACATCTGCAGCAATACACAACAACGGTTTGTTTTTATTATTTTGTTGGAGGAGATCTAATTTATTTTGGCTGCGGGCGCAGGTTGAAACGTTGGCGCCGGCTGCAAGTAGGAGCTCTGTAAGTGCCTTGCCAATGCCATCACTGCCCCCTGTAATAGCAACTTTTTTGCCTTTAAAGAAATCGTTCATAGCTCAAATTTAATGTAAAAACCAAGGGGCTGCATCATATAAATTGTATTGAAAATTCGCTAAAACGTTCAGCCTAGTTCAACGGATAACAACGCTATAGAATTGGCAAAAAGCGGTGGTCAATAATCGAATTTATACAAATTTAAGGCATAAAAAAAGGAGTTCATAAAATGAACTCCTTTCGTGAACTGGCTGGGACTCGAACCCAGGGCCCTCCCGTTTTTAAATCGGGATGCTCAACCAACCGAGCTACCAATTAATTTTTCTATATAAATTCTTGATTTTTTCTTTTTGATTTCTAATTCTCTCTTTTTAGCAAGCGGAAGTGTTGAAAATGGTTCTGTGTATTTCAAGATCCAAGGTGTACCAACTGAAGTGAATTTTGAATGGCCAATATTATGTTCATAAAGTCGCCTTTCAATATCGATGCAAGCACCTACATAGTATTTGTCTAGCTTTTTTGAATAAATTATGTAGATACAAGGCATAAAAAATCCTCAACGAATGTTGAGGATTTTTGTGAACTGGCTGGGACTCGAACCCAGGGCCCATACATTAAAAGTGTATTGCTCTACCAACTGAGCTACCAATTCTTCCGTTCCCTTCTTTCGTTGGGAGTGCAAAAATAGGGCAAAAATGTTTTTAGACAAATTTATTTTAAAATCTTTTTTATTGGAATTTAAAATTTACCCTCCAACCCAATGGTAGTATATGTTTCAGCAAAATAGAATTTAAAATTATTGCGCCCAAATCATGCTACTTATTTACATTAGCATTAGGCCGCAACCCCTCATATCGCTATTTTCAAGTCTGCCGTTAATTTCAAATTTGCCATCTTTATATAATTTACCGGTGTCGTCTGTCGCAATAAAAGCGCAACTATAAATGTTTGCCAAGTCAATAATGTTTACAGCGCCTGCACAAAAATCACCATTCAAATTTTCAGGGGAGGTTATTTCAAATGGGTCATCTTCTTTTCTTATTAAAAGCTTCATCCAAGCGGGCGTTTCAAAAACTCCATCTCCTTTTGAATATGCTTGTGATAATAATTCCGTCATACCATATTCTGAATGCACTTTATTCACCCCCAAATTTTCCTTTAATATTTTGTGTACTTCACTTCTGGATAATTCTTCACGGCGCCCCTTCATGCCTCCAGTTTCCATTATGATAGTGTTGCTCAGTTGTAATTTGTTTTGTTCTGAAAATTCAAGTAAAGCGTACGTCACACCAATCAATAAAGTTGTTTTTGCATCTTTTTCATTTTGCAGCAGTACGTCTTTAAGTTTTTGGTGATTATATAAATAAAAGCCGCTGGATTTATTTTCTGATTTGCGTATTAAATCATCAACCATATAAACAAGTGAAGATCCTTTTCTTTCTAAATAAGATGGTAATAACCCAATTATACATAGTTGGTTTTCGTCGCCGTAAAAATTGCGAAAACTTTTAAGGTAACTCTCTTCGTAAATGGAAAGACCCTTTACAAAATGCTTACTGTTTATTGAACCCGTTGTACCGCTGCTTTCAAAAATTATTGCCGGTTCAAATTCAGTTGTTTTTATTTCTTTGGTCTTGAAGAACTGAATGGGTAAGAAAGGTATTTTTTCTAAAGTGGTTACGGTAAAAGAATCCGTTTTTAAAATATCGCAATAGGCTCGGTAAGTCTTGTTGTGTTTGTATTGAAAGTTAAAAACCTCCAGCGCTGTTGCTGTAAAGTCGGTTTCTGTGCATGAAAAAATAGATTGATTCAAGGTTATATAATCAGCCATATTTCTAATTAAAGAAGAAAAGGTTTGTTAACAAAAAAGCAAAGCTAAAATTTAAAATTGTTTTTACCTTTTCTATGATTAAATTTGAATATAAACATTAATTATGCGTTACTTATTTTTTGTATTTGTTGCTTGTATTGCATTTGCAGCTTGCAATAAAGATAAATATGCTTCTGCTCCTCAAATAAAATTTAAGTCAATAACATCGCCGTATCAAGTTAACAATTCAAGTCAAAATTTTGCTATTTTAACTATTGAACTTACAGATGCTGAAGGTGATTTTGGTTTTACTGAAGGCAAAGACACATCTTATGTTTATGTAAAAAATACCCGTTCACCTTTTAGGTTAGATTCATTTAAATTCCCTGCTGCCCTTGCAAAAGCTGCAAAAAAGAATTTTAAAGGCGATGTTGAAGTTAATTTATCTGGTGCAGGAACAGGTGGCACTAATGCCGTGCCTCCGATACCTGCAGGCAAAACTAGAGACACTGTTTTCTACGAAATTTTTGTAAAAGATTTTGCAAAAAATAAGAGCAACGTAATACAAAATACAGATCCGTTTATCATTACCCGATAGTAATGAGGTTTCTTCATTTTATTTTATCTCATTCTATATTTATAGCGCTATGTGCTGTTGGGCTCTGCTACCAAACAACATTAATCCTCCATATACCGAGTAATTTTGATTTACTCAGTTTTGTATTTTTATCAACTATCTGCAGCTATAATTTTTATTGGCTCCTAAGTAAATTTTATTTTACGAACAGAATATTTGGTGTTGCTTTTATAAAGCAAAATATATTTTTTGTATCCTTTTTTGTAATTGCATTAATTGGTACTGCTTATTTTATAAACAAGGTCTCACCTATAATACCATTTGCATTAGTTGCTGTGTTTTTAACGCTCTTATATTCCTTACCCTTGTGGCCTTTTTCTTTTGCTAAAAAATTACAGAGTATAGGTTTTTTTAAAACTGTTCTGCTTGCATTTACCTGGGCTTATATTACTACTATTTTGCCGGCAATAGATTTGTTGCAAACCAATATAATTCCCGTTTGTGTGTTGTTGGCAGCTAGATTTTGCTTTATGCTTTTACTCTGTATTATTTTTGATAAAAGGGATATATCAGTAGATAAATCGCACGGGTTGCATAGTCTTGCTACTGATACTCCTGAAAAAAGTTTAAATACAATTATCCACCTCGTTTTCATTGCATACTTCGTTATAGGCTTGTTGCTTAGGTATAATTTTAATGACAAACCAC
>JANOTH010000311.1:0-1982 GCA_031416275.1 Ferruginibacter sp. | reverse complement strand
ACTGTGTCATGTAACGATCATCTCTGCCGCCTTCAAACCATGTAAAACCACCATTGCTGCTTTGCATTTCTTTTAGCTTTGTAAGTGTCTTATTTTTTTCAGCCGCAAGGCGAACCATATCAAACAACAAAGCAATATTCTTCTTTTGTTGTGTTTCAGTTTGTGCATTCAATACCCATGGCGTTTCCTGTAACAGAACTGATTTTAGTTCTTCATTTTTTTGCAGGTTGCTCATTAATGCAGCAGAATCTGTAATCTTCCATTTTTCAAAAACTGCTTTTATTTTAGGAGATGAATTGCTGATAAAAGATGCCAATGTATTTGCATAATATTTACTGAAGGTTTGCTCAGCACATTCATATGGATACTCCATTAAGTAAGGCAAAGCCTGCACTGCATACCATGCAGGGTTGCTTGTATATTCAACAGTGAGTGCATGGTTGCTGAGCGTTGTATTGCTACCACTATTTAATAATTTTTCAAACTTAAAAATTCTAGAATCTGTATTGCGCATGTTTAATGGCAATGATTCTGTAACCAACATTCTATTTGTCAAAACCGGAATGGCTGCTTCTTCCCCATCTGAGAACGAGCCGTCTTTTGCAATTGCCTTTATCCTATAAATCATGGCAGAATTAAAGTTGAGTGGAATATCTATCGGGAATTTTACTGCTACACTTTGCCCTGCGGGCACCGTAAAATATTGCTGTGGAAAAACATTTTTAAACCAACCATCTACAGGTTTGTTGGTAGCAGCATCGAGTAATTCCAATTGCGAAGTACCGGTAATTTCATTTGCTGTAAGGTTTACAATTTTTGCAGAAAACTCCATACGATCTCCTTCACGCAAAAAACGTGGCGCATTTGGCTGGACCATTAATTGCTTTTGTGTAACAGTCGTTTTGCTGCTCACAGCGCTTGCCAATTCTTTTGTATGCGCCATCACCTGCAGCTTCCATTGCGTAAGCGCTTCGGGCATGGTAAAAGAAAATTCCACATTGCCATCTGCATCCGTTTTCAAATCAGGAAAAAAGAAAGCAGTTTCGTTGAAGTTTTTACGGACTTGGATATTGGAATTTAATGAAATGCCGGGATTATTTAAATCTATTTTAGTGTCAGTTTTTAAAATTTGTACTCCTGCAACTTTACCTTGCAATGCTACTTCTAAATTGTCCACTTTGCCGGCACGTGACGTTTTTTTCTGCTCGGCCATCGACATTACAGCAGCTTCCTTAAGAGAAGGAGAACTAGCGGGCATCGAACTAACACCTCTTAAAATTATCCTACCACCATAACTCTCATTCCATCCGTTGCTCATTAAGTAATCATATTGCTTTTCCAATGCATTTAAAAAAACATATTTTATCTGATCGCTTTCATTACTCGCAACATCCTCAAACGTATTCCCACTCCAGCTAAAATAGCTGTTGTTTAGTGGCAACAAACCTTTTAGCGAGCCCCATGCATGTGGTTTAAATTGGTCGAGCGATGCATCGTACATGCTTATCAAAGTTTCTGCTGCTACTTTTTCTGCCTTATCTCCAGTGATTTTCACTTTCCATTTTTCTGAACTGCCCGGCTCTATTTTATCTCTAAATGTTTCGTAGGCAATATTTAATTCTTTGTTGTTCCATGGCACAGCAAAGTTTTGCGCACCTGTATAAATTCGGTTGTGCTTTACAAAAACATAATTCATATTTATACCGCCACGATCTGCCTCGGTTACATCAATACTGTTTGTAAACACTTCACCATTGCTTACGGTAGGATAAGTAATTTTATAATTATCATTTGGCCTTACTATGTTTTGGATGAGCCAGATTTTATCAAATCCCGTTGTAATGTTGTAAGTAATTTTTTCACCGGGTTCTGCAACTTCCTTTTCGGTCATGACAGAGATGGGGAGCCTCTCCCCCGTCCCCTCTCCCGAAGCGAGGGGTAACGAGGAGATTGTAACGTAGATCTGAATAAATTTTTCAGCC
>JANOTH010000310.1:0-2660 GCA_031416275.1 Ferruginibacter sp. | reverse complement strand
GTTGATCGTTCTATAACAGACCCATTGGCTTTTGTAACTACAAATGTGATGGGGACTGCAACTTTATTGCAGGCAGCCAAAGAATACTGGAAAGATAGTATGGATGGAAAGATTTTCTACCACATTTCTACAGATGAAGTATATGGTTCATTAGGGGATACCGGTTTTTTTACAGAGGAAACCGCTTATGACCCAAGAAGTCCATACTCTGCCAGCAAAGCATCTTCCGATCATTTTGTAAGAGCATTTTACCATACTTACAAGTTGCCTGTAAAAATCAGTAACTGTAGTAACAATTACGGTCCATATCATTTTCCTGAGAAATTGATACCTCTCTGCATACACAACATTATAAACAACAAGCCATTACCTATTTATGGCAAAGGCGAGAATGTGCGTGACTGGCTATTTGTAGAAGACCATGCCCGTGCGATTGATGCTATTTTTCACAACGGTAAAATTGGTGAAACGTATAATATTGGTGGCCATAATGAATGGACGAACATTGACCTTGTGAAAGAAATCTGCAGGCAAATGGATACAAAGCTGGGCAGAGAGGTGGGAGCATCAGCAAAACTGATAACTTATGTAACAGACAGAGCGGGACACGATCTTCGTTATGCAATTGACGCAACAAAACTAAAAAATGAATTGGGTTGGGTACCATCTTTGCAATTTGAAGAAGGAATTAGTAAAACAATTGATTGGTATTTAGAAAATACGAAGTGGTTGAATGATGTTACAAGCGGGGCGTATAAGGAGTATTATAATAGTTTATATGGTAGTTGAGCATGGTTGAAAGTTGTTTGAAGGTTTGAGAGGTGGTTGAAGATGGTTGAAAGTTGTTTGAAGAGTTCAATGGTAGTCTGTTTTTCTATTTTCTTGTAATTAATTAGAGGATACAATATGTATGTTTTTGGATTTGAGAAATTAGAAGTTTGGAAGGAAGCTCGGACATTAACTGTGTTAATTTACGAGTTAACAGAAAAGTTTCCCGATAAAGAAAAGTTTGGTTTGACGAATCAAATGCGGAGAGCATCCGTTTCGATAGGAGCAAATATCGCTGAGGGAAGTACAAGGTTCTCCGCAAAAGAGCAGGCGCATTTTTATTCAATATCGTACGGTAGTTTAATGGAATTAATGAGTCATACATTTACTGCCTTTGATCTGAAATATTTAAACGATGAGGAATTTGAAAAAGTAAAAGGTAGTATTCAACCATTATCTTTAAAAATAAATAATTTAAGAAATACAGCCTACGCAAAAGCTGAAAAGAAATAGTTGATTTTTATTGTAAAACGAAACCGTTTCAACAATTCAAACAATCGTAAACAATATTCAACATTTAAAAAAATGAAAGGAATCATATTGGCAGGAGGAAGCGGCACACGTTTATACCCAATAACAATGGGAATAAGCAAGCAGCTGATGCCTATCTATGATAAACCAATGATTTATTATCCGCTAAGCACTTTAATGCTTGCAGGTATTAAAGAGATACTAATTATCACAACGCCTGAAGACCAGGATCAGTTCAAACGATTGTTGAAAGACGGCAGCCAGTGGGGTTGTAGCATAAGTTATGCTAAACAGGAAGTACCTAATGGACTAGCACAGGCCTTTGTAATAGGTGCAGATTTTATAGGAACTGATAAAGTAGCGCTAGTGTTGGGTGATAATATATTTTACGGAAGTGGTTTTGGTAATTTGCTAAGAGAAAGTGCCGCACAAGATGCAGCAGTTATTTTTGCTTATTCAGTAAATGATCCTGAAAGATATGGTGTTGTTGAGTTTGATGATAATTTTAATGCACTAAGTATTGAAGAAAAGCCTGAAAATCCTAAAAGTAATTATGCCGTGCCTGGGCTTTATTTTTACGACAATGATGTTATAGAAATTGCCAAGAATATAAAACCGAGTCATAGGGGTGAATACGAAATAACAACTGTAAACGAATTATACCTTAACAATAAAAAATTAAAGGTAGCAGTGCTTGATCGTGGTTTTGCATGGCTTGATACCGGAACTTTTGATAGCTTGAGCGATGCAAGCGAATATGTGAGAGTTGTTGAAAAGCGGCAAGGCTTAAAAATTGGATGCCCGGAGGAGGTTGCTTACAGAATGGGATTTATAGATAAGAATGAACTTTTGATGCTTGCAAATAAAATGGCAAAGAGTGGTTATGGGGAATATTTAAGAAGAATTGCAGGGTAAAAAATACGACCTTAAATAACAACAAAAACTATAAATGATTAGTGAACCTCAAATAATTAATTTCTCCAAAATTGGAAATTCTTCATTGGGCTATATTTCGTTGGCTGAAAACGAGACATTGCCTTTTGAAGTAAAAAGAATTTACTGGACGTATTTTACTCCTGAAGATGTTGAAAGGGGCGGACATTCACACATTAATCTTGAACAAATTTTGATTGCAATGGCCGGAACAATTATAGTAAAGACAGAAATGCCAGGAGGAGTCAAAAACACTTTTGTTCTTGATAGTCCAAGCAAAGGATTGCTTATTCCTAAATTATGCTGGAGAGAAATGAAATATACCCACAATGCAGTTCAAATGTGTATTGCGAGTATTATTTATGATGAAATCGACTATATAAGAGATTACGAAGAATTTAAACAGTTAAAATAAAAGATATGAATAC
>JANOTH010000309.1:0-18413 GCA_031416275.1 Ferruginibacter sp. | reverse complement strand
TAACCAGGTTACGGGAAGTAATCAAATGGAATTATAAAACGGAAATAACATATTTTGGGTGTTTGATAAAGTAGGCAAAGAAGTTAAAATTCCTATAGATGTTTTAAAAAGTGTAAAAGCTGCTATGGAAAGTACAGGTATTGTAGATCTAAAATTTAGAATTCCATACAGGTTAAAAACTGACAAAAAAAGTTACACTATTCATTATCGGTGGGAGAGCAAAGATAAAAGTAGAAATATGGATTTTCTTACAACTAAATAACAGCCCCCTCTATCTCCCGAGGGCGGGAGGAAATCCTGGAGATCTTTGCGGAATTATGAATGGTATGAAATCTCTTCTCCTTTAACTTTTATAAGCAATTCTTTTTTCTCGCTTCCCTCAACTCTACCTATAATCTGCGCAGCAACACCAAACGAGTTTGCTGTTTCAATCATCGTTGCTGCATCAGCTTCTGCACAATAAATCTCCATCCTGCAGCCCATATTAAACACTTCGTACATTTCTCTTAAGCTGCTTCCGCTGCTTTTTTCAATGAGGTTGAATATTTCCGGCGCATCAAAAAGATTATCCTTTATTATTTTAAAATTACCCGGTAAATATTTTAAACATTTAGTTTGTCCACCACCGCTACAATGTATTAGTCCATTTATTTTGTCGAAATGGTTTTCAAGTAAAGATTTTAAAACCGGCGCATACGTTCTTGTTGGGCTTAACAGTAATTTTCCAATGGTTGTTGTCTTTCCATCATTTCTTACAATTTCGTCAGTCAGTTTGTAGCTTCCAATATAAACTACATCATCACTTAAATTATTATCAAAACTCTCCTTAAAATTTTCTGCATAAAATTTACCGAGCACATCGTGCCTTGCACTTGTAAGCCCATTACTGCCTAAGCCGCTGTTGTATGCCGATTCATAATTTGCCTGTCCAAAAGATGCCAGCCCCACTATTACATTACCTGCTTCAATTTTATCATTTGTTACTAATTTATTTTGAGGCCATCGGCTCGTCATGGTTCCATTTACTGCAACAGTGCGAACTACATCACCAACATCTGCCGTTTCTCCACCTAAATAATGTATATGCACTTTATGCGTTGCAAGCATATCAAAAACATCTTGTGTACCAGTAATTATCTGTTGCAAAACTTCACCAGGAATCAAGTTTTTATTTCTGTCAATGGTTGAGTTAAAAACAATGTTATCGTGAATACCTACACAAAGCAAATCATCTAAATTCATCACCACTGCATCTTGTGCAATTCCCTTCCACACATTTATATCGCCGGTTTCTTTCCAATACAAGTAGGCAAGTATACTTTTAGTACCTGCACCATCAGCATGCATCACGTTTACAAAATCATTATCTCCCCCCAAAAAATCTGAATATATTTTACAAAATGCATTTGCATAAAGACCTTGATCAAGATTTTGCACAGCGGCATGTACTTCCTCTTTTTGTGCTGAAACACCTCTTCGTGCGTATAATGACATATTTGTATTTAAATTGTTGGTTAATTAATGATAAAAACTATTTAAAATTTTATATCACCAATGCAAAATAAATGTTCTGTAATGGATTTTCAATATTGTTTTCCTAACTAATTTTGCACCGCAAATATGAAAGTTTACACAGATATACATTCGCTGCCCGATTTTACAAAAGCAGTTATTACCACAGGAAGTTTTGATGGAGTACATGTTGGGCATGCAAAAATTATTGCTCAACTAATTAATGAAGCTGAAAGAATTAATGGAACGCCGGTACTTATTACCTTCTACCCACACCCCAAACAAATTGTACAAATAAAAGACAAACCACTTTTTGTTTTAAATACGCCTGAAGAAAAATACGAACTTCTACAAAAAATGGGCATTGAAAATATTGTTGTTGTACCGTTTGACAAACATTTTTCTGAACTAACCGCTAAAAAATATATTGAGGAATTTCTTGTTAAAAATTTTCACCCTTCGTTAATTGTTGTTGGCTACGACCATAGGTTTGGCAATAACAGAGAAGGCGATTTTGAGCTGTTGAAAAATGAAGGATACATTAATGATTATGCTGTAATTGAAATACCTGAACATATTTTAAAAGACATCACCATTAGTTCTACCAAAATTAGAAATGCACTTACCAGCGGCGATATAGAGACTGCAACAGCTTACTTAGGTTATCAATATTTTTTTACCGGCAAAGTAATAGAGGGTAATAAACTTGGCAGAATTATTGGCTACCCTACTGCTAATTTATTTTTAGAAAATGAAAATAAATTGGTACCCGCTAATGGCGTTTATGCAGTAGATGTTTTGTTGAAACATAGCATGCTAAAAGGTATGATGAACATTGGTATGCGACCAACTGTTGATGGTAAAATACGGACAATCGAAGTAAATATTTTTGACTTCGATGAAGATATTTATGGTGAGGAAATAAAAATCACTTTAAAAAAATTCCTTCGGTACGAAATTAAATTTGAAGGATTGGAAAATTTAAAAACACAATTAGCAAATGATAGGGCATTGGCTTTGGAGTTGAATGGCTAACTGCAAACGAACGACTGCCCAAACTATTAATTGCCAATTACCAAGTGCTCACAATCTTATTCTAGCATAATCTTTACCACCATTTCTTTCATAAGCGTGGCGCCTGATGTACCGCTATCTCCTACCCCTTTGCTTTTTAAATCGTAGTGATGTAACAGTAAAAGTATTCGCTCCGTACCTGCATAACCATAATGCTTCATGGCATCTTTTGCCTGCGATAGCGCAATCGGATTAAAATAAAAAAGGGGCTTAATAGCGCCATCACTTTTATCATTCATACCGTAAACTGTATATATTTTACTAAAATATGCATACAAGGCAGGCAGTACCATTTGTATAGCGGCCGCCTTTGGGTTGGCTTCAAAGTAATTAATAATTTTTATTGATTTTGAAAGGTCTTTTTTAGCAATTGCTCCCTGCAATTCAAAAACATTGTACTCTTTGCTTATACCAATAAATTTTTCGATGTCATCATCATCAATTGTTTTTTTATTTTTTAGATTAACTGAAAGCTTATCAATTTCGTTTGCAATTCTACTTAAATCATTGCCTGTATGTTCTTCAAGCAAGGAGGCAGATTTTGGATTAATGCTATAGCCTTTTGACTGTGCCAACTCAATAATCCACTCTTGCATTTTACTATCAGCAATTTTTTTAGTTGTTAAAACTTCGGCGTTAGATTGTAAAGTTTTATACAACTTCGTTCTTTTATCTACTCCTTTGGCTTTGTAACCAACCACAAATATTGTTGTTGCAAGTGGGGATGAAATATAATTTTCCAATTTTTCAATTTCCTTCATTTGCTGGGCTTCCTTCAGTATTACAACCTGTCGTTCAGCAAACATTGGATATCGTTTGCAGGCGTTAATAATGGCAGTCCACTCAGCATCTTTACCATAAAAAACGGTAAGGTTAAACCCGACTTCCGCCTCAGGCAAAATATTATTTTCTGCATAATTTATAACCTGATCAATATAATATTCCTCTTCACCTTCTAACCAATAAACAGGTTTAAAGCTTTTCTTTTTCCAGCTACCAATTATTTTTTCAACGCTCATAATCAATTATATATATTGGTTTTAGAAGCCCTTTGGGTTATGTTTAAATTTTTTGGCACAGTATTCGTAAATAGGTCGCCGAATAATCAAATACGAAATTATTGTATTAATTTTTACCTGTTCTCAAATTTAATTTATTTCATTTTAAAATTTATATCATGGCATTCGAAAATTATCCAGAAGCAGAGCAAACTCCATCACAACAAAAAACAGTTGTAACTACAAAAAAGAACAATCTTCCAACAATTATTACAGCAATTTTGGTAGTTGCATTGTTAGGTACTTGGGGTTATATCATTTACGATAAGAACCAAACTAAAGAAACAATTGATCAAAAAGAAACAATGATCGCTACAACATCAACACAGCGTGATCAACTACAAAAAGAGCTGGAAGATGCTGCCATGCGTTATGATGTTTTAAAAACTTCTAATTCAAAAAAAGACAGTGCAATTACCGTTAAAGACAGGGAAATTGATGAGAAGAAAACTAGGATTCAACAGTTATTAAACAAATCAAATGCAACCCAAGCTGAGTTATCAGAAGCTAAGAGGTTGATAAGTTCATTGAACGGTGATATTGATGGTTACAAAGAGCAAGTAGCAGTTTTGCAACAGCAAAAAACACAGCTTATCGGAGAAAAAGCAATAGTTGTATCTCAAAGAGACAGAGCTATTAGAAATTATGACTCTTCAACGCTAGTAATTAAGCAAAAGGAAGATTTAATAAATGTTGGTTCAACTTTACGTGCGTCTAACTTTAGCATTGTAGGTATTGACGAAAGAAGAAGCGGAAAAGAGAAAACAACTTCTACTGCAAAAAGAGTTGATAAATTAAGAATAAGTTTTGATCTTGACGAGAATATGTTATCTGAAAGTGGAGCTAAACAAATTTATGTATGCATCACAGCGCCTGATGGCTCGCCTGTTGCAGTACAAGCTTTAGGTTCAGGCACGTTCAGCACAAGGCAAGGTGAAGAAAAGCCTTACACTCAAAAGCTTGATGTTAACTACACACAAAATAAAAGACAAGCAGTAAGTTTCGATTGGAAGCAAGGTTCCAATTTTAATACAGGCAATTATAAAATTGAAGTTTACAATAATGGCTTTAAGGTTGGTGAAGGTTACAGACCTTTAAAAAAAGGTGGCTTGTTTAGCTAAAAATTTAAAATCTAATATTACTTTGGAGGTCATATTTATTAAAGCGGCAAATTTATTTGCCGCTTTTTTAATGTTAAAAAAGCGCCCTTAGAGAAGCACGCCCTGTGTGAATAGTTGGAGCAATACCTGGCTTTCTTCCTTCATACTGTATAGAAAGCTCAATGTTACCGCTAATTCTTTTTGTAAATTCTGCATTCCACAATAAATTTTTACCGGGCAATAAACCATCTAACAACAAATACCCCACGGTGGTGTTTTGGGCCCCTTTGAAGCCTTTAAAATCGATGTTATTGTAAGTAAACTTTAAATTAAAACTACTACCAGAAAGTATATTGTATTTCGCTTCTGTAATAATCGCATTGTTAATAGTCTGTTCTAACGAATCTATTCTATTTTGTTTTTTTGAATATACGTAACCAAGTGTTGCACGCAGATTTGATTTGTATACATAAGTTAAACTTGGCTCAACAGCATTTTGAAGTACATTATAATTTCTATTTTCAAATTTTAGTGCTTGTGTTTCTAATGTATTTTTAACCTGTTTTACTAATAGTGTTGCTACTAAATTCTTTTTTAAACTTGCCCTTATTTTGCTATTTAAGGTACGAACAGCCCTACTCTCAACCCCGTAAGATAGCAAGGCTTTTGTTGATGCCTTGCTGTGTGTAAACTCCAAGCCAAATTTTGCGCTTGTTCTGTTGTAGAAATAGGTATTTGATAAAAATGAATTGAGTGTGAGCAAACTGGTGTCAATATTATTTTTGCTAAATGGATTAAATAAAAAATCATTTTTTGATATGTTTTTCTTTGCTATCTGAAGTGCTGAACTAGTTGTGCTTCTTGTCAAAATTTTTCGCAGCCCAACATTTTTCTTTGTAATTATAATTGCTTTGGGATCAAGATCTAAACTGTAATTAAACTGCAAATAATTTGCTTTTACATATTGATTACCCGGTGTGTAAATTCTTATATACTTTTTTTGATCTTGAAAAACAGCTTCTTCAAATTCATTTAACTCGGGTATACCATTATTGTTATAATCGATCCAAGTGTAAAAGCCTTGCCCGGCGGGCACTTCAATGTAGGAGTACTCTCTTCTCTGCTCTTGTCCTGAACCAACTTCATATAAAACATTTCCATTTACAAAACCTTTAAATTCATTTATATAATATTCGGTTCTCCCCAAAATGCTTTTATCTTCTTTTTGCCTACTCACTGTGCTATCTAAAATTTTTAATTTTCGATAAGTACCTGTAAACTTTAATTTGTGGTGCTCGTTAGCAAAAAGCTCTGTAAACATGCTATAATTATTGCTTCTATCGGCAGCCAATAACGATTTCATTTTGGGCAGAAAGTCTTCCCTAATATTAAAAGCTACACCAAATTTGTTAAGTTTTGTTTGGTTTGATCTGGCGTAAATTTCATAGACATTAAAAGCAAAACTTGAAAAATTTAAGGTGTCGGGTAATTTGTCTGAAAGTTTGTTATGTTCACCCAAATATTTAGCGCCTGCTTCAAATGACTTTAATTTTTTAAATGTCTTGTTTACATCAATCGTAGGTCTAAAAAAATTTCCTTGTTGCAAAACAGCATTAAAATTTGTAAAACTGGTATTTGAATTTACTTTAAACCCCTTTGCAATAATTTGCTGTACAAACCTTTGTCTGAAACCCTTGTAACCATCACCACGATTGTAATTTGTAATTTCATATGCAGCAAAGTCATCATTTTTTGCTGAAATCTTTGTTGAAAGACTTACTATCTGTTCATTTGCGGGAGCTAAATCAAAAGGCAAACTCCAATCTCTTAAAAATTCAATGTTCCTTAACCGTTCAATGGGTTTGAAACGATTTTGCACATATTCATATCCTGCATTGGTTTTTATTGATAAATCTTTTTTAAATAGCTTTATTTTCCTGTTTTCATTTTCCAATTGTAGCCTAAGCGCAATACCGTTATTATCATTTTTATTTTTCGATGAAAAAAGATTTAAGTCATAGTTACTCATGGCAACCTCTGCTTTTAGCTTGGTGTTGTTGTTTATTAAATAATCAGCACCGGCTGTAAAAACCTGAAGCTTTTTTGGCGTTACCGGCAAAGTAACTGGCTCCCAATCGCCCTGCTTTATATTATTTAAAGGTGCTACCCATTGAAAGGCTTTACCATTAGTTGCGTTCTGTAACTGCGTATAACTTCCTTTATTGGCTCCCATAAATGTGAATGAAAGTGAATACAGTGAATCTTGCGGACTTGTTGAAAGCACATAAACTTTGGGGTACGTAACTCCGTTAGTGAGCGAATCAATTCTTCGGTACAAAACTTTTCCAACATCAAAAGTATCCCTTACTGCACTTTCATAAAATGCAGTACCGATGCTATCTCCCACATCAGCTAAAAACTGTTTCTGCCTAATATCCAATACCTGATCGATAGCTGAGTTTTTTGCATCGCTGTTGGAAAAAGCTCCAAGGTAAACCTGCAAATTTTTATTCACTTTTACCTCATCGCTCAAATAAAGTTGCGAGTTTAAATAACTTCTATCGGCATATTCAAACTCAACTTGTATTCTTACATCTTTGGTTATTAAACGTTTTGGTGTAAAAGTAATTTCTGCTGTATTATAATTAATTACATAGTCTTGGTCTTCGCCACGCTGCAATCTTACACCATCAATAAATACCCTTTCAGTATTGGCTAATACAATAAAAAATAATTCATTGTTGCCACCTACAAGCCTGTATGGCCCTTGGTTACCCTCTAACGGCACTAAAATATTTCGAGTAAATTTACCTTTTGCAACTGCTCCACTTACAAACAAAGAATTTGAAATATTTTTTGCAATTTTATTCTCTGTTAAAAAGGAAATGCCCTGTACTCTTTTATAAAAATTAAGGAAATAATTTTTGCTTTCTCTAATGTCAATATCTCCCAAACTTACTGCCCAGTTTTTCTTTTTTGCCTGAAAAAATATGCGATCAAAATCTCTCAGATCTTGTGTATTACCATCAGGTTGTATTGGGATATTATTGTCTGTAACTGCAGCAGTAATTTCAATACTATCACCAATAAAACCATTTAGCTGAAGGTTCAAAGTACTGTTTACTACCGCATCTTGGTTGTTGCCAAACGAAATTGCCCTGCCAAAACTTCCGTCAGTTTGCAGCGTACCAAAATTCAGTAGCGGATTGTTTTGCTTCGGAGCATTAATAACGGTGAAAGGATTTTCTTTTGTAAAACGATAACGGACATCTTCATAGTTAAATCGCCTTGCAACAGCATTTATTTTGAAAGGAAAAATTCTATATGCTATCTCTATGCTGTCGGCAACAGGTTGTTCAATCCATTTTATGGCAGCGTTAATTTCATCAATCTCATACGACGACCGAGGAATATTTTTTATTGAAAAAGTTCCGGGAGCTATGGTAAAACTGTCTATTTTTTGATAAGGGAATTTAACGGCAAGTTTTTTATTTCTTAAGTTAGAGCTTGCCGGTAGGCCGCTCTGCGCAAAGCTGTTGCCGCATAAAGAACATAGTACAAATACAAAAAGTATTGCGCTGAAGTAAAAAAAATTATATCGCTTTTGTTTTGAAATAATTTACGGCTATTTATAGTGATGCAGTTTAGTACTTAAAATACGTAGTTTTTAGCTGTCAGTGATATGATATCTATAAATATAAATGCTTTAAAGACAGGTAAGGTTGCAGACTAACACTTTTATCTATCTCTTTCCTTTATAAAGATTAAAAAAAACGCCATTCAGTTGCTTGCAATAAATATAAGTTGAAACTTTTATAACCCTGTCTTACATTTTATAAACGAAAAAATGGTTTGATGCTACCACCAAACCATTAATTTATAAATTATAGATGTAATTAAACTTCTTCAGTTGCAAAACCTGCTCCTATATATTCCTTGTTCAGTCTAGCAATGTTTGCAACAGAAATCCCTTTTGGACACTGGGCCTCGCACGCATAAGTATTTGTACAATTTCCAAAACCTTCTTTATCCATCTGAGCCACCATATTTAGAGCACGGCTTTCTCTTTCAGGACCACCCTGTGGTAACAATGCAAGCTGAGATATTTTGGCCCCTACAAATAACATTGCACTTCCATTTATACAGGTTGCAACGCATGCGCCGCAACCAATACATGCAGCAGCCATAAAAGCATCGTCGGCTTTCTTTTTATCAATGGGAATTGCATTTGCATCAACAGCATTTCCTGTGTTTACACTTATATAACCACCGGCTTCAATAACTCTATCAAAAGCAGATCTATTTACCATTAAATCTTTAACAACCGGGAAAGCCTTGCTACGCCATGGTTCTACAACAATCGTATCTCCATCTTTAAAAGCCCTCATGTGCAACTGGCAGGTTGTATTTTGTTTCCACGGCCCGTGGGCCTCACCATTGATGTGCATGCTGCACATTCCACAAATACCTTCTCTGCAATCATGGTCAAAAGCAATAGGTGACTTACCTTCTATTATAAGTTGTTCGTTTAATACATCAAACATTTCGAGAAAACTCATTTCTGACGAGATGTCTTTCACTTTATAAGTTTCAAAACTTCCCTTTGATGTGTTATTTTTTTGACGCCAAACTTTAAGCGTTAGGTTCATGTGGTAGTGCTCCATATCTTACAAACTTTTATACAATTTATTAAATGTATAATCAAAAAATTATTTATAACTCCTCTGCGTAGGTTTAACAATCTCAAAACTTAATTCCTCTTTGTGTAATGCCCATTCACTTTCGCCTTTATTTTCCCAAGCTGCTACGTAAGCATAATTTGCATCGTCACGTTTCGCCTCTCCATCTTCAGTCTGGCTTTCTTCTCTAAAGTGACCGCCACAACTTTCTTCTCTATCTAGAGCGTCAAGGCACATTAACTCGCCAAGCTCAATAAAGTCTGCTACTCTACCAGCTTTATCCAATTCAGGATTCATTTCATTTACTTCGCCAGGCACACGTACATCGCTCCAAAACTCCGCTTTTAATGCTCTAATCTCTTCAATAGCTTGTCTTAAGCCTTCAGCATTACGAGCCATACCGCACTTGTCCCACATAATCTTACCAAGCCTTTTGTGGAAGCTCTCTACAGTTTGTGTACCCTTAATGTTTAAAAATTTATTTATTCTTTCTTCAACTGCTTTTTCTGTATCGATAAATGCCTGCTGGTTAGGGTCTACAGCGCCGTTGCGAATTTCATCGGCAAGATAGTTGCCAAGTGTGTATGGAATTACAAAGTAACCATCCGCAAGGCCCTGCATCAATGCAGAAGCCCCTAATCTGTTTGCTCCGTGATCGCTAAAATTAGCTTCACCCAAAGCATATAATCCAGGAATAGTTGTTTGTAATTCATAATCTACCCATAGCCCACCCATTGTGTAATGAACGGCAGGGTAAATGCGCATTGGCATTTCATACGGATTTTCACCCGTAATTTTTGCATACATTTCAAAGAGGTTACCGTACTTTTCTGCTACTACATCTTTACCCAAAGCAATGATAGCTGCTTCTGACATATCGGTAATACCCTTTTTACCGGCTTCAATTTTACCGTACCTTTTTATGGCATCTGCAAAATCTAAAAACACTGCCATCTTGGTAGTACCTACTCCATAACCTGCATCGCAACGCTCTTTCGCAGCACGACTTGCTACGTCTCTAGGCACAAGGTTTCCAAAAGCAGGATATCTTCTTTCCAAATAATAATCTCTTTCTTCTTCAGGTATTTCAGAACCTTTTCTTGTATCCCCCTGTTTTAAAGGCACCCAAATTCGCCCATCGTTTCTTAAACTTTCACTCATTAATGTAAGCTTGCTTTGATGATCGCCACTTACCGGAATACATGTTGGGTGAATTTGTGTAAAGCAAGGATTACCAAAGAATGCACCTTTTTTATGGGCTCTCCATGCAGCAGTTACATTACTGCCCATAGCATTTGTACTTAAATAAAATACGTTACCATAACCACCACTGCAAAGCAATACTGCGTGGGCACCATGCCTTTCCAATTCTCCAGTTACAAGATTACGTGCAATAATTCCTTTCGCTACGCCATCAATCAATACCACATCTTGCATTTCGTGGCGACGATACATGGTTACATTACCCAACGCAACTTGTCTTTCTACAGCACTATATGCACCTAATAAAAGTTGTTGCCCTGTTTGTCCAGCTGCGTAAAATGTACGCTGCACTTGCGTTCCACCAAAAGAACGGTTACTCAACAAGCCACCATATTCTCTTGCAAAAGGAACACCTTGTGCCACACATTGGTCAATTATTGATGTACTAACTTCTGCAAGTCTGTGTACGTTTGCTTCTCTTGCACGATAGTCGCCACCTTTTACTGTATCATAAAATAAACGGAAAACTGAATCGCCATCATTTTGGTAATTCTTTGCTGCATTTATACCGCCTTGTGCAGCTATGCTATGGGCACGCCTTGCACTATCCTGAAAACAAAATGCTTTTACTTTATAACCTAGCTCACCAAGCGAAGCAGCGGCTGATGCTCCCGCCAACCCCGTTCCAATTACAATTACTTCGAGTTTACGTTTGTTAGATGGATTTACAAGTTTTACATGTCCTTTGTAATCCTCCCACTTTTTGTCCATTTCTCCTTGCGGAATTTTTGAATTCATAAAGCGATATTTTTCTGTTAGATATAAAATTACATTAACAGATTTGTGATGATGTTATTATATCAGAAAATAAAATACAATTTTAACTTACCCATCCAAAATAAAATGCAACCGGCATACTTGCAAACAGCAACGAAATGCCGATGGAATATAACACCCCAACAGTTTTAATTAATGGAGTATATCTTTTGTGGTTTACACCAAAAGTTTGAAACGAACTTTGAAAACCATGCATTAAATGCCAGCAAAGTGATACGCAACCCAACACATAAAATATTATCACAATTAGATTACCTGAAAACACATTCTGCATTTCTCTGTATAAATTATGAACCGGCTGGTTGTTGTATTCTTGCCCAAGTGTTGTCTCCGTAAGTGGTTGAATGCTTGCCATTCCACCAAAGCGAGATGGTACCCAAAAATGATAAAAATGCATGATTAAAAATATCAATATTAGTGTACCAAGCAGCCCCATGCTTTTGCTGTACCATTTGCTTTTTCCATCAGGTCTTGCCATAGCATATTTTACAGGACGAGCAATTTTATTCTGTCTCCACAGCAACAATCCCTGCACAATATGCAACAACAAAAAAAGCATTAATCCAATTTCCATGGTGCGAATTATAATATTACTTCCCATGAAATGCCCCCAATGGTTAAAGGTTTCACCACCGTCATTAAAAAATATCATTGAATTAATTCCGGCATGTACTATTAAAAAGGTAATTAAAAAAAGACCTGTGGCCCCCATTAAAAATTTTTTACCGATAGAAGAAGTGAAAAAAAGTTTCCAAGTCATAAAGCAAATATTTTTGAGAAAATTTGTACTGCAAAAGTACGTTAGGCAGCGACAAGTTTTTTATTTTTTATTTAAAATGTTTCATTAAAAAATTATTTAATTAAAGAACTTTGCACAAAATATTTTATGAGTCATTTTGCCATAAACGAAATACAGGAATGGGATAGATTTTACAGAGCCAACTTTATAAACTGTTTGTCAGGTTTTAAACCTGTGAGTTTAATAGGTACTATAAACTATCAACAACAGCCGAACCTTGCAATATTTAGTAATATTATTCATTTAGGTGCAGACCCTGCGCTGATTGGCTTTATAAATAGACCCAGAGCAGCAAGCCCACACACTATTGCAAATATTGAAGCAACAAAACAATTTACGATCAACCATATTCATTCATCTTTCATTGATAAAGCACACCAAACAAGTGCTAAATACGACGAAGGTATAAGTGAGTTTGAGGAGACAGGATTGACAACTGTTTATAAAAACAATTTTAAAGCTCCATTTGTTGCTGATAGCAACATACAAATAGCATTGCAACTTGTTGAAATTATTCCAATAAAACACAATGGAACGTTGATGGTTATTGGTGCGTTAAAAGATGCATACTTAAGCAAAGAATATTTATTACAGGACGGATTTATTGATTTAAAAAAGAGCGGAAGCATTGTTTCTTTGGGTATTGACGCCTATTATTCTTGTGAACCAATAGAAAGATTTGAATATGCAAGAGTGAATATAAAACCTGTAAAAAAAACTTGAATAAAATAAATTAAGCTAGTCTTTTACCCATTTCTTCATCAATTAAAGCAAAAACAATTTCGGGTTTTAATGTGCGCCATTGCAACAACTCAAACATTTCAATATAGTTGGTAATTCTAGCTTTTTTAAAATCGTGTTTGCTTTGCTCTGGTAAATTTAAAAGTACAATCCATCCTCTATCGTCAATTACCTGTTCATGCCATTCTTCATAGTAACTGTCATCGCTGCTGTGAAAATTTAAAACATTCTCCCCTATCAGAATAAATTTATAAATACCTTGTTTGTACATTAAATCGGTGATATTTCTTCGCAAGGTCATCACGTCGTTTTCTATAGCATCATTCCATTCACCTAATAATTCGATGATGGCAAAGTGCTGGTCATAATCAACAAATAATAATTTTAAATACAATGTACTTGATCCAATTTCATCCCATTGTGGGTGGATGTAATAATTATATACTAAATGGGTATATTCAAACTCACTGTAAGCCCGTTCAAAAAATGGAGATCTTCTATCTTCTTCAGCAGTATATAAGTGCCGCCAGTTAAAATAAGGTTCAATATTCTGCATAATTTTCTCTCTTTACAAAATCTATACAAATATCCTGCAAAAAAATATTGACAACCTTCTAAATTCGGAAACTTGAAGGTTAATATAAGCCTATACTTTGTTTATCTATCTCGTGAAACTTTTTATTTGTTTTACAAAAAAAATGGGCTACCTAAAAAGGCAGCCCTGTACTTATAACCAATATTTTATTATAGAATAACTACCTTATCAGATAGTATTTCGTTGTTTTTTTCATCAAGAATTTTTACGATGTAGGTTCCTTTTACAGGACGATTCCTTAAAGATACTTGTTGTGTTTGCTGCCCTTTAGATAAACCAACTTTTGTTGATTGTAAAGCTCTACCTGCAAGATCAGAAACAATTATGGTGTAAGCTCCGTTTTGTTTTCCATCGAGTAACACATTAAAAGTATTGCTTAAAACAGGGTTTGGATAAATACTATTTTGAGAAAGATCATTGTTAGCGCTAGCAGGTAGTAACTTGGCAACAGAAGCACTTCTAGCTTGATCAGCTTCTTTTTGCAATAATAAATTTCCAGATGCTAAATCAGATGCATTATAAACAACATCAGATCCTTCTATTTTTTTTGCTGCAAGGTCAGTTAATGACATTTTATAATATCCTTCAAATGCAGTTGCACTGCTCAAAATGATATTACCATCAGCATCTACAGCCGCTCCATTGGTTGTGTAATTACCTGACAAACCTGTTATTGTTCCTTTAAATGTGGTAATGCGTGAAGTTACATCTACAACAAATACATTTCTCGTAGCAGATATGATGTATAGTTTGCCGAATGCATCTGCAATCATATCGCCGCCCCAACTACTGCATTTATTATGTATTGATAGGCCTTTGTTTTCTTCTGCATCTACCAACGGACCTAAATCTGTTACCGTTGGTTTTTTACCGGTTGTAAATTTATACAAGTGACTGCCATCGTTGGTTACAGCATAGCCGTTTCCATCACTGGCAAACACCATTCTTGTAATGTTGTTTGCTTCTTCACCACCAAAGCTAGGCAGGTAACCTGGTATTGACATCGAATAAAACTGCGGCTCGTCATTTTTTACATTTGCATCCATCCACCTTAATTCTCCCATACGCATTGGTATGAAGAATAATTTATCAGACCTTCTATCGTAAGCTGCGGCTGCTACAAAACTTGCTGTAGGATACTGAGATGGCTGGTAAATGTTTCCATCAGCAAACGCTGTTTGATTAATTGATTGCTTTGTTTCAACATTCAGCATTGAAAAATTTGTTTTGCTGCGTTGAAATATTGTTTTTGAAACTTGTCCAGTGGATAAATCAATTTGCCTAATGTTCATCCACATAAAATCTTTGTTACCATCTCCGGTTATCGCATAACCCTTATTTTGAGACTGGGCGCTAGTTGCAAATGAGGCTGCAACTAAACCTGTAGCAAGTAAAATTTTAAATTTCATCTTTTTATATTTAGTGTTAATTTTTGAACTACAATTTAACACTTATACATAATAAAAAAAACTATTTTTCGTGATGTTACAATTAATTTTTGTGGTATTTAATCAATCCTTCCATTGGGCTCTTTATTACGTTTCCTAATTTAATTTCGTACTCTCGGCACATGTCAGCCAACACATCTTTAAAGCCATAGGCAACACTCCCCACAAAATTTATTGGCAAACTCCAACTCTCTCGGTATTTGTAAACATGGTTAAAAAAGAAATCATTTATACTGTCTTCTATAATATTCTCTATCATAAAATGCCCCCTGTTTTCAATCAAAAATGTTACAAAGCCGGCTAGGTAGCGGTTGGGAAGAGGCGTTTTGTAAACATTGTCGAGTATCTGAGAATTTGTTTGCGGGTACTTGTCTTTAAACTTATCCATTAACTCCGCATCAAAAGTATTGTACAGGTAATATTGCAACACCTTTTTGCCAAGGTGGGTACCACTCCCTTCATCACCTAGAATAAAACCTAACCCAGGACTATTTTTTACAATTTTATTGCCGTTATAGTAGCATGAATTAGACCCTGTACCAAGAATACAGGCGACACCTTTTTCATTACCACACAATGCTTTTGCAGCACCAAGTAAATCATGTTCAACTTTTACTAAACTGCCTTTGTATATTTTTTTTAATCCCCTTTTTATCAAGGAAACGTTTTCAGGGTTACTGCAACCTGTACCATAATAGTATATTTCATCAATAGTAGTGTTGGCAGTTTTAGGAAATAATTCTTCCGTTAATATTTTGCCTAGCGTTTCATCATTTAAAAAATAAGGACTGATACCTTGCGTGGAGATCATTTTCTTTTTATCGCCTGTTAAAAGGCACCATTGGGTTTTTGTAGAGCCGCTGTCAGCTATTAAAATTGAGCGCATGTTTACTAATTAAGAAAAACAAGGTAAAACAATCATGGCATACATTCTCTTAAAAAATTATCTTCGCCAAAATTTTAAAATAGCTAAAATAATTTTTAGCTAAACCTGAATAGCATGAATAAGAATTTAAAAATTTGGTTGCCATTAATGTTTAGTGTGGTAATGATAATTGGGATGATGATGGGCTATAAAATGAGGGATGCCATACCCGGCAAAAGTTTTTTTGCAATTGATAAAGCATCGTCTATACAAGAAATAATTAACCTGCTAAACAACAGATATGTTGATACAATTAACACAAAAAGCATCAGCGACACCGCAATACAAGCCATTTTAAGTGAACTCGATCCACATTCTACATACATACCCGCACAGGATCTTCAACAAATAAATGAAGAAATAAAGGGCAGTTTCTATGGCATAGGCATTGAATTTAATATGCTTAATGACAGTTTAAATGTGATAAATGTATTGGCTGGCGGTCCATCAGATAAGGCAGGCATAAAAACCGGCGATATTATGCTTAAAGCCGGCGACAGCATTATTTCTGGAAAGAAAAGTTCGACAGATAGAATAAGATCGATATTACGGGGCCCTGAAGAATCTATTGTAAAGTTAACCATGTTGAGAAACGGTAAACAGGTTATAACAGAGGTTGGTAGAGGAAATATTCCAATCGTAACGGTTGATGTGGCTTACATGTTGGATACAACAACGGGCTATATCAAACTAAATAAATTTAGTTCTCAAACCTACAAAGAGTTTATGAACAGCTTACTTACTTTAAAAAAGGCAGGAATGAAATCACTCGTGCTTGACCTGAGAGGTAATGGCGGTGGCGTACTTGATGAAGCAACAGAAATTGCTGACGAATTTTTAGAAGGAGATAAATTAATTACCTACACCGAAGGTTTGCATGTTCCAAAAAAAGAGTTTAGGTGCCGAAGGCAAGGGCAATTTGAACAAGGCAAACTTGTAATTTTAGCAGATGAAGGATCTGCCAGTGCAAGCGAAGTTTTAATGGGTGCTTTGCAGGATTGGGATAGGGCAACGATTGTGGGCCGCAGAACTTTTGGGAAAGGACTTGTGCAGGAACAATATGATTTGCAAAACGGTGCAGCTTTAAGGCTTACTGTGGCCCGTTATTACACTCCTATTGGCAGAAGTATACAGCGTAGTTATAAAGATGGCACCAAATCATACTACAGTTCTATTTATAACCGCTATTCAAATGGCGAGATGACTTCTGCAGATTCTACTAAAAATGATACAACAAAGATTTATAAATCCAGCAAAGGAAAAAGATTATATGCTGCAGGCGGTATTTCGCCTGATTATTTTGTGGCTGCAGATACATCTAAAATTAGTTCGACCGTTGGCAAAATTTACAGCCGAGGAACTTTGGCCGATTTTGGTTACAAATATTACAAGGAACATAAACAGGAATTTGCTCCATATAAAAATGCACGTTCGTTCGTTAGTACATACAGTATAAAGGCCCCTCAATGGGAATTCTTTGAGAATATTGCGGCCAAAGATTCTATAACATTAGCTACCATAACTGCAAAAGAAAAATTAGCTATCGAAAAAATTTTAAAATCATCTATTGCAAGGCAATTGTTTAGAGCTGAAGGATATTTTGAAAGTTTAAACGAAGACGACGCTTTTATAAAAAAAGCTATGGAAGCAATAAAATAGTTACAAAACGATGAAAGCCCCTAAAAAAAGGGGCTTTTTACATTTCAAGAAAAACAGTAAGGTTAGATAAAATACTTATCAGTTTTCTCTAGGATATTTGGCTTTTTCAAAAAAGATATTAGGAATACGGGCGTGAAATCTTTTACAAATATCAGCTTACCCTTAAACAAAAAAAGTAAATGTGCTGTGGTATTTTTTTAGAAATTATTCTACGCCTGATAGACCAAAAATTGCAGAAAAATTATATTAGTAACTTTGAAAAAAATTAAAAATTATGTGGCTGAATAACATATTGGAAACTATTGGTAATACTCCTCTTATAAAACTTAATAAAATAACGAAAGATTTACCGTGTACCGTTTTAGCAAAGGTTGAATACTTTAACCCGGGCAATTCAATTAAAGACAGAATGGCTTTAAAAATGCTTGAAGTGGCTGAACAGGAAGGGAAAATTAAACCTGGTGGCACCATCATTGAAGGCACGAGTGGCAATACAGGAATGGGGCTTGCTTTAGCGGCCTGTATAAAAGGCTATAAATGTATTTTTACAACTACTGATAAGCAATCGAAAGAAAAGGCTGATATCCTTAAAGCTGTTGGTGCAGAAGTGATTGTGTGCCCTACCAATGTTGAGCCTGAAGACCCACGCTCTTATTATTCTGTATCAAAAAGACTGGCTACAGAAGTGCCAAACTCGTGGTACGTTAACCAATACGACAACCTTGCAAACAGGCTTGCACATTATGAGCAAACAGGGCCTGAAATTTGGGAACAAACAGAAGG
>JANOTH010000308.1:0-11035 GCA_031416275.1 Ferruginibacter sp. | reverse complement strand
GTGTTGTTCAGGTCTTCCCGCAGGCAAAATTCCAAGAGACTAAAATCAATAATATTTTCTCTTTTGGCTATGCCAACTTTTTCGCAAAATGTGCGAATGCTCTGCGGCGTAAAGCCACGGCGGCGCATTCCACTAATTGTCGGCATGCGAGGATCATCCCAACCTGCCACATGATTTTCCTCTACAAGCTGCTTTAATTTTCGTTTGCTCATTACCGTATAGCTCAAATTGCGGCGTGCAAATTCGTATTGGTGCGATGGATAAATTTCCAGTTTTTCAATAAACCAATCGTACAATTCTCTGTGCGGAATAAACTCCAGCGTACAAATAGAATGGGTAATATTTTCGATAGAATCACTTTGCCCGTGTGCAAAATCGTACATCGGGTAAATACACCATTTGTCGCCGGTGCGGTGGTGGTGCGCATGTTTGATGCGGTAAATCAATGGGTCACGCATCAACATATTGGTATGCGCCATATCTATTTTTGCCCGTAACGTTTTAGTACCATCAGCAAACTCACCATTCTTCATTTTGGTAAAAAGCTCCAAGTTTTCAGCAACTGATCTGCTGCGTGCTGCACTGTCTTTTCCAGGTTCGGTTGGTGTGCCTTTTAGTCTGGCAATCTCTTCTGCTGTTGCATCTTCCACATACGCAAGCCCTTTATTGATAAGCGTTACAGCGTATTCATACATCGTATCAAAATAGTCAGATGCATACAATTCATGCTTCCATTCAAAGCCTAGCCACTTAATATCTTCTTTAATACTATCGACAAATTCGGTATCTTCTGTAACGGGGTTGGTATCATCAAACCGCAGGTTTGTATAGCCTGGGTATTTTTTTGTAAGCCCAAAATTTAAGCAAATACTCGTTGCATGCCCCATGTGTAGGTAGCCGTTTGGCTCCGGCGGAAACCTTGTAACGATCGATGAATATTTCCCATCTGCCAAATCTGTCTCTATAATTTCCTCTAAAAAATTCAGGCTTTTCTCTTCGCTCATACTTGTATTTTGAAGCGCAAATTTAAGGGTTGTTGGGGCGGTGAGCAAAAAGCATTGTTGGAGCTTTGGTAACGGGCTATCAGCAGTACTCCTCGTTATTTCGCTCCGCTCATTCCTGCGGGGTACTTGCTTCTATCCCTGCGCCTTTGGGCATTAATTCTTTTTTGGGCAATAATTTGGAGCGTTTTAGTTTTTTACAGTTGCTTTTTTGCTGTACTAATTGAGATGAAGTTTGTCACTATGATATCCATAAGGACGTTTCGCTAAATATTATTGTAGTCTTATTTTTTATCTCGTTGATATTAGTTGAACATAACTTTTATCAGTTAAAATTTAGATGTTGTTTTTTAGAATTAAAATTCGCCCTATTCTATTACTAAAATTCGCAAAATTAATATGGTATTTTAATAGTAGTTATACAACCATTGCCCTCGCTGCTTATAACAGATACTTTGCCGCCAAAACATTTTACTCTGTGATTTATATTGGATAGACCAATCCCATTTTTTTTGGTTTTTGTATTGAAGCCTTTACCATCATCAGTTACAATAATGGATATTGTTCCTGCATTTGCCATCATTACAATTTCTACATTGTTAGCTTCAGCATATTTATTTGCGTTGTTTAATAACTCCTGTATCACTCTATAGATATTAAGTTGTAGGTCGTTAGACATTACATCTTCTTCAATTTTATAAGTTAAGTGTGTTTGGGTATTTGTATTTACAGAAATTGTGTATAAACAATCTTCAATCATTTCTTTTAGCGTAATTCCTTTTGACGGGCTTACTAACCTGTGAGAAAGTTGTTTGATTTCTTTCATCGAGAGATCAATCAACTCAATAGGATATTTTATTAGCTCAGACACATTTTCATTTTGCTTGATGGCAGATTTTAAATACATTTTTGAGCTTGCCAGTATTTGATTTATATTATCATGCAATTCCTGCCCTAAAAAGTTTCTTTCTAATTCCTGCCCTTTTAGGACAGCCATGGCTATTTTCTTTTGCTCAATTATTTTTTGAGTCATCACTTTTTTCTCCAAAAGCTTTACATTTTCTTCTGCAACTTTCCTTTCAGTAATATCTTGCAAAATTCCAAAAATTCTAAAAGGATTATTATTGGTATCAAATTCAAATCGCCATTCAATATGCCCATACCTTTTTTTGCCATTTCTTAATTTAAAACGGAAATCAACATTAGCATTTCTACGATTTTTTAATTCTTCCGTTAAAAATTTAGCAGCTTCTTTGGTATTCCTATCACCTATAAAAGATAAAAAAAGTTCGGTAGTAGGTATAACCTCTTCTTTTTTTAAACCTAGTATGCTGTAGAGCTCATCAGACCATGTGTGTGTATTGGTTAAAAGATCTACCTCCCAATTTGCTATATGCGCAACAGATTGGGCCTCCTTTAACTTAAGTTCACTTTTTTTCAAATCATCTTCTACTTTTTTCCTTTTGGTTATATCCTGACAAATAGCCAAGTACTGATATGGTCTGTTAAGTTCATTTAAAAAAGGAACAATGTAAGCATCCACCCAATAAATGCTTCCATCTTTAGCTTTGTTAAAAAACTCGCCGGTCCACGTTTTTCCTCTGGCAATAGATAACCACAGTGCTCTGATAAATGAAAATGAGTAGTGCCCGGTATCAGCAATTTTAGGGTGTTGGCCTATCAATTCTTCTAAGGAATATTTAGAGATTTTAGAAAAATTTTCATTGGCATAAATTATTATTCCTTTTTGATCCAGAATCGCTACAATAGCCGATTTATCCAACGCATATTTATAATCGTCGAGTTCTTTTTGTGCTTTTCTTTGAATAATTGCAGCCTTTATAGCAGCAGGCAGCCTTGCTATCCTATTTTTTAAAATATAATCATCTGCCCCTTGTTTCATTATTGTAGCAGCAAACTCTTCCGATGCTGCACCGGTAACCATAATAAATGGAATACCGGGCTTTTTTTCCCGTGCAATTTGTAATGCATCTAATGAGCTGAATTGGGGTATTGAATGATCGGAGAGTATTAATTCCGGCGAAAATTGATCCAATGCTTGCATAAAGCTATTCTTATCCATGGCAAGGAAATATTCACAATCAAACTTTTCATTCTTTAATAAACGCTGGATAATTTCTGCGTCGGCTGCATCATCTTCCAGCATTAAAACTCTTAAGGTTGTGCTCATATATTTTGTTTTTTATACTGGTGGTTGGTTTAGTAGTAACCAATAAAATCCTAGGTTTTTAATTGCTTCTGCAAAGCCCTCAAAGTCTAAAGGCTTTACTATATAACTATTTGCACCTAGTGCATATGCCTTTTCAATATCGGGATGTTCTTTGGAAGAAGTAAGTATCACCACAGGAATTTTTTTTGTCCTAGGGTCAGTTTTTATTTTCTCCAATACCTCTAAGCCGTTAATTTTCGGCATTTGAATATCCAGCAATATTAGTTTTGGATGATGATCTAGTGTGTGCCCATCGTTAACTATTTCCTTGGCAAAAATAAATTCGAGCGCCTTTTCTCCATCGGAAATATGTACAAGATTATTAGCCAAATTATGTTTTTTCAAGTGCCTAATGGCCAATTCTGCCTCTTCCAAATTATCTTCTACTAATAGTATATCTACCGTATTGTTATTCATAAAATTTATTTTAGTTTGTTATTATTTATTGGGCAACGAAAAATAAAAACATGCACCTTGGTCCACAGCAGCTTCTGTCCAAACCCTTCCGCCGTGTTTGGATATAACCTTTTCCACAATAGCCAGACCTACACCTGTGCCTTCAAATTCTGCAGTGGCATGTAAGCGCTGAAAAACTTTAAAAAGTTTCTCTTTATACTTCTCATCGAAACCAACGCCGTTGTCTTTCACAAAAAATATAGTTTCGTCATTGCCTGCTATTACTCCAATTTCTACAATTTGCTTCTCGGTATTTTTTGAATATTTTACTGCATTGGATAATAGGTTTATCCAAACCTGTTTTAGCGTGTTTACATCAGCGAATACCATCGGTAAATTAGGTATTATCCAATTTGAATACTCAGGATTGTCTTTCATTCCGGTTTCTGTCATTACCTCATCCACTAACTCATTTGAGTTAACCAAAGTTTTAGCAATTGGCTGCCTGCCTAATCGTGAAAAGCTTAATAAATCGTCAACCAAATTGCCCATTTTAATGGTATTCTTTTTTATTACTGATGTTAAGCGTTTGGCCTCATCATCCAGTCTACTGGCATAATCTTCTTCCAATATATTGGCGAACCCGATAATGATGCGTAAAGGAGCTCTTAAATCGTGCGATACAGAATAGGAAAATGCTTCCATTTCTTCATTTGTTTTTTTAAGTAGTTCGGTTCGTTGCGCCACTTTTTCTTCCAATTCAGCATTTATGTTTTTAATTTTTTCTTCAGCACTTTTGCGTGTGTCAATATCCTGAAAGCTTCCATAGATTCTTACACATTTTCCATTTACAAATTCAGTCTCTCCAATAGCTCTTACCCATCGTTCATTATTTTTTGCAGTAACAATTTGAAGCTCTACATCCCAACTAGTTCCATGTTCAATAGCATCACTCACTAATTTGGTAATTATTTCCCTGTTGGCACCCTCCTTGTAAAAATTAATACCTGTTGCTAAATCCGGTTGGTAGGTGTTTTCTGTTTCATGTATTTCTTTTGTTATATCGCTCCAGAAAACTTTTTCTTTTATTAAATCAACTTCCCAGCCACCTATGCGTGCCATTGTATTTGCTTTTTGCAACAGCATCTCCAGTTCTTTCCTCGGGGTAACATCTCTAAAGTTGGTAATAAATGCATGTATTCCCTCTACATGCAAAAGGTTAGTAATGGTACCTTCCAGCCAAACATAATGACCTAAGGCGTGTTTAAACCTTGCTTGAAAAGGAACAGGTACTCCGGGATTTTGAATTACTTCATTCTGAATATTTCTAATTAATTCTAAATCCTGCGGATGGGTAAGACTCATTTGATTTTCTTGCGGGAGAATGCCTGTAATTTTTATAGCACCTGGGCTTCTGTATAAATTATTTGAAAATTCATCTGATAGGTCAATACCGTCTGAACTGTTTTCTATAAGTAGCCTAAAGCGCTTTTCACTGATAGCCAATTTCTCTGTTCTTTCTAAAACCCTCTGCTCCAATTCTATGTTTAATTTGTTCAATGCTTCCTCTGCTCTTTTTCGTTCAGTAATGTCTCTCACTAATGCAATGTTTCCCGTTTTAGTGCCTTCTGCATTCAATATAAACGACACTGTAACCAATACATTTATTGGGTTGCCAGATTTTGAATGATAAATTACTTCCCCACTCCACGATTTTTTTTCTAAGAATACAGCATTGATTTCCTCCATTGTGCTTTCCGGATAAACGATGCGCAATATCTCCGAAGCACTCTTTCCAATTACTTCTTCAATTTTCCATTCCAATAAATTTTCTGCTGCATTGTTCCACCCTGTTACAAGAGCAGTGTTATCTGTTGTAATTACTGGGTCTTGAATATTATCTGCAATGCTAGCTAAAAAAAGAATTTGTTCTTCTGCTTTTCTTTTTTCAGTGATATCTCTGGTTACTTTTGCAAAACCATAAATGTTTCCCTCTTCATCGTATAAAGGTGAAATAACGATACTTGCCCAAAATGTGCTTTTATCTTTTCTTACAAGCCATCCTTTAGTCTCGAAACGTCCGTCGCTTAACGCTAGCTGCATATTTTCATGAGCCAAGTCAGTAGCGTTATCTTCTAGGGGGTAAAAAATAGCTGATGGTTTACCGATAATTTCATCTGTTGAATACCCCAACATATTGCTTGCGCCACTATTCCAACTTGCCACATTTCCATTTGTATCCAACATAAAGATGGAATAATCTTTTACACCGCTTAATAATAATTCGTAATCCTGTTTGCTTTTTTTGAGGGCAATTTCAGTCAGTTTTCGTTCTTCAATCTCAGCTTCAAATTCTGATCTTGATCTCATAGTAAAGAGCACGGACGAATATTTTATAAGGTAAAATACAGTAGCCCAGCTGATGCTACCAGTTATAAATCGCACCAGGGCGCTTAACCCATAGGCAGGTATCCAAAAGGCTAAAGCATCTAAAAAATGCGTGGCGCCACAAGCCAAAATAAATGCAGCAAATAATACATAAAGTTTATTAAACCCGACATTCTTTTTTTTGGAAAGGTACCGGATGATAACAATGGGAATAGCAAAATACGCTGACCATATCATTAAATCGCTGATGATATAAAGCCAGCCATGAAAGTCTGACCATTTACCGCAATGCCAGCGAGCAGGCCAATCTGCCGTATCGAATATTTTTTTAAAAAAAGTAATCACCTGATTCATCCTCAAATAATGTTTCTTCTTTCTTACAATTTTTTATTTACAATTATAACTTTGTTAAAATTTATTGAGACAATAGATTTTAATTATTAACTACATACTAAATCGTAATTGCTTGCATCTCTTTTGTAAAATAAAATAGTTTACAAAAAAGAGATGAAACTATGTTTTTATAACATAGTTACGTTTAAACACTACTGGGGATTAAAAGGTTGTTTATTTGTATGATGCGGGGGAGTAAATGATTTGATTTTAGTCCCCGTTTGATTAAGTTTCAAATTTGCTTTTACACACAAATTTCATTATTAACGTCTCAACTATTATATTGTAGTTGAAAAAGTATTTTACTTTCCTATTTTTAATCAAGTTCATAAATATCTACCGTCTCTTTTAGTAAAAACTGAGCATAAAATTTCAAGAATATTTACTCTTTTACTTTGTAAATAATCACTTATTATTTGAAGTAATTTCCAATCAAAAACTATCCCAAAAAAAACACTTTTTCATAAAATATTAATGATTGTTAGTTTGAAATTAAAAATGCAAAAAAAAAATGAAAAAACAAATAAATACTTGATTAATTTTTTTAATTATTCTATAGAATAACAATATTGTTTTATAAAACAACATAGTAGGGCTATGCAACAAACCGCGAAATTTAGTTTTTCATTTTAACGATTGTAGGGGAGTGTTATGGATATTAAAAGTTAGCTTACCCGATGCAAGTTTTATGTTTTACAATAAAGTTGCATAGGGAGATAAAATTATGACGCAAAAGGACTTATTAATTATATTCGGTACACAACTTATAAAAATTCACTTATGAAAGGATATTTCACAAACAGAACTTGCAACTATTTGCAACTTTGAAAAGTCTACGATGTCAAAAATTGAAGCTGGGCAAGTTAACGTATCATACTACACTTTGTATAGGTTGAGTATTGGTTTAGATGTTAGCATTTGCAAACTAGTTACACAAGAATAATTTTAGGTATTTATACCAAAATATATTGCGAAATAACACACAAATTTTCCTAACAAATTGTTGCTTCTTTGGATTAAAAATTTCATTGAAAAAGTATGTCCCATTCTTATCTTTTAAATGGTTATTTTTTCAAGAAATTTATTGCTATTTCCATAAAAATAACAGAACAATATTTTACTATTTTATCTAATGAACAGTAGGCTGAATTTGTACTTGTTAAATGCTTATGTTTTATCAGTTTTAACGAAAATATTACATAGCATTAATGTAAAATCTCATTAAATAATACCACTCACCAAACTGTAATTTTAACCTTGATGTTTCGGATTGTAAAATCAAGGAGAAGAACAAGAATGAATGCTGTTTTTTTAGCTACACAACAAATTCTTTCGCATTGCGTTATTGCCGGAAGCTTCACTTATTTAGAAATATTGTTTCTTTGAAAAAGTGAAACTGCTAGCTCATGAAAACCAAACTATGCGCCACCTGCAATAAAGAAGACACAACGCTTTACCGCATACAAACAGAAAAAGGTAAGCAATGGATTTTTGTTTGCACCGCATGTTGCAATGCAGCCAAAACCAAAGAGCACTACAAATATGGCGGCACATGGAAGGGTTACCGGCATTAGGTTGTGGCTAACATTCTGTCAGACTGAGCTTGTGGAAGTCGGTGAAATTTGTAAACAACTGAATTGTTAAAACTAACAGTACCTCTAATAAATCATGCAGCAATGCCAAAGAGAAACTCACCAAACGATATTAAAAACCTCGAAGATTTAAACGACCTACAAAACATTGTTGTAGACAAGCGAAACGTAAAACGCAAAACAGAAAAGCGCAACCGACGAGATAGGCACTACAATAAACTGTTTATTAAAATTGCTTGGAAGAATCATTTGGAGGGTGGAGAGGAACCTTAAATTTTTCGCAAAAAGACAGTGCAACAAAATTTGAAAATTTGTCATCTCGTTATTCAGATTTGTACGTTTAAAAACAACTAAATTAGTTCCTTGACTCTTCTTCAGTCAATCACAGAATTTAAAAATTTAAGTTATGAGAATAACTATTACAGACTATAAAACCGTAAGTTTATAATTCTATATTTATTTAAACCTAGAAGTAATATCTGACCTAAAAACCAAAAATTATTTAAAATTTTAATATTAATTTATGAAGACATTTTTACCGATTTTTTGCTTGTTTTTAGCTTCTTGCGCAGTATCAAAACAAGTCGACAATACATATGTTGAAGAGATGCAAAAGGGAATGCAAAAACCAGCTCAATTATTGATTGTTAAACGGGACGGAACAACTGTTTTCCCAACAACAATAAAATATCCAAATCATGGTGCATTAAAGGTTGATGACAATTATTTCTTAGTGGATGGAGAAAAAATGTACTATAGGGATATGAACGCATTTCAAAATGATTTAGGCTACACTTTCATCTCGAGAAATTCTGATTGGAAAAAAGGAAAACTGATGACTCGTTTTCGTAGTGGTAAAATAAATTTTTATGTAGGAACTCACAACCGAGACTTTACTGAATATTTTATTGATAAAAATGGTAGTGAGCAGACTTGGATTAATTATGAAACATTAAGCAACGCTGTCGCTGACAAACCGGAAGTAATGGCTTACTTACAAAAAGTATTTCCTAAAAAAAAGTACATAATGGGGTTGTTGCGGGTTTTCTTTATTCTGATAATTATAAAAATTTGATAAACGTAATTGAGCTTTACAATAAATAAGATTTGATAATAATAGGTACTCGTGGTGAAAGTCACGATATTTAATTATTGCCGGTAATAAAACAAGTTTTGCAAACAAATGACTATGTTGTAAATATTTGTTACCTCTAAAAAAGGGCAATTGTTTATGGCAATTTTTATCAGCTTTCTACCACTTGGCTTTGAAAAATCATTTGCAACTTGAGTTTCAAAAGGAACTTTAAGTGCAGACAAAGTTTTTGTATATTTATTTTCTTTTTTAATATTATAAAAACTGACAATTTTTATGTCGAAACTCTTTTTATTATTAATCTCCATTAGCATAATCTCAAGTTGCAACAAACCGAAAGACCTTGATACTTCGAATCCACCGCCTGTAATTATTCCCCCTAATCCTGTTCCACCAAACGGACTTACGAATGAAACAACGACAGGCATTTTTTTTACTTCGAGTGAAAGTGACGGAATAGGTGGAGCTTTTACAAGTTTTACATGTTTAAATACCGATTTATCTTTAAAATGGAAAAAAATTAACATAGGTACTGGAGGCATACCCAATTGTTTTTTTGAAAACGGGAAAGTTTTTTTAAGCACAAGGTTTTTTAGTATGAATCCAACCATCACAACTAAATCAAACATATATTGCTTTGAGCAAAATACAGGAAATATAATATGGAACCGTTTGCAAATACCTGAGACATTAACCAGTCCAACCATAAAAAATGATACAATTTTTACTTCAAGAAATCTAAATAACACTAATTCAATGGCAGCTTATAGTGGAAGTAATGGTACTTTATATTGGAATGTTTCAAACTTTGATCAGTTTCCACCTTATCAGCTTTCGCTTGATGGAAATAATTTTTACTATTTTGTAGCTGCTAATAATACTGCGCCCATTCGTTGTGAATCTTTTAACCTTACTTCTAGAACATTGCGTTGGTCTAATACTCAAAACAATTCTTTTACAAGTAATATTTCTGCGCCTGCTTTCTCTAATGATAAATTAGGGTTTACAGTAGGAAGTGCACTTGGCTCAAAAACTTTGGTGGTTTTAAACAAGAATAATGGTTCAATAGCTTGGTCTAAAACATCTAACATTGGGTCACCAATATCATCAGATGATAAATTTTTTGCTGTAGATGCTGATCAAGGATTATATGCATTTAATGCGCAGACTGGAGCTACGATATGGCAAATAAACCTTGGAAATCAAATAAGACCTGTGAGCTCTTTATTTTTATCAGGAGAAAACTTATACCTTGTTGCACAAGGACCTAATGCCACTACTTATATTTATTCGATAAACGCAAATACAGGTAATTTAAATTATCGAACCAATATTTATAGAGCTACAATAAATCAACAGCTTGTTGTAGTTGGAAAAAATATTTACACTTTCAATTTTAATAATCCTTCTAATAATACTTCTCCCAATCTATCTAAATTCTATGTTCTAGATGCGGCGAATGGCAATTTAAAAGATTCAACAAATATCAATGCTTTACAAGTAGGGGGCATTGGTATTGTAGGTTCTTCGGGTAAAATTGCCTATTCCAGATAAATCATAAACAATACTTGCCCCGTCTAAAAAAAGATTTTATACAAAACAAATTTTATTTTTCTTCCACAATAAAAGTTGAAAATAGATTCTTAGTCTATAGGCTGCGGGATGGACAGTAGTAGCTGCTGCAATAATAGACAATGCAATTAAACGACCAATGCTGCAGCACTACTACAAACAGCCCGAACAAATGATTAAAGGAGTTACTTAGTTGAAAGCCCCATATAATTGAAGTAAAGGGCGAATTGAGCTTAGCGTCCTTTGTGCAACCTCTTTCCTTTCGGCCTTAGTGGTTCAAAATTTCACCGCAGAGAAAGGAGGCAAAAGAGTTGAAGCAGAGATTTTACTTTTTCATTTCAATCAACATTTTAATGATCATATCAAGTTT
>JANOTH010000307.1:0-6537 GCA_031416275.1 Ferruginibacter sp. | reverse complement strand
CATGGCTATTTGCTGCCGCACGAAGGAGCAAATAATATTGGTTATGCTTCTTTTTCTTTTCCCTCTTTGGCGGCCTACGAAAAGTATAGGGCAGATACTCAACTTTCACCAAAATGCTTAGCAGCCTTTAAATATGCCGACGATACAAAATGCATTATTAGCTACGAACGAAATTTTTTAAAGCCCGTGTTTGAAGGGTTTAAGGAAAAGGCTAAATTGTTTTACTAGTTTACATTCGTTATCTAAAATAGAAAATAGAGCCAAGTTTTTGTTTTAATAGTTGATTCTAAAGATTACTGGTCCCGAGAGAATGGTCTTAATCAAATATCGTATTTAGCCTGATAGGCGTATCTTTGTCTGCTTTTAGTGGCTGTAAAGTTTACGCTACCGAAAAGACACAAGGTGGAGGTTAAAGAATGCACTTCAGCCACGAATAAATAATTTATAAACCTTAAAATTAAATGTATGCCCAACAAAACACCTGGACTTAAAAAGAATAAGCCTACTAAAAAGAAGAGCTCAGCACAGAAGAAAGCTGATCCAAAGAAAAAAGCACGTTAAGTTAAAAGCGTTTTAGCCCGGTTCATAGAGCCGGGTTTTTTATTAAAATATGCCATTTAAATAAATGTCTATTTAAATATTGAATCTAAATATTAATAGCTACATATTGCCCTACACAATAGACTTCAAAACATTTCTAACCTAAAGCAACACACCATCTTCATTTGGTTTTAATGCAGCAGGTATATTTTCTTCGCCCAACCCTTCCTTTATATCCCTTTCAATGGTAATGCAAATAGCATTTAATGGAATGTCTTCCAGGCGGTTTTCAAACGGGTCTTCGGTTCTGTCGCCTATTAAATCGAGCGCCAAAAATACAAATGATATAACGATGGAAATTGGGATCATTGCCCAGCCAAGATCGCCAACAAAAGCGAAGGGTAAAAGTGTTGCGTGAATAAACACAAACACCCTTGAGAAAAAACTAAACTGTCGTAAAAAAGGGGTGTTTTTAATTCTTTCGCAACCACCTTGTATATTATTAAACTCTATAAGCGTTTCTTCAATTTTCATAAATCTGAAATCGCTGAGCCAATTTTTTTCAAAGGCATTTTTTATTTCTTCACTCTGGTTATTTATTAAAAAGTTGGGGCCGTTTTTAAATTTTGAAAATGTTTTGTACTCCTTATCTGTAATAAACTTTTTAATTTCTTCAACCTCGTTTGTTTCTTCGTACAGCTCGCCGTTAGTGGTAATATTAAAACCGTTTGGTTTTCTTAAATGTACCCTCAAAGCATTTACAAAAGCCAAGTGTCTATAAAGTACCCGTCTTTTAAATTCATTTACGGCTTCAATATCTTCATCTCCTTCATGTAATACAAGCGTGTTTATTTGTCGGTAAAATGCTCTGCTGAAATTAATTAATAAACCCCAAAATCTTCTTGCCTCCGTCCACCGTTCGTATGCATTATTATTTTTAAAACCTAAGTATATGGCTAAAGCAGTACTTAATGCCTGTATTGTTGTAAACGGAATACTAATATTAAACCACTTAAAGTAATCGTTAACCAACCAAACCGCAATAGATAAAAGGAAATAGTACAAGAGCCCTTTCCATGTATAAAATAAAATGAGCTTCCACTTTATATTTCGAGTTATAATCATTCAATAAAAAGTTGTCATGTTAGAAATTAGCAGTTATCAAACAAATAAATGCTATTGCAGATTAAACTCCGATTTAAAATTGGTTAAGAGATTTTATAATTTATAAACTAAGCAAGCTATAAACTATTTGCTTTGCTCATTTGCCCACTCAGCCATGTAAGTCTCTAAAATATTTAATGGAACTGAACCTACTAAAAGCAGTGCATCGTGAAAGTTTTTGATGCTGAATTTTGCTCCTAAATATTTTTGATACGTAGCCTTCAATTCTTTAATTTTTAACTCACCAGTTTTGTATGAAAGTGCCTGACCTGGATAAGCCATGTAGCGTTCTGTTTCGGAGATGGAACCCTGCTCTGCCCGGCCGCCTTTCTCCATCATGTATTTAATAGATTCTTCTCTTGTCATTTTTCCAGTGTGTAAACCAACATCTGTTACCAACCTTATCGACCTGAACAATTCAGATTTAAGTGCCGCTAATTTTTGATAAGGATCTGTGTACAACCCTAATTCTTCACCTAAAGATTCGGTGTATAACGCCCAACCTTCGGAGAATACAGCGTAAGCAGCAAACTTTCTAATCTTTGGCGTATTAGCATTTTCCTGCTGCACGGATAATTGAAAATGATGACCTGGAATTGCTTCATGTAGGAATAAGTTTTCTGTACCCAATTTGTTGTATGCAGCTGCGGTGATGATTGGTACATTAAAATAGCCTGGTCTGCTTCCGTCTTCGGCACCACGCTGGTAGTTTGCCGCAGAGGTTGCCGCTTTAAACTTATCAATAGCTTTTACTTCAAAAGCGGCTTTTGGTACTATATTAAAAATCTTTTTTAAGTTCGGTTCTATCCTCGGCAAAATTGCCCTAAAGCTATCGAGCACCTGCTCATCTGTAGTGTATGGAAAAAATTGCTTATCGGTTAGTGCATAATTAAAAAATGCTACCATATCTCCATTAAATCCAATCGAATTTTTTAAGGTTTCTATTTCCTTAGTAATTCTATTTACTTCACTCAAACCTTTGTTATAAATTTCTTCGGGAGTATTATTGGTAGTCGTAAAAACCTTAACGAGGTACTCATAATATTTAGCGCCATTTGGCAAAGCAAATAATCCCGAAGTAAAAGTTGCTTTGGGTAAATAAATATCCTTTACATAATCGGCTAGCTTTTTATAAGTGGGTATTAGTTTGTTGCTGATGGTGTTTTTATATGCCAGTGTAATTTCTTTTTTCTCTTTTGCAGAAAAGGTAGAAGGCATCATTTTTAATGGACCATAAAAGATATTTTTATTTTCATCTGTTATAGTTTGAGCTTCCAACTGTGGAATCATTTTTACAACCAAGGATTTTGGCAGCACCATTCCAACTGCAATTCCTTTATTAAAGTTTGCAATAGCAGTATCTGCCCAATCACCAAAAGCACTTAAGCGCTTAAGCCAGTTATAATAATCTTTTACGGTTTTAAATGGTTGTATGCCTGTACCCGAGCCCATAGAAGGAAGTTCGTTAGCCAGACTTCTAAACTGGTTAATTGGAATGTACTCCGTATGAAATTTTTCACTCTCCAACGCTTGGCTTATTTGAAGTGCCATGATATCGTAAGAAATTTTATCAAAAGAATTCATCGATTCTCTTTTAAATTTTTTTAATTTCTGTTGATATTTGATGTTGTAGTTGTGTACTTTTTTTAAAAATGGTGCAGAGATGTTGTTTGGTAAAATATCATTAAACCTGTTGTCGCCTCTTTGGGTTGCACCAATTGGGTTAAATGTGGTTCCTTCATCGTAGTAGGCAGCCAAGAGTTTATTAAATGGTACATTATTTTGTGCAGTTACATTTATGGCTTCTACCATTAAGATGAATAAAAATAAGATCTGCTTTATTTTAAAGGTTTGTTTCATGTAATAATATTGATTATAAAAGTATAGGGAAGATGAATTATTTTATTTTGATAAATATATCGTGCCATTTTTCATTACAAAATTTACTTTGCGTATGGCAGATATATTACTTGATGGATCACCGGTTACACTTATAATATCAGCTAGGTAACCTGTTTTTATTTGCCCTAAATCATCAGCATGAAAAACCCGTGCATTTACAGCTGTTGCTGATTGTAAAACCGCCAATGGCTTCATCCCATAATCAACCATCATCTCCATTTCTCTCACATTATCGCCATGGGCAAACACACCGGCATCGCCACCAAATGCAATGGTAACGCCGGTCTTTAGTGCAGCCTCAAAGCTTTTTCTTTTTAAGCGTAAACGGTTAGGTTCCGGCTCAATACCTTTTTTCCACCCTGCATATTGCGATGTAGCATCACCGGCCGCAAGTGTAGGGCAAAGTGCAACAGATTTACTTTTCATCAATTTAAAAATTTCCTCATCGCCATCGTCGCCATGTTCAATCGTTTCTACACCGCCTTCAATGGCACGGCGCATGCCTTCTTTTGTGCCTGCATGTGCAACTACTGGCCTGCCTGTTGTATTAGCAATTTCTACCATATTTTTTATTTCATCGATAGTAAATGTTGCTACGCTTGTATTGTTTACTCCCCAGCGATAGTCAGCATAAATTTTTATAACATCTACTCCATGCCCCATTTGGTCTCTCACTGTTTGGGTAAGATTATTTCCATCGCTTTCTTCAGCACCCTTTATCAATTCTAATTCTGTATTGTCTGATTTTGGGCCATAACTTCCGGTTGCTACAATTGCTCTTCCTGCAACTATCATTCTCGGGCCGGGTATTAAACCTTTATTGATGCTTTGTTTTAAACCCACATCATCATAGCCTGCGCCTTCGGTACCTAAATCTCTAACCGTTGTAAAACCTGCCATCAGCGTGGCTTTCGCATGGTTAACTGCTCTTACCAAACGCTCTGCCCTGCTTTCTTTTAGCACCTGGTCGTTCCACTGGGTTTCGTTGTAAGGGTGTAAAAATAAATGCGAGTGTCCTTCAATTAGACCCGGTAATAAAGTTTGCCCAGGCAAGTTTACCGTGCTGTCATTTGCTGTTGCGCCAGCCGAAAGGCCTGCATATAAAATTGATTTGCCTTGTACAATTACAGCCCAATCGTTGTGCATTTCTACACCGTCAAAAACCCTGTCAGGCTTTAGTAAAATTCTTTTTTGTTGGGCATTACCATTAGTGTACATGGCAAATAAAATAAAGGTCATTAATATTTTCATGAGAATAAATTAGTTGTCAAAGTACAAAATTTAGAGCATAAGCTCCTTTATTAAAAATTGTGAAGATTAATTGTGGGCTATATATTTTTCCATGCAATTACAAAAAGTGATCTGGGCTTCTACGTTTTATTGCTTCATTTAGTAAACAAGATTTTTAAAGGATATTACTTTTTTGTTTCTCGAAAGTGATTTTAAATTGAAATTAATTCTAAAATGATGTACGTTTTTATTTTGTTTAATGCTTTTAAAATATTGCATATCAAGACTTTTTTGAGCGGGTTAATGAATACAAAATATTTATGATGTTTAAACATTGATGTTAACAAATTTGTAAATAGATTTTAGAACAAAAATTCAATTTGTTGGCATTGTTTGTGTTCAAATGTGAAAAATTTGAATAATTACATTAATCATTAAAAAAAAGTATATGAAAACAGTAAAACTTATTTTTTCAGCGATGGTGCTTCTATCAATGGGTTTAGTTTCTTGTCAGAAAGATGATACAGATTTGGATAATGTAAACGCAGTGGGCGTTGCATTTACCGGTGGTAGTGAAAGTGCTATTTTTTTAGCAATTGATGAGGAAAGTATTGACAATGGCAGCCAACCAAATAATTTCTCTGATGTTGATGTAAATGACCAGCAGGCGGAGGTAGGATTTAGAAGATCCCTTTCCTTTTTCCAAAAAAACATTGGAAGAACTGTTGATTTATTTACGGGTCAGGTTGGTGACGAGGGTTGGTATGCATTTAAAAATATTCCTAACTCTTGGATAAGTGCTGGGCCTACGGCAAATGGCACCGCAAACTATATTGCAGCTGGTCCAGGTTTAGGTGGTGGCAGTGACAACAAAGAAGTGTTACTTTATAAAATTGCAAACGTAACACCTTTAAGGGCTACAGGGCTTTCTATGTTGGTTGGACAAACAGTGTTTGCCGTTGTTTACGATGGTGATATCAGTACCAATTACAGTCCTTTAAATGCAAATTTAATGGGTGCCAATTTAGGTTTAGTAGCATTAGATGTGTTAAGCGTTACAGCAAGACAGGATGCATCGAGTTCATCTTTGCCAAGGGTATCAGTTAGAATTAGGGATATCAATAGCTTTAATAGTTCTGCTTTGCGCTTATTTTCAAATGCACCGGTACCAACTTCATCGTCTGAACCTTTTGATATAACACCTACCACAAATCCGCAAGCGGTAATTACAGTTGCCGCTCCATAGCATCTGAAAATAATAGAACAATTTATAAGCCGTCTCATAATTATATGAGGCGGCTTTTTGTATTATTTTCTTTTGTTTGTTGTGTTTGTATGCGCCTGTTTGGAGCGATAGTTGGGATAAAACGCTCAAGAGCAGCAAAAAGCATCAACCCAATTATAAGGTTATATCCAAAATTAAAATGATCTTCTTCATTTTTCAATAAATGAGGGAATTATTTTAAATGCCGTCGCCACGCAACCTCCGCAAATATCTTATCCAAACGATAAGATGATAAAAGATATACCGAAGAAGGGGGTACGACGGAGGGAGGGATGTCTGTCCCTCTTCAGCGTCATCCGGTACTGTCCTGCACAAGGTGGGTTAGACTGACTAAGGCCCCTCAGCTGCAGCAGATTGTTTTAGAAAAAACCGCGTAGATAAATTGCTAATTAATAAAATGTAAATAAGATAATATT
>JANOTH010000306.1:0-8820 GCA_031416275.1 Ferruginibacter sp. | reverse complement strand
TTGCCTTTTTAATAAGGTCAGGGTTTGTAAATATATCTATAACAGTAAGTGACATCGTTTTTGCAGCTACCATCATTCCTTTTATTGCAATATCGGTTGCGCCACAAGCAACTGCCTGCCAACTATGTGCAGCAGTACCCGGTACCCAGGTAGCTGTTTCTAAGCCTACGGTTGGTACCGCATAACTCACATCGCCCACATCTGTTGAACCCTGGTTTTTTTCTATGTGTAAGGGCTTTACAGTTGCTGCTTCTGCAAACCCTGGTGCTGCACTTAAAAAAGATTTCTCCAGCTCTTTTGAGAATTGTATCTCGTTAGCTGTATAGCCTACGCCACCTACTTTCTCTAAATTACCCTGCATGTTTTGCGCAAGTGTTTTATTGATGAGCAGATCATGCGTGCCCCCAATAATTTCGTAATCCATTTTAGTACCGGTGCCCATTGCTGCACCTTCAGCTGCTTTTACTACCCGGTCAAAAATACTTTCGGCATTTGCTCTTTCGGGGTTTCTCACATAATAATAAACCTCAGCAACTTCAGGAATAACATTTGGTGCTTTGCCGCCATTTGTAATTACATAATGTATGCGGGTTTCCTGCGGAATGTGCTCTCTCATCATGTTCACCATATAATCCAATGACTCTACCCCATCCAATGCAGAACGTCCTTTTTCAGGAGAGGCAGAGGCATGTGCCGCAATACCGTAAAATCTGAACTTAGCAGATTTATTGGCCAATGCACTCGTGTATATAACAGAATTATTGTCGCTCGGGTGCCAATGGATCGCCACATCTACATCATTAAAAAGCCCTTCCCGTACCATATAAACTTTCCCACTCCCACCCTCTTCTGCAGGTGTACCTAATACTTTGATGGTGCCTTTTATTTTACCTTCTGCAAGCAATTTTTTAATCGCAATTCCTGTAGCAACAGAACCCGTTCCAAATAAATGATGCCCACATGCATGGCCACTGTTTCTGTTTGCCAAGGCTGTTTTTGTGACAGCACTATCCTGCGATAACCCAGGCAAGGCATCAAACTCTGCCAATATTGCTATTACAGGTTGGCCGCTGCCATAGGTAGCCACAAAAGCCGTTGGAATGCCTGCTACGCCTGCTTCCACATTAAAGCCATTGTTTTTTAAAGTGCTTTGCAACAGTGCTGAGCTTTTTACTTCTTTGTAACCCACTTCTGCAAATCCCCAAATATTTAATGCAATGTTTTTATAGGCATCGTAGCCAGTTTGTATATTATCTGTGGCTTCTTTTTTTAAATTATTTACCTGCTTTGTGCTGCCGTTGGTTTGCGAGGAAGCATCTACCACAAAAAGTATTGCTGCCATAAAGAATAGTAATTTCATAAAATAGCTATTAAAGATTGACTGTTAGTTTAGAAATATAAAAGTAACCATTACATTTCACCAAAAATTAAGTTAACGTACAAGGCTAATTCCTAACACAACAATATTTGGATATTCATTTGTTAATAGGTGCATATTAAATACACTGTTATGAAAAGATATATACTTCCACTCATTGCCATTGTAATATTAGCTGCCTGCGGCGGCAGCAAAACATATTTAGAAAGAACAGATGCCGACCGTGCCTTGCAGGATGCAGTGAAGAAACTTGCTAAAGATAAAAACGACGATGATGCACTTGGAGCATTGCCCATTTTATACAACAATATAAAGCTGGAGCGCCTGGCAAAAATAAAGAGCTATAATAACAGCAAAGACATTAGCCGTTTTGATTTGGTCATAAAAGAATACGATGCTTTGCAAAATGCCTACAATGCTATTTTAAACAACAGCGCTGCATTTAAAGTTGTGAACCCACAATCTTTTGGTACAGAATTATTGGAGACAAAACAAGCTGCAGCAGAAGTTACCTATACGGCTGCAGAAAGTTATTTAGCAAAGCCAAACAGAGATGATGCAAAGCGTGCTTATACATTGTTTAAGCGCACAGATAAATATGTACCCGGCTTTAAAGACAGCAAAACAAAAATGCAGGAGGCCTACGAGTCCGCCATTGTAAACATTGTCATTAACCGGGTAGAAGACAATTCTTACTTCTTCAACAGTGGCTGGGGCAACACCGGTTACAATTACAGCAACCAGTATTTTCAGGAGAGTTTGGTAAGAGAACTGCAAAACAACAACGGCTACAACCGCTACGCAGCAAGGTTTTATACAGATTGGGATGCCCGCAGAGACAATGTGCAGCCAGACTGGGTGGTAGATCTAAGGCTTAGGGATATGAGTATTCCTTACCCGATAACTTACAATTACCAGCGCCAGGTAAGTGCCAATGTACAGGAGGGAAGAGATACATCTGGCAAGCCGATTTACAGAACTGTGTATGCAACACTTAACCTTACCCGCCGCAGTTTTGATGCAACCGCTGCCATGGAAATGAATATTAGAGATATAAAAACAAACCGTGCCATCAGCTACCGCACTTTTAGCAACAACTACCGTTGGCAAGAAGAAAGTGGCAGCTACACGGGCGATAGACGTGCATTGAGCAGCAACGATTGGGCTACCATAAACAACAATAATTTTAACAGCCCTCGCAGAGAAGATGTGCTGGAAGACCTCTACAGAAGAATATACCCGCAGGTAAGAAATGAAATCACCAACCAGGTAGATTGGTAATTGATAAACTGAAATGCAACAATTTTAAAAGCCCGTAATTGTATTATGGGCTTTTATCTTTTGGTACTTTTTGCAACAGTTGTTGCGGCTGTCTGTAGTACTCCTCGTCATTTCGCTTCGCTCATTCCTGTGGGGTACTACCGCCCATCCGCCAGCCCTTCGGCGCTTTAGCTTTTTTCAACAGACAAGAAAAATGTATATGTTGATTGCATTCAGTTGCCAATAAGTCGTGAAGGTCAACCTATTTCAGGGCAAGACAGGTCGTTATTTATAAAATTTCCAGCCTGGTTTATAATCCCTGTCTATGTTTTGATTAGTAAGTATCGCCCGCAGCATTTCTACCGGCATACTGTTTTCATGCAAAACAGCATCGTGATATTGTTTGTACGTCATTTTCTTTGTATCTACCAATTCTCGTTTTAAAGCTATGAATTGCAAACCGCCGATCATATAAGCGATCTGGTATAAAGGGCCGTAAGCACCGGTAAAAGAGCGGCGTACCTCTCCTTCTGCATTGGCCCTTTCATGACCCACCCTGTCTACCAAAAATCTATGCGTTGTTGGGGCGTCCATCTTCCAAGGTGATAATTGAGAGAAAAAATTATTCTGGCACAACGGTGCATTCTCCAGAATAACATACCCACTCTTTCTTCCGGGGTACGAGGGAATTTCATATCCCATAACAACAATTCCCAGTACAACGCATTGCCCTCTGACCAGAATGCTGTATTAAAATTGCGGTAAACTTTATGACGGTCGTTCATGTAACCTTGCAAGTGGTGGCCCGCCAATAATTCATGGTGCACCACGGCACGGGAAAAATGAGGATTGTTACCCCGCATGCTCATCATTTTCTCATCAAAGGTCATGGTATTAGTAGGGTAAGAAATAAGCAGTGACTGGCCTCCTAAAAAAAACGGGGCCACCCGCTGGCGTTCCGCTGTCATCATATACATTCCCCAATCTTCTTCCGACAACGGCGGCAATGTGAGGAGATCATTTTTCTTTAAAAAATCAACGGATTGCTTGTATAGCTCATACATTGCTTCCGGTTGTTTCCCCGGCAGCACATAAGTTTTCTTCACTTTCTCCAATGCCGCTTTCCAATTATCACCAAAACCCATTTCACGGGATGCTTTTAATAATTCTGCATCGCACCAAGCAAATTCTTTATTGGCAATGTTTACCAGGTCTTCTGGGCCATATGCTATCCATTCCAGTTTCAACTGGCGCATTAGCTCTGTACTACCGATAGGGTTACCCATGATACCGCTGCCATCATCTTTTTGCAACGTATTTATTTTTCCTTTCTTTCTAATGGCCGTTGCAAATGCGTTCAGCAAACTATCTGTTTCACTGTAAGTTTTTGGAACCCACCAAGTAAATAAAGGATCGTATCCATTGTAAAAATTAAAATAATCTTTCAATGATCCCTGTAATCCCAAGGCCGCAGCAGAACCTAACTTAGCCGCTGTTAGTTCCAAACTATCAACAGTTTTTAACTCAGCAATAGCTTTCACAATATTTTTATTAATGTCATTCAACTCTTTTGCCACTTCTTCAGCATTTGATGCCATACCACGGCGTCGTGGCACCTGCAGCGCATATAGCCTGTCGGAGAAGGTTAAGTATTTGGCTACCTGACCATATGTTTGTTGTTCTTCCAGCAATTGATATTGCCCACTCTCCAGATTTCTTTTAAAAAGGACATAATCTACTTTACCATTGATATTCCATGTTTCAAATGGCAATTTCTTTAACATACCCAGGTATTCATCAATGAGCTCGAGCAGGCGTTTTCTTCGTTCAGGAGAATTGTAACTATTTGCCTGTTGCCTGGGAAGATCTCCCTGTGGTTCGGTAGCATAAAAACGCATAATACTAGCTTTATCAGCATCGTACTGTATCATTCCATCAGCCATTTCGCTGGTTTGTGCATACAAGCTATTGGTTGCCTGTTGTGCCAAAGATTGCGTGCCCGGCATGAAACTGCCAACTAGCATAACAATAAGCATTTTCAGCGTCCATTTATAACTTTTCATAATGAGGTTATTTGAAGGGAGAGTAGTAATAGTATTGTTATTAATAAATAAATTGTAAAAACAAATCTAAAGGTTTGTGGCACACAAAAGCATAACATTAAAGTTTTCAGTTTGGAGCAAAATGCTCGATACATCTTTACAGGTATCGGAGCGAAAGTCTCGTGTGGCACTAGGCAAGGCGAAAATAATATTCTACTTTATTTCAGTAAAATTGTAGTGCCTTTTCTAAATAAAATATTACCACTATAGTCTATGGCTTCTGCCATCCAAACAAACGTTCCGGTGTTTTGAGAAATACCTTTTATCAAGCCATTCCAACCGGTATTTTTTGCTGAGGTTCTATAGATGAGCTCGCCATATCTGTTGTACACAGAAAAATATTTAAGCTCTTTTATGCCTACTAATTTGGGTTTTAAAATATCATTGGTACCATCAGCATTTGGTGTAAATGCAGTTGGTACATATATCTCACTTTTTAAAACCACTTTTATATTGATGGTATCTTTTGCAATGCATCCATCAACAGTTCTAGCCAGTAAGCTGTAGCTAATATCATTTTCTAATGTTGCTATTGGTGCTTTAATATTAGCGTTATTCAACCCTAAAGACGGTGACCATGTATAGCTTGAGAACCCAACATTATCTACATCTATAGCGTTTAACTGTAATGGCTCTCCAAATGCAACCGTAGTATCATTACCTGCAAAAACTTTTAATATTGGGATAGCTGTAATTCCTACTGTTACAGCAATATTATTTTCGCAATTATTAAAATCTTTTATAACAACCGAATAAGTTGCAGGTATAAGGTTAGCAAAGCTCGGCGATGATTGAAATGTAACGCCAGCATTTATTGAATATAAAAATGGGGGTGTTCCACCAGTGTTGACTACTGTAATTTTTCCATTTGGAAAACCACAAGAAGCATTTATAGAAGTTGCAGTAATTATAGGGGCTGCAGAATTTTGTAAAATGATCGATGATGATCCAATACAATTATTTACATCTTTAATATTAATAGTGTAATTGCCTGCTGCAAGCCCTGTGAAAATATTTGACGTTTGATAAGTTGTTCCACCATTTATAGAAAATAGGTAGGGAGGTGTACCACCGCTACCGTTGGCACTAATTATGCCGTTAGGTAAACTACATGTAGAATTAGTGGCAGTACCACTTACAACTGCTGCTGTGGATGGCGCTATTGTAATAGGCACCATATTACTTATACACCCATTGACATCTTTTACTATTAATTGATAAATGCCTGCACCTAAGCTAGAAAATACATTACTTATTTGATAACCAACTCCATTATTTATAGAAAATTGGTAAGGTGGTGTGCCGCCATTTGTAGAAGCGTTGATAGTACCTGTATTATTAGCACAAGCAGTATTGGTATAGCTTAAAGTAGAAGTTACCACCAACGAATTTGTATTTAAAATATTTACCACCTGGCTCTTTGTGCAGTTATTAGCATCTTTTACCGTAACTGTATATGCACCAGTTACCAACCCTGTAAACGTTCCGTTTGTACTAAAATTTATTCCATTAATACTATAAGTGTATGGTGCCGTAGAGCCTGATCCTACCGCTACAATTTGGCCTCCATTGTTACCACATATTTCGTTAGTGATTGTTGTACTAATTACTGGAGCGGGCAAAATAAAATTGCCACTTATTTGAGTACCGCTACAGGCAGCATTGATGGTTGCAATAATCTGATAATTTGTAGCAGAAGCCAACCCTGTAAAAATACCTGTTGTATTACTGGAAATTTGAGTGGTGCCTGCATACAAGGTGTAAGTTACTGTGGAGCCCGCAGGCACAGCAGGTGTAATATTTGCAGTAACACTTGCTGTGTTACAATTGGGTAATAAGTTTAAATTAAAAAAAGTATTATTTATTGTACAATAGCTTGAGATATCTACAGAAGCTACAAAACCATCTCCTGCTACATAGAGTAGTTTACGTGGTTCATCATAAACAATATCATAAACAGATTTGGTTTGAAAACCGGATATTATAATATCTGCCGGTGCATCATTAAACACACTGCCATTAAAATTGTAAACTTTAATTGTACCATTTATATCTCCAACAAAAATGTTGTTACAGGCATCTGCAAAAATGCCACCCTGCATTTTTGCAGTATTTGTCGTTATTAAATCAGTGCCTGCAGTATTTCCGGTAGGTTTATTGAAAGCCTTTAAATTTTTACCATCCCAAAAATATAAGAAGGAGCCATTAACTGCCAACATGTTTGCAGAATTTTCTAATCCATTAAGATATGGCCTGTTAAAAGGTTCAACCAAGGTTGTATAACCTGTAGGCTTTTCCCATGCAATGTTAGTAGAGCCATAAGGTACCGGGTTTTTAAAAATTTTATTACTAACAGCGGACGCTGCATCAATAGAAGCAAAAACACTGTACATGTCATTGTTTTCTAAATCAAAAATAAAATCGACAATATCCTGATGAGAGTTGGGCCTACCTGTGATATTAATAGGGGTTACAGTAGTTGAAGGTGGAGAAAAACGACCTAAATTAATATTGGAATTACTACCACCGCCGGCAACTAAAATTTCAGGAGTTCCATTGTTGCAATTCCAATACATTTTCCAGTTTTCTCCAAAAGTTGGATTTGCTACGCTGATATAATTATCATAGACTCCCGCAGTATTTAATCTAATAACCCTAAAGCCTCCACTAGGTAAACCTTGACCTAAATATATATTACCTGTTGATTTTTCTACAATTGCCCCACCATAATTCTGGCCGAATGTCCAGGAGGGGGTAGATAATGAGCCATTAAAAGTCCATTGAAGATTACCAGCCGCATCATACTTGGCTAATTTGCCTGCGCCACTGGAACCACCGCCTGTAACATAGATATTTCCTGCATAATCAAAATCAATATCTTTTGCTTTTCCATTATTTGTCCCTGACAAATTCAGCGTATTGCTTACATAAGGATCAATCAAAATTTCCTTAGAAGTATCGTATGGTTGTAATAACTTGAAATTAACCTGGTTTTTTTCTACAGCAAATGCAATATTTATATTTCGTTTTGCAAGTTGATTGTCTTCATTATAAAAACTTACAGGTGCCGTTTCTTCAATGCCATTTATTTCAGATCTTATAACAATATCACCATTTAGTTTATTTTGAATACTTTTTATATCCCCTCCGTATTTCATTTTAATTTGACCTACATCCGCACCCGGCCTTATTAATATAGCGTATTCAAAACCAAGTTTTACGTTATCTGTAAACTTATAAATAACATCAATTCCATTATATAAATTTTTATAGATGATTTTTTTGTATCCAAAGGCTTTGCCTTTAATGAAACCGTAAGAATGGTACTCATTTGTTTTTTCTTCTACTTCAAATACTACGTTTTTATTTGCCCCCACCCATTCCATTGTAATTGTTCTATCCGTAATTATTTTTTTCTGCTCTATTACTGCTTCATCTAACCCTTGCTTTTCTAATTTTTCTTCTTCTTCTTTTGAAATATTTTCTACTTTTCTCTGTAAATGAATTACACCTTTTTTTGTAAATAACACCGGCATTCCAAGACCTTCATAAGCAAAAAATATACTGTCCATATTTTCAAATCCAGAAACCTTGCTACCATATTGCCCAACATTTTCTATAAAGCACTTTTCGCTACCTAGGGTTTCTTTTAAGTTGGAAACAGTTTGTATAACTTTTTGGGAATACACCAATATACTGAGTGTATTAAAAGAGATAAATAATATAGAAGTGTATACTATTTTTTGGAGTAAAAGATTTCTCATAAAGTTGTTAGTTGTCGGCAGAGATATTAAAAATTAAAGATACTAAGATAACAGAAGAGTCATACCGTTATGAATATTATCTTATTTACATTTTATTAATTAGCAATTTATCTACGCGGTTTTTTCTAAAACAATCTGCTGCAGCTGAGGGCCCTTAGTCAGCCTAACCCACCTTGTGCAGGACAGTACCGAATGACGCTGAAGAGGGACAGACATACCTCCCTCCGTCGTACCCCCCTTCGTCGGTATATCTTTTATCATCTTATCGTTTGGATAAGATATTTGCGGAGGTTGCGTGGCGACGGCATTTAAAATA
>JANOTH010000305.1:0-6179 GCA_031416275.1 Ferruginibacter sp. | reverse complement strand
TAAATTTCTATCCTCATTTTCCAAAAACTTTGCAGCCTGTTGCAATGTATAATCTTCACCATTTACAGTCACCATCATAGCACCTGTAATTTGGCCAAACTGTTGTTGCAATACAGCAATTTCTGCCTGAATAGGAATATTAGCTTCCCTAAAAAGCTCAACATTTTTTTGCGTACTTCTTAAGTAAGTATTGTAGACTTCCGCATCTAGTTGCTGCAGATAAGGCGATGCCAGCAGTTTTTTATTTAACGCATCACTATATGGTTGTATCTGAGGTTGAATTTCCATACAAAAGAAATTAAAAGCCTCTTCCAAAGCTTTGTTTTCATTATCGCATGTCATTTTTATTTGTCGCCAGCATGCATCCTCGTTTACTGCTGCCTCCAATTCACTCATATCGAGCAACCATTTTTCAAGAGCATCCTTATCTGTAATTTCTCTTTCTAAAAGCGTTTTAAAATAAGGCTCCAAAGCAGCCCAATCGGTTACCGTAAAATCTTTCGGCAAAAAATGTCTTTCCAGTTTTTTTATATCAGCAGTATACATAAATAAGAATTGGGTATTTAGATATTAGTATTGAGATAGGCACTTGGGGCTTTGAACAATTTAGCCAAGGTCAGCATTTGTCCGGGCTGTCTGTAGTAGTTCCGCAACAATGTTTATTATTTTTAAAAGAGTCTTCTTTGCGTAAGCTACTACTGCCCATCCCGCAGCCCTTCACCCGTATCTCTTTTTTGATCTTTTATCATGTTATGCTCCACGGGCTGCACCTGGGTCATACCTGTTGCTACTTCTGTTATCCCAAGGGCTGCGCCCGTGGTTATAAGTATTGAGCCCCTTCGGGATTAATCTTTAGTATGTAATCTCCGAAAAACCGTCGCCATTGGCTCTCCTAAAAAATTAATAGCAGTCGCAACAATCTCTTCAGCAATCTCCGCTATTTCCTCCCCTCGGGGGAGGCTAGGAGGAGCGTTCCCTACGCCATCTTTCTAGGACTATTAATCTTCTTAGCAGGACCACTCTTTATAGCTGCAGCTTTTGGCGTAGCAGTTTTTACTGTTGCTTTCTTTTCCGCAACAACCGGTGCTTTTTCTTCTCCCTCAGCAGTTTCTTCGCCTTCGGCTTGTTCAGAAAGTTTAATTTCTACTCCCGTTTTATCTAGAATTTCAAACCACTTTACCATCTTCTTCATATCACTAGCATACACTCTTTCAAAATCCATATCAGGGTAAACTTTTTCAAAGTATGCCTTTACAGCTTTTGTATCAGCTTTGCCATCAGGCTTTGTTTCCTTGCTCTCTTTCATAGCCTTAAAAACATCTACAAGGTTTACATTATCCTTTACAGTAAATATTTCTATACTTTCTAAATGAGAAAAACTATGAATTCTATTGCTTACAAACTTGGTAGATTTATCTTCCAACGAGCGAACAATTCCGCCATCTGCTTTAGAAGAAACAAGCTCATACAAACCGCCGAGGCCGGTTACAGATACTATTTTATTATAGCTCATATAAAACGAAAATTTTAGGCTTGCAATTTAAGGGAGAAAAAAGGAAAAAATACCACCGGCCCTGGCGATTGCCTTATTTAACAAAAACAAATTAACAACTATGCGAATGTTTTTTAGCCAATACATCGTCTAAAGTGTACAAAGAAAATTTTTATATGAAGTTAATTGTAGTTTTTTCGCTGTTTCTTACAGCTTTTTCAGGAGCAGCATGGGCTCAAAACGCAGGTATTAAGGGTAGTGTAAATGATAGAACAGATAGAAAGCCTGTTGTTGCGGCAACAGTTTCGTTGTTAAAGCAAGCCGATTCTTCTGTAGTTTCTACAACTGTTACAGGCGCCACAGGTAATTTTTCGTTTATAAATTTAAATGCAGACAGCTTTATTGTAAAAGTGAGCGCATTAAATTATCAAGAATTTATTTCATTTATTACTTTAAAGGATACTGTTAGAACACTATCAACATTTGTGTTGGATAGGCAGGATAAAGATTTATCAACTGTAACAGTTGTTGCGAGAACACCACCTGTTGTGGTAAAAGGAGATACATCTCAATTTAGCGCAAGCCAATACAAAGTAAATCCAGATGCTACAACCGAAGACCTGATTAAAAAAATGCCCGGTATTACCGTTGCAAAAGATGGTACCGTTACAGCACAAGGCGAAACCGTTAGAAAAGTAACCATTGATGGGAAAGACTTTTTTGGCGATGATGCATCAGCGGCGTTAAAAAATCTACCATCAGAGGTGGTGGATAAAATCCAGGTTTTTGACAGATTGAGTGATCAGTCTCGCCTTACCGGTGTAGATGATGGTAACTCTACTAAAGCAATTAATGTAGTTACCAAAGCCGGCTTAAAAAACGGAAGGTTTGGAAGAGTTTATAGCGGCGCCGGAACTGACGATAGATACAGCGCAGGTGGAAATGCAAGTTTTTTTAAGGGTAACAGACGCTTATCATTTGTAGGAAATTTTAATAATATAAACCAACAAAATTTCGCTTCACAGGATTTGCTTGGGTTAACCAGCAGCGGTGGTGGTAACAGAGGTGGTGGACCACAAGGCGGTGGCGGCGGTCGCTGGAATGGTGGTGGCAACAATGATTTTAATGTGGGTCAGGCAAATGGTATAAGCAGAACAAACGCTGCAGGTTTAAACTTCAGTAATCAATATGGTAAAAACTTAACCCTTGCAGGAAGTTATTTTTATAACCAAAGCAGAAATACAAACGAGTCATCAACTACAAGAGAAACCTTTTTAAACGGTCCCGATACAAGTCTTTTTTCAAAGCAATTTAGTAGCTCAGTAACTACAAATACCAACAATAGGATCAATTTACGATTGGAATATAACATCGATTCAAACAACAGCTTGTTCATTATCCCAAGTATTAATTTTCAAGAAAACAACACTTCTTCTTTTTCAGATTTTAAGAGCTATTTTGGACAAAGAGGCGGAGGCGCTGTATATGACACAGCAAATACATCGCTAGGAAAAAATACATCTGACAGAAAGGGCTTTAATATTCGGAACAATATTCTTTATCGCCATGCATTTTCTAAAAAAGGCAGAGCAATAACTCTAGGTTTAAATACCACGTTCTCTAAAAACAATTCTGAAAATATTTCCGATGCTGACTTTCGCTATTTTAAAAATGCAGTCATATTTGACTCTCTGCAAAATCAGTTTTTTGACAACAAAAGCGATGGATATACTGTAGGAGGAAATATTGCTTTTATAGAACCAATAAGTAAAAAAGCACAGCTTCAATTTGATTATAACCCTTCTGTACAAAAAAATGATGCAGACCAACAAACTTTTGGTTTTGATGGTCAAAAGTATTCAGCTTTTGAACAATCACTTTCCAATAGATTTAATTCCACCATAACTACAAATAATGGTGGAATTACTTACCGCTTTGTTCCTGATAGAGATAATTTCTTTTCTATTGGATTGAGTTATCAAAATGCAAAGTTGGAAAGCGACAGAACATTCCCTTCAGTTACAAGTGTGCGGCAATCGTTTTCAAATTTCTTACCCAATTTAATTTGGCGCAAAAAGATTTCTGCTGCTTCTAACATCAGGTTTTTTTACAGATCATCAACCAACTTTCCATCTGTAAATCAATTACAAGATGTGGTAAACCAAAGCAATCAATTGGTGGTAAGTACGGGTAACCCTGCATTAAAACAATCATTCACACAGTTTGTTGCAACTAGGTACAGTTACACCAATTCAAAAACAAGCAAAAGCTTTTTTGCAAACCTATTTTTACAAACAGCAGGTAATTTTATTACGAACGCAACGTTTATTCCGAGAAGAGATTCTACCATTCAAAATGGCATAGTGCTCCAAAAAGGATCGCAACTTACAAAACCTGTAAACCTTGATGGGTATAGAAGTGCACGTACATTCTTTAATTACAGTATGCCGCTAAAATTTATTAAAACAAACTTAAATTTAAATGCAGGTTTTGTTTACAATAGGCTACCAGGACTAACAAACAATGTAAACATTATCACCAACAACATTGTATACAATGGCGGAGTAGTGTTAGCAAGCAACATAAATGAATTTGTAGATTTTAATTTATCGTACAACTATAATTTTAACCAAACAACCGGAGCTGGTAGTGGCAATAATAATTTTATAAACCAGGCCGTTGGCGCACAGGTAAACTTATTAAGCAAGAAAGGTTGGTTTGTACAAAATGATGTTTCTTACCAGGCAAACTCAGGTTTAAGTGCAGGGTTCAATCAAACCTTTAGTTTATGGAATGCAGCTATTGGTAAAAAGTTTTTGAAGAACCAGGTTGGAGAATTAAAACTATCTGTATTTGATTTGTTGAAACAAAACCAGAGCATTTTTAGAACTGTAGATGCTCGATTTATTGAAGATGCACAAAACCAAGTATTGCAGCAATATTTTTTACTGACATTCACTTACAATCTCAAAAACTTTGGTGTGGCAAAACCAACCGGTAGAAGAGATAATGCTGAAGGTGGTTATATGGGCAGACCAGGGTTTTAATAAAATTGTTGTAAGTTTTTTGTAATACCGTTCATAATGAACTGCATAAATATATTAGTTTGTTGTAAGTACCTTTAATTGGAATAAAATTTTTCTTTTGAACCAGCAGGCTATTATTGAAACAAAACAATATGGTGAAGATGATTTTGCAGGTATTGTAAGCGACCGCCAGCAGATGGTTTACAACACTGCATTGGGTATTGTGCAAAATGAAGAAGATGCTGAAGATGTAACACAAGAGGTGTTTTTAAAAGTTTACGAGGGGTTAAAAAGGTTTAGGAACGAATCCAGTTTATCTACCTGGATTTATAGAATAACAATAACGACGGCCCTTGATTTTGAGAAACAAAAGAAGAGACAGAAAAGAGGTGGTTTAATGCAAAGGGTTTTTGGTTACGCTGAAGCAGATGAAAAGCCTGATTTTTTTCATCCTGGGGTGGCACTAGATAAAAAAGAGGATGCATCAGTACTTTTTATGGCAATGAAAAAGTTGCCCGAAAAGCAACGAACAGCATTTTTGTTGCATAAAATGGAAGGGCTTACAAACAATGAAATTGCAACAATAATGGAAACTACTTTGTTAGCTGTTGAATCGTTGCAGGTGAGGGCTAAAAACAATTTGAGAAATCACTTACAGGATTATTATAAAAAACATTTCAATTAAATTACGAAGTATTTATGAGTGATATATTCAACGATAAAATTGACACTACTCTAAAAAGTATTGATGGAATAACAAAGGCTTCTCCAAAACCATTTCTACTTACCAGAGTTAATGCTGCTCTAAATAATACGGCTACAGAATCAGTATGGTCCCAAATTGCGTTTTATTTAAAAAAACCATTGGTTGCGGGGTTTGCCATATTTATTTTAGTGCTTGTAAATATTATTGTTATTAAGAGTATTAACGGTGATACTGAAGCAGACAATATTGCAAAAAGTGTTACTTCTCAAAAATATGATTTTGCCATAAATGTATCTGTCTTATATGATATAGAAAACCCGGAGCCATAATGAGAACAGAAAACCGATCGAACAAAATATTTATTATAGTTATTGCATTATTGCTTGTAGCCAATATAGGCACACTAACCCTGTTGCTTACAACAGATAAGAAGGGTGGTTACGATGACCGTAAGAACAGCATGCGTAGTTATTTAAAGACAGAAATAGGTTTTTCAGATGCACAACTTGTAGCATTTGATACCTTAAAGAGTAACCACAGGGCGGAGGTTAGACCAATGTTTGATGAAATGCGCAGGCGTAAACAATTAAATTTAAGGCAAATTGGTGCGCAAAGTTTTAGCGATAGTTCCATTGTTATGGCTGCAAACTATGCATCAGCACAACAGGAGATATTAGAAATAAAAATGCTTACACAGTTAAAGGGAATAAGAAACCTTTGTACACCACAACAGCGTGCAATTTTTGATACAGGTTTTTATAAAATAATGAGCAGATCTAACAACGAAACCCAAAAGAAAAGCAAATAAATTTACTTAACTGATAATAAAAACGTCAACCATGAAAAAGAAATTATTGCTTAGTTTACTTGCTGTAGTAACTGCTGTGGGTAGCATGATGGCTCAAGGTTATATGCAACAAAAAGCTCCGGCTGAAAGAGCAAAAGAAAAGTAGCT
>JANOTH010000304.1:0-2750 GCA_031416275.1 Ferruginibacter sp. | reverse complement strand
TTTCGAGGCGTAAGTAAAAAACAAAAGCATTATGAATTTACATTCTCTTAGGCCTGCAAAAGGCGCAACACACAAAGCCATCAGAATTGGACGTGGTGAGGCAAGTGGTAAAGGTGGTACATCTACAAAAGGTAACAAAGGCGGACAAAGTCGTGCAGGTTACAAAAGTAAGCCAGGTTTTGAAGGTGGTCAAATGCCTATCCAACGTCGTGTACCTAAGCGTGGTTTTAAAAATATTAACCGTGTAGAGTATGTAGCACTTAATATTGGTAAAATTGATCATTACGCTGAGAAATATGGTATCACGGAATTTAGTCTTGCCAATCTATATGTAAATGGATTGATTAGTCAAAACGACAACGTTAAACTTCTTGGAAACGGCGAAATAACAGGGAAATATACATTCAAGGTAAATGCAGTTAGTGAAAAGGCAAAGGCTGCTGTAGAAGCAGTAGGCGGAACTGTAGAAATAGTAAAATAATTTACCGATATTTGCCCAACGCATTTTCGATGCGTTTTTTTCTTTTTAGTGAATTACAAAAACCGAAATTAATTCTGTGAAGAAGTTTATAACTACACTTAAAAATATCTGGAGCATAGAGGATTTGCGAAAAAAAATAATATTTACTTTAATATTATTATTTGTTTATCGCCTTGGTTCTTTTATAGTTTTACCGGGAATTGACCCCAACCAACTTGCAAATTTAAGTAACAACTCTAAAGGTGGTATGTTGGGTTTGCTTGATGCATTTGTAGGCGGAGCTTTTTCAAAGGCTTCTATTTTTGCATTAGGAATTATGCCTTATATTTCTGCGTCAATATTTATGCAGTTAATAACCATTTTGGTTCCTCAAATGGCTAAGGTTCAAAAAGAGGGTGAAAGTGGTAGAAAGAAAATTAATCAATGGACTCGCTATCTAACTGTTGCTGTTACTGCTTTTCAAGCAGCAGCTTACATAGGATATCTTAAAAGTCCGGGAAATGTTGAAGCGCTTATACCTGCCTACGGAAACTTCTTTTGGATATCTACAGTAGTAATTTTAACTGTAGGTACTTTATTCGTTATGTGGTTAGGTGAAAAGATAACTGATAAGGGTTTAGGTAATGGTACTTCTATCATTATAATGGTAGGTATACTTGCTCGTTTCCCTCAAGCTATTAGAGAAGAATTTAATTCTCGTATTACAATGGGCGCAGGTGGTTTGTTGTTATTGTTAATTGAGTTTGTGTTTTTGATAGCGATAATAATGGGCTTAATAATGCTTGTGCAGGGTACAAGAAAAGTTCCTGTAAATTATGCAAAGCAAATTGTTGGGAATCGTCAGTTTGGAGGTGCTCGTAATTTTCTTCCTCTAAAAGTAAATGCTGCTGGTGTTATGCCAATAATATTTGCGCAAGCTATCTTATTTTTTATTGGTTTTGCAATAGGTCTTGGTAATAGTTCTAATCAAGCTTTTTTAAGTGATCATACCAATCTATGGTACATGCTCATTTATTCTGTAGCAGTAATCGCATTTACATTTCTTTATACAGCCCTGATATTTAACCCGAAGCAAATGGCTGATGAATTAAAGAGAAACAATGGTTTTATACCTGGGGTTAAGCCTGGACAACCAACAGCTGATTATATTGGAACTATAATGGATAGAATTACTTTACCTGGGGCAATTTTACTTGCATTAGTAGGTATTCTACCGGGCCTGTTTCAACTTGTATTTAGAATGCAACAAAATTTTGCTACTTTCTTTGGAGGTACATCTCTTTTAATTATGGTTGGAGTTGTTTTAGATACATTACAACAAATTGAAACGCAACTATTAATGCGCCAATATGATGGACTTATGACCGGCGGAAGAATGCAGGGACGTCAAGCTGTAACATCAGGCATCTAAGTTAATTAGTAACTGTTATAAATTTATATTTAAACCCTGACGATACAATCGTTGGGGTTTCTTTTAATTTAATACATCAATGATACAATACAAGACTAAAGAAGAAATTGAAATAATGCGCCATAGTTGCTTGTTGGTTGGTAAGACCCACGCGGCTATTGCTGCTAATTTAAAAGAAGGAATCACAACAACTGAGGTTAACAGACTTGCTGAGGAATTTATAAATGACAACGGAGGCATTCCGTCATTTAAAAATTATAATGGTTTCCCGTATGCTACATGCATCTCTGTAAACAATGCTGTGGTTCATGGGTTTCCTTCTGATACAGCATTAAAAAACGGCGATATTATTTCGTTAGATATCGGCATTTTTAAAAATGGATTCCACGGTGATAGTGCCTACACATATGCAATCGGCGAAATATCTGAAGAGGTAAAAAAGCTACTTAGAATAACAAAAGAATCTCTTTATTGTGGTATAGAAAAAGCCAGACAGGGGAACAGAATTGGAGATATTGCTTTTGCCATACAAGAACATACAGAAAAGAAAAATGGGTATGGTGTGGTAAGAGATCTTGTAGGGCATGGATTAGGAAGAAAATTGCATGAAGACCCTCAAGTACCTAATTATGGTAAACGTGGGAGTAAAGAGAAATTAAAAGCAGGAATGGTCTTGGCAATTGAACCGATGATAAATATGGGTGTAAAAGAAGTACTTCACTTGGAAGACGGGTGGACAGTGCTAACAAAAGACGGAAAGCCTTCTGCACATTTTGAACATGATGTACATATTACCAAAGATGGTCCTGATATTTTAAGTTCTTTTGAAGAAATAGAAGCAGCCGAGAAAGCAAATAT
>JANOTH010000303.1:0-7374 GCA_031416275.1 Ferruginibacter sp. | reverse complement strand
GCATTGCGGCCGTATGCATTTCTAAAATAATCGTAGAAGGTATAAATCACTTCATCAGGATATAATTTTCTGATGGCATCTGTCCATCCATTGTCTGTCAGTTTTTTAAAAGCCTGCCGCACTTCGGGGCGAAAGAGCGCATCGTCTACCCAGCGCTCAGGTTTGTACACATCCACTTCAGTAGGTATTACATTAAAATCTCCGGTAATTATTACGGGCTTTTCTGCTTTCAATAATTTGGCTGCGTAGGTATGCAACCGTTCAAACCACGCCAGCTTATATTCATATTTTGGCCCCGGTGCAGGGTTGCCGTTTGGCAGGTAGAGGCAACCTATCGTAATACCTTTTATAGTTGCTTCCAAATAGCGGCTTTGTATATCTTCTTCATCGCCGGGCAGCCCCCGTTGTGTTTCTTCGGGTTTGCCAAAGCGGGATAATATTGCCACACCGTTCCAGCTTTTTTGCCCCAGCCAAATGGCATGGTAGCCCGCTTCTAATATAGCAGCTTCAGGGAACTTTTCATCAGGCGCTTTTAACTCCTGCAGGCACACCACATCAGGCTTTGTTTCTGAAAGCCAGCGCAGCAATACTGGCAGCCTGCCGTTTACACCATTCACATTGTAAGTTGCTATTTTCATCTTGTAATTTGAAGGATTGAAGATGGTATAAAGTTATAAATAAAGCTAAGTTTGGAGGAGTATAAATGCAGCTAATTATTTATTAGCTTAAGAATTAAATACTTTTTTGAAAGAAAACTTTATAGGCTGCACAGATACGCCACCTACAAACCCCGGCTGTATATCGGCACAAGAACGCTGCGGTAGCAGGAGAAAGCTATATGCGCTAGGAGGGGAAAGTACGGCTGATGCTCGGATGCAAATGACTATAACTTGACTATAATTCGAGTATTATTTGTTATTTAATTTCGTAAAAAAGTTGTTTGAAGTACGATACATTATGCCGGCAAAAGCGCTGCTGAGAAAATGACAGGATGGGATAAATTTTGAAGAAAGTACTAATGTGAGTTGAGATGATTAAAAGTATTTGTTTGATGAGTAAATACTCATCTTTATTAAAAATCCGTAGGGCGCTCCGCTTAACTCTACTGATAGTGGGGGTAATAAAGCCTATGTTTTTTCTCCTAAGTATTTAGAAGATTTGTAGAGCGGGTTGATCATATTGGTAAGTACATTATTCGTAGGGGTTTCACGGATAATTGTAGTACGTTGTGAGCCCCGTAAAGAGGCGGCGGGATTTTTACGAATTCTTAGACATTGTCGACACTGTGTAGAAAAACTTCTATAGCCATTCTTTATTTCATCTAACTTCATACTATCAACCATTAGCTACGAGCAAAAGCTTTTATAGCTACGTAGTAGTAATACCAAATTATCTGCAATAAATCTCAGTCAAAGATCAATTATGTATAAAAGAATATTTTTAGGTTTGGCCATTATGGTTTCTATCAGCTCTAAAGCCCAAATTTTAGGTGGAGGCACAAATTTTTCAAATGCAGTAACGTTCAACCAGTCTTGGATATCAGGGTGTCCCTCAGCCGGAACCACATTTTCTAATCAGGCAGCATTTGAACCAACCACTACAATGGACCCATGTGCGGGCGAACCTTCTGTTGCCTGTGTTAGTGGAACTACAGGCTCTGATGTATGGTATAGTTTTTTTGCGCAATCATCAACAGCAACTATTATGATTAATCCGAGTGCTTCTTTTGATGCTGCCATTCAGGCTTTTACCGGTACAGCCTGCCCGGGAATAACTCAAATTGGTTGCATAGATGCCGGTGGCAACAATGCACCAGAAACTTTAACCCTCAGTGGTCTCACAATAAACACCCGCTATTATTTTAGAATATTTGGAGCTGTAAATGGCGTATCTAACAGAACAGGAACATATACTTTTTGCGGTTCAGCAGGCGTAGGCAGTGCTGTACTTCCTGTAGAAATAAGCAGTTTTAATGCTGTTGGGCAAAATAATAAAGTGATGCTTAACTGGACTACAGCATCAGAATACAACAATTTGTATTTTGAAATTGAAAGAAGTATTAATGGAACTCAATATAAAACAATTGGTAGGGTAGAGGGTATGGGTACAACCGTACAAACCAATCATTACAACTTTACTGATATAGGTCCTTTTGCAGAGACTAATTATTACAGATTAAAGCAAGTTGATGTTGATGGCAAACTTAAATACAGTGCTGTTTTAACATTTAAACTAAATAACAAACTAAAAAAGAGTATCAATATTTCTCCCAATCCTGTTACAGATAAAATAAACATTAGGGTAAGTAGTGATGCGGCAACAAACGGACTATTAAGTATACTGAACGAAACCGGACAAATAATTTACAAGCAAAACAAATCGATGGTTAAAGGGGAAAATATTTTTACAATTAATAGTTTTCCAAATTTATCTAAAGGAATTTATGTAGTCAGGATCGTAATGGACGGCAAAATATTTTCAACAAGGTTTATTTATAATAATTAATGGCCAATATCTTCTTTGGCTCATGTTGTCTCGCCAGGCTTTTCGAAAGAATTATGTCTGATAATAAAAAAAGTTTATGCGAAGCCCTGACGTGTAATTAAGCCTGTATTTTTCCTTTAAAGTAGTATATAGATTAATACGGCGGGTTTATTATATTGGTAAGTCTTTTATTCGTCGGGGTTTCACAGGGGTCAGTCTTAAACTCAAAGTATATAATTGTGAAAACCCCGCCGGTACAGCATCGGCACAAGAACGCTGCGGTAGCAGGAGAAAGCTATATGCGCTAGGAGGGGAAAGTACGGCTGATGCTCGGATGCAAATGACTATAACTTGACTATAACTCGAGTATTACCTGTTATTTAATTTCGTAAAAAAGTTGTTTGAAGTACGATACATAATGCCGGCAAAAGCGCTGCTGAGAAAATGACAGGGAAGGGATAAGCTTTGAAGAAAGTACTAATGTGAGTTGAGATGATTAAAAGTATTTGTTTGATGAGTAAATACTCATTTTTATTAAAAATCCTTAGGCGCTTCGCTTAACTCTTCGGATAGTGGTCTTTAATAGCGTGCAATAAGCACGCATTTAAAAACCGTAACTTACCTCTCCGCAGCTATACTGATGCTTAAACTGTTTGCATTATATCCATAAACACTTAATCCCACAGTCACAGTTTTTCCATTTCCCATTTTTCCAGATATTTTAAAATAAGGGCGTTCAGCACTTTCGGAGTTAAGCGTGCCTTGCCAACCTGGCAATAGTTTCTTTACAAGTGTTACCCATTGTTCAAAAATACGTTTGGCAATTTGGTTGCTTTGGTAATGCACAATATCGGCGTCATACCTGTATTCCGTTCCCTGTTGCGTCGTAGTGGTACCATTGACTTTAGTAAAATAATAACCATCTTCTTTTTTTATAAGTGCGTTTTTAAAGCCCGCATCTACTGTGCATGTGTAGTAAGTTGTCTTCGTCACAAATGGATTTAACCGCTGCCTTTCAAATGGTTCTTTTTCTTCCCCCATCAAGCCCTCAAAATTAGTTGCTGCACCTGATAGCAATTTATAAATAAGCGGTTTTACAGTATTAATATCCGTCGACGGCTCTGCGGCGCCTATATGCTGTATTCTTTTTATTGCTGCAGATTGATAATTATCATACCCTTTCATTTTATCAATTTTCATATACCATCTTACCGCTTCATCCAGATTTTTACTAGTCATTCCTGTTCCTTTTTCATACATGTCACCTAATTGAAACATTGCTGGTTTGTATTCTCCGTAGGCAGCTTTTTTATACCAATATAAGGCGTTGGATGTACTTCCCTCTTTTAGTTGCATCTTACCTAAGAAGTAAGCCGCCATCATACTTCCGTTATTATAAGCCTTGGTATAAAATTCAGTAGCCTTCTTTAAATCTATTTTTACCTCGGCACCTATTTCATAAAGTGCACCCAAATAAATTAATGCATCATTATTTCCAAGATCAGCTGATTTCATAACCCATTTAAAATGTTGAACAGAATCTTTTGCCGTCCCTATGCCCGCCTTATATAACTGCGAAAGCGCTATCATTCCTTTTGTATATCCTGCGTCTGCAGATTTCATAATCCATTTAAATGCTTCTGTATTGCTTTCAGGCTTTTTTAAAAGAGCAATACCAAGCATATACTGTTGCTCAGGCTTTAGGTAAACAGTATTTTGCAAATAAAGTGTGCGGGCCTCTATAAATTTTTGTTCTGCATACAAGCCATCTGCCTTTATTAGGGCTTCCTTCACCTCAGGTGTTTGGGCATATATACTAAAAATAATAAAGGAAAGTATGAAGCTGAAAGCTGTTTTTAAAAAATAAGTTGATTTTTTATTCATAGAAAAGTGAATTGAGTTTTGGGACAAAATAGAAATAATTGAAAGAAAACAGCCCCCATTAATTTAAATAAACCTTTAATTCATTCAATGTTTTTTGGGCCTTATCATAATCCTTAAGATCGAGCGGGTTGTTGCCCTTTTTACCTTCGCTTACGACCGGCTGTATGGTATCGATAAGTAATTTTAAATATCTCGAATCATAGCTACTCTTATCAGAAACTGACCAATTCTTGAATACGACAGGTACTTCATCGAGAAACATGGGTAACTGCATATCCTTCATATAGCGGGAAAGGTTTTCAAGTATTTTCATATCTGCCCGTGCATGTTTTAAAGCGGCAATATTTTTCATATCATTTCTCTCAAGCAATTTCGATATCATTTCAGCAGCGCTTTTAGTAGCTATGTTTACAGTCGAAGTAGTAACTTTTAGATTCTCCTTGTTGTCATTAAGGATACCAAACAGATGTAGCAATCTCATTCTGAAACCGCTTGCAATAGCAGCAGCGGTTGTGGATGAGGCATCAGGATTTTTATCCAAGAAAGGAATAAAATCCTGTTCAGTTAATGCTGCGGCATAGAAGAATTTATCTGCAAAAGTTATTGTTGCAGGTGTAAAGCTATTTAACCATTTTGCATCAGCACTCAGCATGATTCCAAAAATATTGCCTTTTGCTTCTTTCAGAAATTCGCTTATCGCCAACAGCAAGGCATTTTCCTCACGGGGGTATAGTGCTTTTAATTTTGTTATCAGCCCTAGTCTCACATCATTATTCCTTGGAAGGTTTTCGTAAAAATATTTATACAAATAATGCCATGCCATGCCCTTCCTTGCTTGCTTTACCTGTGCTAATTCTGTAGTTAAAAAGAACCTGTTTAATAAACCCGTCAACAGTGTGTCTTGCCTGCCGAAAGTATTGTAAGTTCTAAGCCAATAATAATCTACCACCTTGTAGAACGAATCCGGAAGGGCCTGTACTGCCAACTCTAAGGTAGCCTGTAATATCTGTTTCGCTGTATCCTTCTGAGATGTGGAGAGTTGTGAAAAACTACTTAGATCCGAATAGTTTGACCAACCCAATTTTGTAATAGGTTTTATTGTATTTAATACCGTTGCTGCCTCTCCATGAATTTGCAACACGTCTGTCCATGTAACGTTACCATCTCTTTTTTTTAACCAAGCCATTGCATCGGGTAAATAATGAAGTGCTTGCTTGTTTCCTTTTTGATAGGAGGAACCTAATTGACTCACAGCCTTTAATGCGTAAGAGTTCAGGCCACTACTGACAAAACTCCAAAATATAAGACCGGCGGTGTAGTGATCGTTGGCATTCATCCTTGCTTCTTTACCTGAGAAAGTCGCCGTCATGTATTGGCTGCCAAGTGTGACATATTCTTTTAATGCTGTAGAGAAGGATATGTTTCCATTTTGCCAATTTTCTGTAACAAAGTTTATCATGTTGCGTTTTAATGGCTCATCAGTAGATGCCATTATTTTTTGAAAATAAGGCAACGCCTCTTTCTCTTTCTTTGCCTGCAGCAATGCTTTGCCAGTCTCCAAATCTTTCTGCAATGTTTGGGCTTGCAACGCAAAGGCTGTGAACATACACATGCAGAAAATGGTGACTCTCATCATGTATTTTTTTGGACGTTTAGTTAATTGAAGGAAGTTAGAATTTTCAGATGCTGTTTTAGTCATGGTAGTTTTGTAAGTTTTTCAATAACTTTTGGTAGCAGAAAGTAAATCATTTTCCAATAATGAGAAATTTTGTCTTCTATAAATTTGTGTCATGTAGGCCCTTTATTTTCAGTTGCTTAGTATGCACCGAAAGAAAATAACTCAATGGTTTATAATAAAAGATGTTAAGCTATTTTCTTAATGATCAAGAATATTTATGGCCGCAGAGATACACCGTGTATAAAAGAGATGTGACTCATCAGTTTTTCTTTTTCAAATAATTGTCAATTAGCATGGTATTGAAATAAACTTTTTCAATAGAAGTAATTTTAATACTAAAGCCTCCATTGTCTACCAAAGCTTCTCCTTCTTTTCTTAATTTTTGTTTTGCATCGTCATTCGCTTTAAAGTCTCTGGCAATCGGCTGGTAATTGAAAACCTTTGTCCAAGGAATTGAAAAACTTTTACTGATGCCTGACCAATTGGTAAGAAGCCTCCCACCTCCAAATAAATTAAAACTCAGTCTTACTCCCTCTGTAGTTGGGCTCGTCATTAAACTTTGAAAGATGTCCGGCGGAAAATCTTTAGCGGAATAAACTTTACCCAAATAGGTTATCTTATCTATGGAAAGGGGTGTTTTTTTTAAATTTATGCCTAAGCCTGATAAGCCGGCCTTAGAAAAGCTGGGTTGAATATCATACGTAACCACTAATCCATCTCTCCCCTTATCTTCTGATTGATACCTTTGAGCGAAGGAAGAGATGCATATAAAGCAAGAAAACAATAAACAAAATACAGGCTTACAAGTAGCTGTAAGAGTGGTGAGCAGAAATCTCATATTCGGGTACGGTTTTTAGTCGAAAAACGATGATTTATACGACATGAAAAAAGATACAATAAGAAATCTTTAATACATCTCGTATGGCAAATTAAAATATTTATTTGAAATATCTATCGGTGTACCCCTAAATGAGTATCGGTGCCCGCTTTTTTCTCAAAAAATCTGCGCTGTTAGTGCCTTTGTTGTAAAATGGGGATGTCGTCCTGGCGGGGTTTTACGGGGGACAGTCTTGAACTCAAAGCGTATAATTGTGAAAACCCCGCCGGGACAGCAAGCTGAGATGATTATAGGTATTTGTTTGATGAGTAAATACTCATCTTTATTAAAAATCCGTAAGGCGCTTCGCTTAACTCTACGGATAGTGGGGGAAGTAACTACAGCTGTATAATACCAAGGCTCGGTTAATTAATTTCTACTTGCTTTTTTTTAATTTCATCCCTTATCTGATTAAAAAACTTTGCTCTTTCTTTTTCACTAAAAGTGCTGA
>JANOTH010000302.1:0-26109 GCA_031416275.1 Ferruginibacter sp. | reverse complement strand
AACAGGCTTCCTACAACACACACGAGAGCTTCCACAAAAAAGAAAAGTGGAAGAGCGGCTTAATGACTACAAAGAATTTGTGCTACCATACACAGATGAAAAGCTAAACGAACAATCTGGTAGATGCATGAACTGTGGCGTACCCTTTTGCCACAATGGTTGTCCGCTGGGAAATATTATACCAGAGTTTAACGATGCCGTTTATAAAAAAGAATGGAAAAATGCTTACGATATTTTAAGTTCTACCAATAACTTTCCGGAGTTTACGGGGCGCATATGTCCTGCCCCATGCGAGAGTGCATGCGTGCTAGGCATAAACCAACCTGCCATAGCCATTGAAGAAATAGAAAAACATATTATTGAAATAGCTTTTGATAAAGGTTTTATACAAGCTAAAAAGAATATACACCGCACTGGCAAAAAAATAGCAGTAATAGGTAGTGGCCCTGCAGGACTAGCCGCCGCTGCACAATTAAATTATGCCGGGCATGCTATTGTAGTTTTTGAAAGAGATGATTTACCAGGTGGTTTATTGCGTTATGGCATTCCAGATTTTAAATTGGAAAAATGGGTAATAGACAGGCGCATAAAATTTATGGAAGAAGAAGGCATTGTGTTTACCTGCAATGCAAATGTGGGTGTAAACATTTCCATCACAAATTTACTAAGAGAATATGATGCCATCGTTTTAGCAGGCGGCTCTACCATACCAAGAGATTTAAATATTACAGGTAGAAAAATAAAAGGGGTACACTTTGCGATGGAATTTTTAACGCAACAAAATAAAAGAGTATCGAACTTAAATGTATCTAAAGAAGATATTTTTGCTACATCGAAAAACGTAGTAGTAATTGGTGGTGGCGATACTGGTAGCGATTGTGTGGGTACTTCTAACAGACAAAAAGCCAGCAGCGTAACACAATTTGAATTGATGCCAACACCGCCACCCAGCAGAACTGCTTATATGCCTTGGCCGCAATACCCAATGATTTTAAAAACAACCTCCTCACATGAAGAAGGTGCCAACAGACAATGGGCAACCGCCACAAAAGAATTTGTAGCCGATGAAAAAGGAAATTTAAAAGCCTTAAAAATTGTGGACCTCGAATGGAAAATAACCGAAGAAGGCAAACCTGCAAGTTTTGTAGAAAGATCAAATACTGAAAGAGAAATAGCTTGCGAACTCGCATTGCTAGCCATGGGTTTTGTGCATCCACAAAAAGAAGGATTGCTTACCCAATTAGAAATAGAACTAGACGAAAGAGGCAATGTAAAAGCCACTGAAAAAGATTATCAAACCAATATTTCAAAAATATTTACTGCAGGCGATATGCGCCGTGGCCAATCGTTGGTAGTATGGGCCATCAGCGAAGGCCGTGAATGCGCCAGAAATGTAGATCAATTTTTGATGGGATACTCATTGCTAGAGTCAAAAGATGCCACAAATTAAAATATATTATATTTTAAAATATCCCATTTATTTTTACACAAATAGATTATTTTTTATTAAAGTTCAAAAAATAATTAACTTTTATTTAAATATTTAATAATATTTTAGCTATTTTAGCATAAATAGAGATATTTTGAATAAATAAAAGCAAATTATGAAAAATCTTACCATTAAAAATTTAGCGCCATTTTTAGTATTGGCATTTGTAGCAATAGCTGCAATTTTTATTCCCTCACTCCCAAATTTTGATGATGGTAAATTTAATGCGGCAGACGTTGCTTGGATATCAGTGGCTACAGCACTCGTATTCTTAATGACCCCAGGTTTGGCGTTTTTTTACGGCGGTATGGTGCACCGCAAAAATGTAATAAGCACCATGATTAAAAGTGTGGTAGCTGCTGGTGTGGTGAGTGTACTTTGGGTAACAATAGGGTATAGTTTGAGTTTTGGTGAAAGTATAGGCGGTTTTATAGGGAATCCAATGACCCACTTATTTTTTAAAGGTGTAGCATCTGGCACTCCCAATTTACAGGGAGGCGCTACGCTAACTATCCCGTTGCTTTTATTTGCACTTTTTCAATTAATGTTTGCCATCATAACTCCGGGTTTGGTTGTAGGCGCCGTTGCCGAGCGTATAAAATTTTCTGCATACATATTATTTATAGTGCTGTTTAGTTTATTGGTATATGCACCATTAGCCCACTGGACATGGCACCCACAAGGTTTTCTTTTTAAAATGGGTGTGCTTGATTTTGCCGGCGGCACCGTTGTTCATATTTCTGCAGGTTGTGCAGCATTGGCGGGGGCATTGGTTTTAAAGAGGAGACAATCTCATATTGAGCATAAAGAAATACCACCGGCAAATATACCTTATGTGTTAATTGGTACAGGGTTGCTTTGGTTTGGCTGGTTCGGTTTTAACGCAGGTTCTGCTTTGGCGGCAAACACGTTGGCGGTTTCTGCATTTGCTACTACCAATACTGCCGCCGCTGCTGCAGGTTTAAGCTGGATGTTTTTTGATGTAGTAAGAGGTAAAAAACCTTCGGTACTTGGGTTTTGTATTGGTGCAGTTGTTGGTTTGGTAGCCATTACGCCCGGCGCAGGGTTTGTTGCTATTCCGCAAAGTATTTTTATTGGTTTTCTTGCAGCCATTATTTCAAATGTTGCGGTTCATTACAAAGCCAAATCAAGTTTAGATGATACGTTAGATGTGTTTCCATGTCATGGTATTGGTGGTATGGTGGGTATGATTTTAACCGGAGTATTTGCTACAAAATCTGTAAATGCAGGAGGTGCTGATGGGCTTTTTTATGGCAACCCTGCTTTCTTTTTTACTCAATTAAAAGGGTTAGCCATAGTTGTTACATACAGTTTTGCTACTTCATTCGCCATATTTAAATTTATCAATTTTATTTTGCCAATAAGGGTAAGTCAAGAAGAAGAATTACTTGGTTTGGATGCTTCGCAGCACAACGAAAATTATACACAAGGAACTTTATTGGTTCAAACCAACGGAGTTTTAAAAGAAGAAATTATCGAAAATTAAAGAAACAAAAAAGGTACAACCTACTTATGAGCTTCTCGACAAAGTTCAATGGTTGTACCTCTTATTAATAATTAAAATCTACTACAATGTTAAGAAAATTCTCTTTAGCAGTACTAGCTGCTACGTCATTTTTTGCATCTTTTTCACAAGACACTACCAAAACCCTCACCTTTTCCGGATCAATAGATGCATACTACCGATACGATTTTTCGGGCCAACAAAACAACTATACGAGTTTTACCAATTCGCAAAACTCTTTTGAGTTAGGAATGGCATCATTAAAAGCGGATGCAACTGCCCTGTCTGGAAAAGTTGGCGCCACCGTAGATCTAGGTTTTGGCCGCCGGGCCGAAGAGTTTTCTTACAACGATGGAGATGCTGATGCAGGTAAGAGTGGATTTGCGTCACTTGCGGTTATTAAACAGGCTTTCCTTACATACAATGTTACTTCTAAAATAAAATTTACTGCGGGAAAGTTTGCTACCCATGTAGGCTACGAATTGTTGGATGCACCACTTAATCGAAACTACAGTATGAGTTACATGTTCACCAACGGGCCATTTTTTCATACAGGTTTAAAAGCTGATGTTACTGCCGGACCGGTTGCATTTATGTTGGGCGTTACCAACTACACCGACCAAAGTACATCTAGCACTGCTGTAAAAAACTTGATAGCACAAATTAGTGGAAGCACTAAAAATGGGAAACTAAAAGCATTTTTAAATTACTCCGGTTTTGCAGGATCAGATTCTGGTAAAAACCCAAGTGCATTAAAATCATTACACCAAATAGATCTTGTATTAAATGGAATAATAAGTAGCAAGTTTGGCATAGGTTACAACGGCACTATTCAAAATAGAAAACCAACCCTAGCTAGTAGCGGAAGCTGGGTGGGTAATGCATTGTATTTAAATTATGACCCAAATGCTACCATTGGTCTTACCCTAAGAAGTGAATATATCAGTGACAATAAAGCGGTCTATTTTTCTACTAAAAGCATTTTTGCAAACACGCTTTCCATCAATTACAAAGTTGGACCACTTACTATTATTCCTGAGTTAAGGTTTGAAAGTGCTAACAATGATTTTTATTTGAAGAAAGATGGTTTAGGTACAAAATCAACTGCTTCCGCTTTGATAGCGGCAATATATAAATTTTAAATTTACCTAAAATACTAGGTATCAAAAACGTCTTTTTTTTGATTTTTATAAATTTCAATTTTTCAGGAATGCGTATGTAAAACCTACACATGCATTCCTTAGAGTTGCATTTCGGATTCTATTTAAATGTATTGGAGACCTCACCACGATTGCATTAATATCATATCATCGCTGTCAGCTACATTCATTAGACAGCATTGCGCCCTGCATTTATAATACCAAAAGAAGATCTAATAATCAACTTTTCGTACGTCTCTCTTATTGGAGAATTACTGACTTGATCATCCATTTCTCTTAATTTGTTTATAGCATATTGCTGAATGGTTAGTGATGGCAAAATAATTTTTTCCCTCATAGTTATTGATAAACTATCAACAGGGTAATCGCTCATTAATACAGTTTTATCGCTTAGTTGCAACACGTATTTTTTTGTAAGCTCAAATTCTTCAAAAATAGTATTCCAAAGTTCACCATACTTTTCATCTTTATTTAAATATGCTGTAAGTGGGAAAAAACATTTTTTTAATACCATTTCGCAATTATCTATAAGAGTTTTAACAAACAATGAGTTATTGTAGAGTTGCTTTAACTGTAAAAATTTCCCGTCTTTTTCTAAGGAAGCTAAAGCAGTTCCAACACCATAAAAACCTGTGACATTTTGTTTAATTTGGGCCCATGCTCCAACAAAAGGAATAGCACGCAAATCTTTAAAAACTATTTTATTACCTGTATTCCGCTTTCCGGGCCTGCTGGCGATATTTGTTTGGGCATAAAATTTTACAGGGCTAATGTTAGCCAGATATTCTAAAAAATCAGGATGATTTTTTAATGATAAATAACTTTCTAAGCTCACTAAGGCAAGTTTTTCTAATAAGTCTTCTTCATCTGGGTTCAGCGTTATTTTTTTGTTACTAAAAATAGCATTGCTAATACCTGCGTGTATAAGTTGTTCCATGTTATACTGTGCCGCAGCTACCGTTCCAAAATTCGAACTTACAGTTTGCCCCTGCACAGTTAATTGTATTTCTTTGTTGCTAATATTCTTACCCATGCTCGCATAAAACTTATGCGTTTTTCCTCCACCACGAGCCGGGGGCCCCCCTCTACCGTCAAAAAATATAACATTAATATTATGTGCTTTAGAAATTTTTGTAAGAGCTTCTTTTGCTTTATAGATACTAAAATTAGCCATTAGATAACCCCCATCTTTAGTGCCATCACTGAAACCAAGCATAATTGTCTGCCTGTTATTTCTTTGCATAATGTGCTTTTTGTATGTTTCGTTTTGGTACAATTCCTTCATCACATTAGATGCATTCTGCAGATCATCAATCGTTTCAAAAAGCGGTACTATATCAATTGTAAGGTCTTCTTTCTGCCAGCCACAACTTAAAAATAAACCATACACTTCCAAAACATTCAATGCTGAATTACACTGGCTAATTATGTATCGGTTGCAACCAACCTCACCATTTTGCTGTTGTATTTTTTTTATGCCCTTTATATTATTAATTGAATCAGTTACCAATTCGTTTCCGTAATTACTTTGGTATTCAATTTCCCTTAAATTAGTAAGAAAATTGGCTTTATCCCGTATTGGCAATGCATTGTAAACATCACCATAAATATTAGTAAGCACATAGTTATGTACGCTGCTTTCTTGCCTAACATCTAAAGACGCAAAGTGCAATCCAAAAATGTTTACTTTATTTATCAAGTCGCATATAAGGTGTAGAAATAATCCATTGTGATTATAAATGATCATCGCTTTTACCTTTTCCAATTCTTCTATAATGTCTTCTTTGGTAAGCATAGTATTAAAGCCCGGTATAAAAATATTATCATATAATTTTTTCTCAAGGGCATTTAAAACAACATCTAAACCCTTAAAAGTTAAACGACGTTTCAGTCTCCTTATGTCTAGATAATAACATTTAATGATGCTTCCTCTAAGGGCTGCTGCAACATTGATGGTTGTTTCAGCTGTAACAAATGGATTTCCATCTCTGTCGCCGCCCGGCCAAAAGCCCATATTTATTATTGATCTTTCACAAAATGATGCATCGGGATACATGCTTTTTAAATCATTCATTATTCTTCCAGCCGCAGCATAAAAAACATTTTCCAAATACCATATTAAACTTACTGCTTCGTCAAACGGTGTAGGCTTTTGCTTTTTTAAGAAGGCTGTTTTACCGAGTTGCTGCAGATATATATTTATTTTTGTAGCATCATTTTCTCCTAATGCTTTTGATAAATCGTTGATGATACCTAATACTTGCCCCGGATAAAATTGTGTTGGGTGAGCAGTTAACACTAATTGTACAGAAAATTCTTTTAGCTTTTCTTCAACTGCTTTTTCTTTTTTATGCTGCATTACTTCAAGCTCAAGTTGCTTTAACGTGCCGATGCCCCCAATATCTGTAACGGATGTAAAAGCTGCGTCTTCTAATGCATCAAAAAGGACAACCTGACGTTCAACGTATTGTATCATTCTGAAAAGCATATCAAGCTTTTCTTTTTGTGCTCTATAACTGGTATTCCTTTCAAAAAAAGTTTCAATAATTTCGGTAGGGCTGAGTAATTTTTTATAGCCTTCTTCGCATTGGCTTTGAAATAATGAAAGCAAAATCCCTGTTTTTTCTATGCGGTGAAATGGAAGAGTAGAGAATAAGCTGTTGTACAATTGAAATTTAATGACCACATTATTATGAAATTGCTCCAATCCATTCAAATTATCTTTACCCATAAATGTGTTTTAAAAAAAGAAAATAAACTACAACTGACTAAAGTTATTTCTTTATGACGGTATTTAAGGTATTCAGAAAACCAATTTTGGATGTACTTAGTGCAAAGCAATATAAATTATGCATTACCAAAGTTTTAAGAAACTTACTTGTAAGTAAGCGTTATTTTTAACGTATATCTCATAACAAAAATATTGAATCTAAAATTTTCAAAAATTAATTTGTAAGCATGAAGCATTATTTAAGACCATTATCAATCGTTTTTATGGGATTGATAGCACTTAGCCAATTTAGTTGTGCCCAAGGGCAAAAGAATATGAAACAAACTACGAGTAAAGTAGAATTGGCACCATCAAAAGGTAAGGCAACTGCAGTGTTTGCATCAGGATGTTTTTGGTGTACTGTTCATATTTTCGAAGCTGTACAAGGTGTAGATAGTGCTATTGCAGGCTATGCAGGTGGTAATACTAAAAACCCAACCTACCGAGAAGTTGGTTCAGAAACTACGGGCCATGCAGAAAGTGTGCTTGTATATTATGACCCTAAAATTATTTCTTACGATGAGTTACTAAACGTTTTCTTTCTTTCACAAGACCCTACGACACCTGATCAGCAGGGGCCTGACAGAGGATCATCTTATAGGTCAGCTATTCTATTTGAAACAATGGAACAGCAAACACTAGCTAATGCGTCTATAGAAAAATACAACAAATCGGGTATGTTTAAAAACCCGATAGTAACAGAAGTAAAAAAGCTTGATGCATTTTATAGAGCGGAAGAGTATCACCAGCACTTCATTTTAATAAATCCAGATCAAAGCTACGTTCAAAACGTATCTATACCGAGGTTTAATTTATTCAAAGCAAAGTATAAGGGAAAATTAAAAGAGTAATTAGCATTAGGCTAAATATTACAAATAAGAAAATCCGCCATATTATTGACGGGTTTTTTAATATCTATAAAAGTCTATAATACTATGCTATTTTTTCTACCTGCATATAACTTAATTCAACAGGAGTTGCACGACCGAATATTTTAACTTGTACTTTCAATTTCTTCTTTTCATCGTTTACTTCCTCAATGACACCATTAAAGTCGTTAAACGGACCATCGATAATTTTAATAGTTTCCCCAATAATAAATGGTTCACTCATTGTAACACCACCTTGGTCAGTCATTTCATCAACTCTACCCAACATTTTATTTACCTCAGCTTTTCTTAAAGAAATAATATTCCCTTTAGAACCTTTACCATCGGTAAGAAAATGCATCACATTACTTATACCACTAACGTGCTGAATTATATCATCTGTAAGTTTACCATCAGCAACCTCCATCATAATATAACCTGGATAAAAGTTTCTTTCCCTCATCACTTTTTTACCATTGGCAACTTTATAAACTTTTTCTACAGGTAAAAATATTTGAGAAATTATTTTGTCCCAACCATTACGAATGATATCCTTATCTAGGTACTCCTTTATCTTACGCTCTTTGCCACTTACAACCCTTAATACGTACCATTTGTTATCTTTAGCGGGTTTTTCTGCGGGAGACGTAACCTCAGCGTCTATTATAATATCTTCCATGATTATTTAAATAAAGAGTAAATGAATTTCATTGAACTATTAGCAACAAAATCCATTATCCCAACAATTAATGTAATAAATAACGTAGCACCCAAAACGATCATAGTAGATTGTGTTAGCTGGTCCCATTTGGGCCAACTTACCTTCTCGGTCATTTCTAGATAAGATTCCTTTACAAAATCTGTGAATTTGTTCATTTTTAAAAAATTTGATAATGAGTTAGCTCGCTAATTCTGTTTTAAAGTACTAGCTAAATAAGTTGCACGGGAACTAGGATTCGAACCAAGATCAAAGGTTTTGGAGACCCGTATGCTACCGTTGCACCATTCCCGTGTTTTGCTTAAAACTCATCTTTAACGATGAGTGATAGGCGGTTTTTTTAAGAATTACAATTAGTTAAAAAAGCATTAAAACTATTTTCTTTTACTTTTGTTTTAAACAACAAAGTACCAAGGGTAATGACCAAAGGTACTTTGTTGTATTTTATTTATTTATAAATTCTTTTTAAAGAATCAATTTATTCTTACTTAATGATATCAGTAACCTGACCGGCTCCTACTGTACGACCACCTTCACGTATTGCAAACTTAAGGCCTTTCTCCATTGCGATAGGCTGGATAAGTTTCACGGTAAAGTTTGTGTTATCACCAGGCATAATCATTTCAGTTCCTTCATTCAAAGTAACCTCTCCTGTAACATCCGTAGTACGGAAGTAAAACTGAGGACGGTATTTGTTGAAGAATGGTGTATGACGTCCACCTTCTTCTTTTGAAAGAACGTAAACTTCACCCTTAAATTCAGTATGCGGAGTGATAGAACCTGGCTTACAAAGAACCATACCACGACGGATTTGAGTTTTCTCAATACCACGTAATAAAAGACCTGCGTTGTCTCCAGCTTCACCTTCGTCAAGTAATTTCTTAAACATTTCAACACCTGTACAAGTAGATGCTAATGGTTTTTCCATCAATCCAACGATTTCGATAGCCTCACCAACTTTAATACGACCTCTTTCAATACGACCTGTAGCAACTGTACCACGACCTGTGATAGAGAATACATCCTCTACAGACATCAAGAAAGGTAGATCAACTAAACGTGGAGGAACCGGGATATAACTATCTACAGCATCCATTAATTCGTTGATTTTTGCAATCCATTTTTCATCACCAGCTAACGCACCAGTTGCTGAACCTTGGATGATTGGTGTGTTATCACCATCAAAACCATAAGAAGAAAGCAATTCACGTACTTCCATTTCTACTAATTCAAGTAATTCTGGATCGTCTACTAAATCAACTTTGTTCATAAATACAACAAGCTGAGGAACACCTACCTGACGTGCAAGTAAGATATGCTCTTTAGTTTGTGGCATTGGGCCATCAGTTGCAGCTACCACCAATATAGCACCATCCATTTGAGCAGCACCAGTAATCATGTTCTTTACATAATCGGCGTGACCTGGACAATCTACGTGGGCGTAGTGACGTGAGTTTGTTTCGTACTCTACGTGAGCAGTGTTGATAGTGATACCTCTTTCTTTTTCTTCAGGTGCACCGTCTATATCATCGTAATTTTTCTTTTGCGCTAAACCTCTTTGTGACAAAACATCGGTTATAGCGGCTGTTAAGGTTGTTTTTCCATGATCCACGTGACCGATAGTACCAACGTTAAGATGGGGTTTATCCCTCTTGAATGATTCTTTTGCCATTTTTTAATTTTTAATATTTGTTTTGAAAATTAGATTTTCATTTTAAGTCTGATAAATCAACGACTGTATTTTTGATCCTTTCGGATATTAATTTTTTTTGAGCCATCAGTGAGAATCGAACTCACGACCTCTTCCCTACCAAGGAAGCGCTCTACCCCTGAGCTACGACGGCTTATAGAGCCATCAGTGAGAATAGAACCACAACCTTCCCGATACAAATATCGGGACGCTCTACCCCTGAGCTACGACGGCTAGTCAGTTGGCAGAAAGCAATTTGCAGTTAGCAATTGCATGCTGCAAATTGCCAACTGCATAAAGAGCGGAAGACCGGGCTCGAACCGGCCACCTGAAGCTTGGAAGGCTACCGCTCTACCAAATGAGCTACTTCCGCTAATACAATTAATAATTGTTCATTATTAATTCAAAGAACTGTGGGCAGAGTAGGTTTCGAACCTACGTACTCGTGAGAGAACAGATTTACAGTCTGTCGCCTTTAACCACTCGGCCATCTGCCCGTTTGTAATTATTAGTCTTCACTATTAATCACTAATTTAAAAGAGCCGAAAACTGGAGTCGAACCAGCGACCTACTGATTACAAATCAGTTGCTCTACCAACTGAGCTATTTCGGCTTATTAAAAAGAACTACCAAATTATGTAAAACAATGCTGTTCAATCGTTTTTTTTGGGAATGCAAATGTAAGAGAAAATTATTAATAGAAAAACTTTGAAATTTATTTTTTTTGAATAAAAGTAAAATTTATTCAGCCGCCATATTACACTTGTAAAATATGGTAGCCTTTTAAAAAGAGATGAGAGCAAATTGCACAAAAAAACTGCCATTGTTTATGGCAGCTTTTGTATTTAATTTATTTTTTGAATTATGCAGCTAGCTTTTCTTTTTTCCTTTTTATTTGATTTATTACCGCATCTAAAGCTCCGTCAAAACTTTCTTCGAAAGATTTAGACGAGTGTTTAACAAAAAACTCGTGGCCGGGAATTAAAACTTTAATCTCAGCAATTTTATCTTTAATATTATGTACAATATTATCTAATTTAAGGTACACATGCACCTTTGTAATTCTATCATGAAACTGAGAAATTTTTTCACATTTGCTTTCAATGTGGTCTACTAATTTTGAATCTGCATCAAAATGTACTGTTTGAATGTTTACGTTCATAACCATTTTTTTATTGGGTGATAAATAAAAAATAAATCAGGTATAAATTACTTACATAAGCGTTTTACTTTTTTAGTGGCAAATAGTATTTGATACAAGTTACAAAAAAAAATCTCTTAATTTTTGCTTTTTTCTGTTAATTATTTTAGGCTTTTGGATGTGCTTTTCTATAAACATCTTTAAGTTTTTCGATACTGTTGTGCGTATAAATTTGGGTAGCAGCTAGACTTGCGTGCCCCAGTAATTCTTTTACTGCATTTAATTCTGCACCATTGTTCATTAAATGCGTAGCAAAAGTGTGGCGCAAAATATGAGGACTTTTTTTGTCGATTGTGGTTATCTGCGAGAGATACTTTTTTACAATATTATAAACTTGTTTTGGATCAAGCATTGACCCCTTAGTTGTAACGAATAAATGATTGTTTTCATTGTATAAACCTAATTTTTTCTTTTCCGCTGTATAAAAATTGAGATCATTTATAAGCAAATTATTTACAGGTATTATTCTTTCTTTGTTTCCTTTTCCCAATACCTTTATTTGGGCATTCATTTTATCTATATCATGTTCTTTTATAGCTATTAATTCAGCTTTTCGTATTCCTGTAAAATACAACACCTGCAATAAAAGCTTTTCAGTAAGTCCACTAAAACCCTCAGAAAAAATAACTTCATTAAATAATTTATCTGTGTCTGATTCCGTTACAAACTGTGGCAAACGCTTGGGCATTTTTGGTGAAGTAATGCCACTTACCGGATTAGCCTTTACAATCTCATTTTTAAGAAGGTATTTGAAAAATGACCTTAATGATGACATTTTTCTATTTAATGAACGGGCTGTTAACTTATTATCTTTCATATCAGCTAGCCAACTGCGGACATAAACAGTTTTTATATCAGAAAGGCTAGTATCGGGGTAATGCGCCTCAAGAAAATTAAAGAAAGATTCCAAGTCATTTTTGTATGAAACGATTGTGTTTTTACTGTATCTCTTTTGAAATTGTAAAAAATTAAAAAAACGCTGTTGATAGGTAGCTTGAGGTATGGGCATAAAAAAACTGATGAATAAAGTTAATAATAACCTCTCACCAGTTTACAATATAATTTAAAACTATTTTAATCGAATTTTCCTTCGGAAAGTTGTTGCTTGTATACCGCTTTGAGTACTTCGGTACGGCGACGGATAGAAGGTTTAATGAAAGCTTGCCTTTCTCTTAATTGAAGAAGCGTACGGCTTTTTTCGAATTTCTTCTTATACTTTTTGAGTGCTTTGTCTATGTTTTCGCAATCTTTAGAATCTATTATTAGCATTGTGTTATACCCCCTTTTGGTGAATTAGGATTGCAAAGATAAAAGAAAAATTTAAAAAAAGAAATATTATCAACAAAAACCGAAATTTGCTACATGTTTACAGGAATAATAGAACAACTTGGTACAATAGAAAACGTACAAGAAAAAGGCAGCAATGTAACGTTAACTGTTAGGGCTGTTATAGCTTCTGAACTTAAAATTGACCAAAGTTTAAGCCATAGCGGCGTGTGCTTAACAGTTGAAAGTATTACTGAAAATAGCTACACAGTTACTGCAATAGAAGAGACTTTAAAAAAAACAAGCCTTGGTAGTTGGAAAATAGGCACAGTTGTAAATTTAGAAAGATGCCTTCGTTTTGATGGAAGATTAGATGGACATATTGTTCAGGGACATGTAGATACTGTGGGAAAATGTGTAGAGGCCATAACAAAAGATGGGAGTTGGGAGTATACAATTTCGTTTGATAAAAAATTCTCTTCTCTTATTATCGAAAAGGGCTCTATTTGCTTAAATGGTATTAGTCTGACTATATTTAATATAACGGACACTACTTTTACAGTAGCAATTATACCTTATACTTTTGAGCACACAAACATGCACACTTTAAAAGTTGGTGACGAAGTTAATTTAGAGTTTGATATGATCGGGAAATATGTGAATAGGATGAATAGCCACACTAAATAACATAGTTTTTAAGAGCCAACATTCTTTTTTCCATTAAATGCCAGGTTAAACCGGCAATTGGAATTACTATAGATAGAGTTAGAAAAAAAAGATTTAAGGGATTATCTTTTATTATTTTAGATGCAATTAATATTTGCTGGACAGGAAATGAAAATGCATAAATTCCATAGGTGAAATCTCCATATTTTCCTACCTTGTTTGTAAATCCTTTTAAATGAGCTATTAAAATAATTAGTAAAGGAAGTAGAATAATGTGAATTGATTTTTCAAGGGTAGAAAATACAGATGCAATTAGTAATAAGATTAACCCTACGAAAATTAACCCTGATTTGGAATACTTCGAAAAGTCAACATTGAGTAAAAAAAAAGCGGAAGCGTTTAAGAAAATTAATGCATAAAAGACATTCCTACCACTAAAGTATTTGATTAAATTTTCATTAAAAAATGCAAAGTGTAAAAAATATAAAATATTTAAAATCAAAATTAAACTTAGCATTAAGTACTTACTATAACTTTTAAATACAAAGAGACCTCCTACCAATAAATAAAGTCTTTCCTCCACTACCAATGTCCACAGTGATCCATTAACGCCATTTTCAGCCAAATTTTGAGTAAATACCTGAGGTAATGTAAACTGTATTCCAAAAAGAGGCATGATATTTCTGAAATAGGTATAACTCTCAGTATCCGCAAAATATTCTTTTGTAGTTAAAGATGAAAAAATTGGTCCTAGGAGGAAAACACTTAAAATACAAACCAAAATAAGCATGGGTTGTATCCGCAAAAATCGCTTCCAAATATAATTTTTAAAAGAAGAAGAAGTTACTGCGCTTTTAGCAATCAGATAACCACTTATAGAAAAAAAAATTGATAATCCGATGAAAGAAAAATCAAAACTATTGCCAGTCAATTTCATTAAAGGCTCATCAAAATTTTTTAAAACCAAATTATAGGAATGAGTAAATGTAATACACAGAGCCGCTAGCAATCTTAAAAAATTGTAGTTATTGTTTAACCTTTCTTTAAGCAGCATTTTAGAATTTTAATCATGATACATTTTTTCCTTTCATAGCCGCTCCTACAACACTGTTCATAATCCTTTCTGCATAAGGGCGAGAAATATCGTTGAGTATTTCTGTTTTATTTTGAATTAAATTTTTATCTGCCATCGTTAATGCAAGTTGGAGCGCCTGCATGGCCGCAGCGGTATCAGACAATTCATTTTCAATTAACAGGTCTGCGTTTTTTTGCAAAAAACGTTCAGTTGTTTTTAGTAATTGTTCCCCTTCGGTTGAGGCTTCTGCCAATGCTCGAGCAGCAATATCATTTTCAGCATTTGCCATCGAGTCTAGCAACATTTTTTCTACTGTGGCATCATCTATTCCTAGTTGAGGCTTTATTTCTATAGCTTGTTCTATTCCACTCCTTAATTCTTTGGCTTTTACAGTCAATATTCCATCTGCATTTATAATAAAACTTACTTGCACTTTAGCCATGCCAGCCGGCATGGCAGGAATTCCTTTTAAATTTAAAGTTGCAAGCAATCTATTATCTTTTACAATGTCTCTTTCTCCTTGGTAAATACTTATGCGCATATTAACCTGTCCATCAATTTGGGTTGTATACTCTCTTGCTGCAGAAGAAGGAATCTTAGAATTTCTCGCAATAATTACATCCATTAACTCTCCGGCCGTTTCAATTCCTAAACTCAGTGGTGTAATATCCAATAACAATGCATCTTTATTATTGCCTGCAAGTATATCAGCCTGTATGGCTGCGCCAAGTGCAACAACTTCGTCAGGATTTACGGTATTGTTCACCGGTTTACCAAAATAACTACTCACTGTTTCATTCACTAAGGGCACTCTTGTACTACCGCCTACCATTATAATTTCATCAATATCGTTAACAGATATGCCTGCATCTTTTATTGCTTTTTTGCAACAAACAATAGTCTTATTTATTAGATCAATTATAAGAGCGTTAAATTCTTTCTTGTCAAGATGAATAGTTTTATCTAAGAATGCTGTTGAGAAAAAATCGTTCTCAGAAAGTTGTTTTTTAGCTTCTTCAGCTTTTAATCTTAGCGTTTGCTTTAAAGAACTGTTTTGTAAAAGTTCTTCGTCTGTAAGCTCATTTTCTTTTTGCCAATGTTGTACAATCGCTCTGTCAAAATCGTCTCCACCTAAGTATGTATCACCATTTGTTGAAAGTACCTCAAACACTCCATTGTTAATATTAAGAATAGACACATCAAAAGTGCCGCCACCTAAATCATACACAGCGATAGTTTTTTGTTCGTCTTTTTTTAAACCTAAGCCGTAAGCAAGGCTTGCCGCTGTGGGTTCATTAATTATCCGCAGCACATCTAAGCCGGCAAGTTTTCCGGCATCTCTTGTTGCTTGTCTTTGGGCATCATTAAAATAAGCAGGAACCGTTATTACAGCTTTGTTTACAGGAGTTTTAAGTATGTGTTCTGCTCGGGTTTTAAGCTCTTTTAAAATGAGTCCTGATAGATCTATAGGTGAATAAAACTTTTCATCCACTTTAATTTTTACGGACTTATTTGCATCTTCATCAATTATTTTATAAGAGAAAAATGAAGCATTGTTTTTAATATCGTCATAATTTTTTCCTAGCAATCTCTTTGCAGAAAAAATTGTTCTTTCAGGGTTTGAAATTAAAAAGGATTTAGCCTCCTCTCCTACAATCGCCTCTCCTGCTTGGTTAAAATAAACTATCGAAGGAACAAGAGAAGAACTGTTGTGCTCTTTTAATGCAGTAGGCTTTTTAGTTTCTGGATGAATGATGGCAACTAGGCTGTTGGTTGTACCTAAATCAATTCCCACTATAATTTCTTCTTTTTGCAAACTGCCGGTCGCAATATTTATCCCAATTTTGGCCATTTATATTTTTTGTAAAAGTATAAAAAAAGCCCCGCAAAAGCAGGGCTTCAATATCATCATAAAATCATCGCATGAGATACATCTTTCCATAACCCTTATTAAAGAACTTATTTATATCATCACCTTCTGCCTTATACTTTTCAAAAGATTTACCATTGAGGTTTGTAATAACTCTGTAGATATAAACACCGTTTGCCAACTTTTGGCCATACATATCCGTTCCATCCCATTTATAATCTGTTATATTTCTTCCTATGTGAATGGCACCCAATTCTTCTTTTGTGATTTCCTTTACTACTTTACCTGTAATGGTTAATATCTGGATACGCATATTCTGTGGAATCTGGCTTCCTGTAAGTGTAAATACAAATGCTGTAGAAGTGGTAAACGGATTTGGAAAATTGAGCAATTCACTAATCATTGGCTTATTAATCACAGTAAACGCCGTTCTATAATTTAATGCTCCTACTTTATTCCCAGATACATCCCTCCCTGAAACTATTAATTCATATTCACCGTCTTGTGGTAAAAAAGGTTTGAATTCTATTGTTGCGGCATTTTCTCCGGTACTCAAATTTGCAGGATTAAAACGCAATGTATCTCCAAAGCTGAAACTTCTGAGGGTTTGATCAGGATAGCGCAGTTGCACTTTAATAAGAGCAGTATCTCTTAACGCTAAAAAACGATTCTCGTCTTTTAACTTTATCAAAATAACAGGTTTTGCTGCAACTATATCTCTACTTAGAATATGAACGCCATCAAAAGTCACATCCAATAAAGGATTAAAAACATCGGACTTTACGAAGAAATCTTTGTACAAAATATTATTAAAATGAAATTGTTCAGGCGGGTTATTGATTGGGTTAAATTCAATAAACAAAGTATTTTTTCCAGGATATTTTTCTGATGGAATACTGTACGAAGCCACTAGCGTATCTCCTGCAATTAAAATTTTCCCACGCGGAATGTTTATAATACTATCAAAATTATTTGCTGTTTTAATCCGTAAATTAATCCTCATTAAGCTATCAAACCTTACTTGGCTTATATTTTTAAAGGCCAACGAAAAAGCAATGGGATCACCAGCATCCACACTATCTTTCATTGTAAATCTTATATTGGGTGCCACCGCACCTTCGGGCACCGGAGTATACTTCAATCTAATATATCTAAGTTGATATGGAGTGCCCTTAGAGCTGTCTATATTATTAAACTTTACTTTAATAAAAGGATAGATTGTCGCATTTACTCCTGTAATATTTAAATCCTTAATGGTAGAATCAATAGTGTATAAAACAGTCTCAGCACCAGAGGAAGTAATGCCTATTAATTGGAAAGTAATCGAATCTCTATTAGGCGTATCTAATGAGTTCCCTTGCCACTGAAATTTGTCCCATGATTTTGCAGGACCAAAAATTGGCGAGGTTATGACCCCATTTACATTTGTAAGCGTTATTGGGATTTGTGCTGTTATAATTTCTTCAGGTATACCTCCAACTTTTTGAAAAGAGGGCGTGGACCCATCTTTACTAAACTTAAAGTTCATTGCCCTATTTCTATAAAAAGAATCGAGCATTGTAAAACCATAGCCTTTTAATTTATCGTACAAATTTGGAGCTGTTGTGATAGTAGGATCAGTTTGCCATTGGTTTACATAGGAATTTACAGAACCATTAAATAATAATGGATACATTATTATAACTGCATTATTTGGCATTAGATTTAGAAAATCTACTATTTTAGTCCTGCTGATTACATCCCCGAAAAAGAATTCAAACTGGTTTAACCTGTTAGATGAGTTACTGCCGTATAAGCCTCCAGTAGTATTTTTAATTACAGAACCGGTTGTTCCATCAAGAACAGTAAATTGAAATGTATTGAATCTCGTTCCCCAATTACTAATGGTAAAAGCTCCCAGACTAATAGTCGTTTCTGGAAAATCATTTGGTGGAAAATTACCCGTTGAAACGTTTAAAAAAGTATTTAAACTTGTAAATTTTAGATTTCGAGTATTGCTTAAAAAGATATTAGCGTCATAATTACTTTTCAAAAATTGAAAATAATGCGACTGGTTAAACCCTTGTCCACCATTAGGTAAATACACAAACGAGGCATTATTCCAAATTGTTACCCCCGTTGTTGGTACAACAGCAGTTCTCCAATAATATACTGTGCTATCCGTAAATATTAGGTTTGTAGGGGTAAATTGTATTAGACCGCCGACGCTGTTTACATTGTATGTTTTTTTAAACGCCGAATTAAATAATTCTGTAGTGTCTATCTCCATAGCAAAATTACTTTGCCCTACTAAAGGGTTAGCTGTACTTGCAGAAAATGTTATATTCTGTGTATTGACAATACCATAATTGTATGGAAAAACAGGACTTAATGTATTTTCAAAAATGAAAACATCTTTTGTTATTTTGTTGTTTGTCTCATAAATTTCAGAAACCAAATTTGTCCAGTCTAGCTCTACAATAATTTTATTTAGGCCACTGCTTATTGCAGGTTCAATTGGTATATTTAAATTTAAACTATCTGCAAATTTAATTCCCGGGATTAAGGTGTCTTTGATCATCACCGGAACGGTTGCATTTGGAAATAACCTTTTTACCGAAACTCTAATAGAATCGCCTGAAGCCTTTCCAATGTTCCTCATATTAACTTTTACATTAAAAAAAGGATCAGCTACCGTAATAATATTTGGCGAAATAACAACTGAAGGCTCCTCAATTACATAATCAGGTTTAGGAAAAGCATTGATTTTAATTGCAGGGTCACCGTTTAAATTAACCTCTTCCAAATGTATACGCATTAAATAGTCAACTGAAGGGTTTGCACCATCAAGAAAAGATTGAACCTCTCTTAGCTGTTGACCCACGCTTTGCCCATACATTCGCTTAGAAAAGTTTTGATAAAACCGGGTGTTAAATTGATTTAAATAAAATCCTACACCAAAATGGGTATCAGCTAAAAATCCTATACTGCCTCTTTGGTCAGCAAACGTATACCTTTCGGAGAGTGTATTTAACACTGAAAGTCGTGCAGGGTCAAAGCTGAAAAAATCCCCTGCAATACACCCGCTTACATTAAAGAAAGGATATTTTCCAACATTGTTATAATTTTCGGGATTGCTAATATTAAATTCAAAAACTGTTGCCGATGAGTGTCCAAAATACCCAATAAAACCCATGCCCCCTTCAAATAATTGAGTAATCCTTTCACTACTGGCCTGCTGCACAGTAGCCACAGAAGTTTTTCTAAAAGTTTCTACGTTTGCACCATATAATGTGTCTTGAGCAATTACTTTGCACTCGTCCATATAACCGCCTAGTTGAAGGCTCTCACCATCATTTTTACCCCCCACAGCATGTATCATATTTTTCATCCACCCCTTATCAGCTATTAAAGGACTTTGCGTTCTTTGAGCCTGCTCGTACTGCAGAACCTTTTGATAGTAATAACCAACTTCTCTTCCGCTAATGGCACCCAATCTTCCAACGGGAGTAATTGGAAATGTTGAAGCAGGTTGTGAAACCAATAAGTTATCAGATGCAGGCCAACCAAAAGTCCCTACCAAATCAAGTTTTGCTGCAGTCGGGTTTGCCTCTTGAGGCCTTTTCCCTTGGTATGTGACCCCTCTTCCAATTATAAAAATAAATTTTGGCTTTACAGGATATTGAACATCCATGAATCTTACAAAATTCCTTATGGCATCGGGATGAGATTTTATCCCAAATCCAAATTGGTCGGTTAGCTCATTTATATCGTAAACCTTAGCATTGTAACCACCCCCATTTGCGGTGCTTCTATAAGCTCTATAAAGCTCAACATTATTTACCCCCGCCCCATCATTATACAGAATAGGATTACTAATTATAATATAATCTCCACGAGTTGTAGTCGTATTGTAATTAGTGAAAGTTTTGGCAGTTAAATTGTTGACACTTACAATACTGGCAGCTTCAACATTGTTCAAAATAAATTTTCTCTCTACATCTGCTGATGCAGGTAAAACAAATTTTACTTTACCGGGAGTCGATGCAATGTCACCTATATATCTTCTGCCATTATTAACATCATATAAAACAGGAGCTGTTGTTCCGTAATTAAAATTATCAATTACAATATTATTGCCCGTAGAAGCAGCTAGTTCAAAAGAGAAAGATTTGCTGTTGTTAAAATTAAATAATGAAGGATAAGTTATACCAACAGTAGCTACCACAAATCTATCCGTAATAGCAGGATTTGAAATATTACTGTTGGTAATGCTTACATCGGCGGTTGCGGTGTTTTGTAAAAATGTTAAAGGCTGGTTTGTCGCATTAAAAATAGCCTGAGATGTATTCGATGTAACAGTAGAAGAAATGGTATTTCCAAAAAGCCTAAGTGTTAATGTGCGTTGTATATTATCAGTATTTGAAAAAACCTTAGCCCTGACTGAAAGACTATTTGCAGGACCTGCAGTGTAAACATTTAAGCCACTAATTGTCTCAGTAAACGGTGCACCCACACTTCTGTCAGTCGTTGTATAACCTTCTCCATTATCGTAAGCAGATGAATATACATATTCACCCAAATCTCTCGCAAAACCCCGGTTTAAATTGTTTTTATAATAAAGATCAATTTTGCGCATAAAAAAAGCATCGGGCGTTGCGGCACTTGGCGATGCATTCACAGCAGTTGTATATCTTAAATTGCTACCAGAAGTATTTACAGTTAAAAAATAGGTAGAAGTGTCTGTTTCTAAACTAAATCTATCAGCTAGTTGAAATTGTGGGCTTTTGTAAAGGGCTGCATCGGCTTTTCCATCATTCATTTCTCCCCAAAATTCAATAAAATCATTTGTCCCAAGCACAGTACCTGACGCAGAAGTAAATAATCTAACCTCTTTCCCATTTCTCCAAAGTTGAAAATTATCTGCGTTAACTGAAACCAAACCGGCTGCCGCTAGGGTAGACTGTGGAATGCGAGTAATATTGTCAGAATTTAATTTAAACTTATAATAACTCTTTGTATAATCTATCCAGCTATTGTTAAACTGTGCGTTTACAGAGAATGCACACAATAAGAGAATAGGTAAAAGTATTTTTTTTATCATAACTGTACAGTTTTGAAAGCCATTATTCTTCGTCCTTTTTTCCAAAATTGATTTTCAATGAAACTACGTGTGTATATAAAGGATTGGATTGATTTGCAAGATTTGTAAATGCATAATCAATATTTACATTTTTAATTTTAAACCCAGCCCCAAGACTTGGCTGGTATATCCATACTTTTTTTTGATTAAGTGTATCACCATCTGATAGTGCCTGTTGAAAATTCGTAATACCAGCTCTTACAAAAAAAACGTCTTTTATAGCGCCTTCAAGCCCAAGGTGCGGATCTGCACTCACTGTATTGCCACTTAACACTGTATTTCTTTTCCCGTCAAATGTTACATCTACATTAGCTTCCGTTAGTACTTTTAAATTCGTACCTACGTTAAAAGTATAAGCCCCGCCGAGTGTAATGCGAGGCGCAGTAAGCTCAGTAGACTTTACCGGTATATCATTTTTTGTTAAGTATAACGCTTCTTTCTCTCTTTCGGTGAACTTAAATGTCCAGGCATTAAAAGTTGTAGTTAGGTCTTTTGCTACAAGACCAAGGCTCCATTTTTCTCCCTTCATTTGTAATCCTGCATCCAAGCCAAAACCCCATGCATTTGCAAATTTTCCTACTTTTCTGTAAATCACTTTTGCATTTACGCCTGCATTTAAGGTATAATTATCTGTCTCTTTAACTTTTTGAGATATGGACATAAGGAACGCATAATCAGCTGAAGAAAACGTTTGAATATTATTATAGTTTAAACTGCCATCGGGTTCAACCAAAAACAGTGTATTAGGAATATCATCAACAGCAAAACGAAGTAAAGAAAAACCTACAGTACGCTTATTATCCTGAACAGGAATAGCAACGGCAGCATAATCGTATTTAGCAATGCCACTAAAATATTCGGCATGCATAATTGTTGCAGATGGGTTGTCTTTTACTTGAGCCAACCCAGCAGGATTCCAATATCCGGCGGTGGCATCGTTTACTGAAGCTACCTGTGCACTACCCATCCCTAACCCTCTTGCACCTGCACCAATATTTAAAAACTCATTCGAGTATTTTCTAAACTGCGCAAAACCTGAAAAGGAATATAAAAGAAAGACGGATAAAAAAGCAATATTGCTTCTACTCATAACACGAATATTATTGATTGTAAAATCCAAATCCACTTCCTTAAACGCTTGAATATTAAAAAAAGTGTTGATGGAAGATAAATTTCAACAACTTTAATCCAAATATACAAAACTACTACCATTTTTCCCTTAAAATACCCAATTCTAAAGGGGTTTCACCATAACTTTTCCGTACTAAACAAAAAAGGGTGCATCACATAAAAAAAACAAATCCACCCATGGTCTAATTTTTGAAAAATCTAATCTTGCAATACCTTTTACAACCTTATTTTTGTCGAAATTTTTATATCATATGAATGCGTTTATTGAAGAGTTAAGGTGGCGTGGAATGCTACAAGATATTATGCCAGGCACTGAAGAACAATTAAACAAAGAGGTTACATCGGCCTATATTGGCTTTGACCCTACTGCAGACAGTTTACATATCGGTAGCCTTGTACCTATACTACTTTTAGTTCACTTACAAAGAGCAGGGCATAAACCTGTAGCTCTTGTTGGTGGGGCAACCGGTATGGTAGGAGACCCAAGCGGCAAAAGTGAGGAAAGAAATATGTTAAGCGAAGAAACTTTGAATAAAAATGTTGAGGGGGTAAAAGCGCAACTCTATAAGTTTTTAGATTTTAAAGAAAGTACATCTAATGCAGCGGTATTAGTAAATAATTATGATTGGTTTAAAGGGATCACTTTTTTAGATTTTATAAGAGATGCGGGTAAACATATTACCGTGAATTATATGATGGCTAAGGATAGCGTGAAGAAAAGACTTGATGGGGAAAATGGCATGTCGTTTACGGAATTTACATACCAGCTTGTACAGGGTTACGATTTTTTATGGCTATTTAAAAATATGAATTGCAAATTACAAATGGGCGGCAGCGATCAATGGGGAAATATTGTAACAGGCACTGAACTCATTCGAAAAAAAGAATCAGGTGAAGCATTTGCTTTCACCTGTCCACTTATTAAAAAAACCGATGGTACAAAATTTGGCAAATCAGAGCAAGGAAATGTTTGGCTTGATGCAGAAAAAACCTCTCCTTATAAGTTTTATCAATTTTGGTTAAACTCATCAGATGAAGATGCGGAAAGCTGGATCAAAATATTTACTTTTTTACCGAAAGTAGATATTGACAGTTTAATTGATGACCATAAAAAAGATGCAGCTAAAAGATTATTGCAAAAAAAACTCGCTTCAGAGATTACCATTTTTGTGCATGGAAACGAGGAATATTTAAAAGCAATTGAAACAACTGAAAAATTATTCGCTTCTCAAAATGCAGCGGCAGAAGATTTATCAGAAGCTGAATTAAATCAAATTGAGGGCATTACAAAAACCTATATATCGGGTAGCGATTTTAAAAATGGAATAGACCTTGCGACTTTACTAACAGATGCAGACATTTTCAATAGTAAAGGAGATGCTAAGAAAATGATTTTATCAGGAGGAATAAGTATAAACAGGAAAAAATTGGATGATCCAAAATTAATACCAACTGCGGAAATGCTGCTTCACAACAAATTCCTACTTGTACAAAAAGGTAAAAAAAGTTACTACCTATTTGAAGTGAAATAAGATTAAACAAAGAATTAGAACATTAACAAAATCGGGCTATAATTTTCAATTATAGCCCGATTTTCTGTTCAGCAATTTCTAATTTAAAACTTAATAAAATTTATTCCTGTTGACTTTCCGCTTTGCTCTATTCTTATAAAGTAGCCACCACTCAGTAGGCTTTTTAATTCACTTAAAAGGATCCGCTGGTATTGACCCGCAGTTCTTATACCTTCTGAAAATACCTTTACACTACTACCATTTTGATCAATGATATTAAATGTTACTTCGCCCGAACCTGGTACGATGTAATCAATAATTGCGGTGGTACTTACCGGATTCGGACTAATTTTTAAACCGATGCCATCCTTAATAATAGCAATCCTGTTGTTTCTTGATTCAGTAGTAAAAGTTTGCACCGCTGAAATATTTCCTGTTCCTGTAGCTACGCAGTTTGCAGTAATTCTCCATTGATAAGTACCACCAATTGCAAGTCCGGAAAGATTGTAAGTATTTGTCTGTAATCCTGTGGCAGCGACGATCCATGTTGTAGCCGAGGCAAGTTTATATTCAACTGTAAAAAACGAACCGCTTTGTGCATTCCAATTAAGTGTAGCACTATTTAGTGTGATTGCTGTTGTTGATAAAGTAACCGGTGCCGCAGGTGTTGCCGTTACAGTTACTTGAATGTTTGCTCTTGCGCCTTCCCCACAACTATTTGCTTGTGCAACATAAAAATTAAATGTACCTGCAACGGTTGTGTTAGGAACAGGCGCTATGCTGCTTCCTGTACCTGCCGCTGGGGTAGTATACCACATTAAATTTGTTCCTGTTGCGGTGAGTGCTGTAGCCGTTACGTTTTGGCAATATGTTATTGCTGGTACAACCACCGGTGCCGCCGGAAGTGCAGTAACTGTAACAGTAATTGCTGCACGAGGACTTTCACATGTGCCTTGCGTTTGACTTACATAGAAAGTAGCTGTGCCCGCAGTTGTTGTAGTTGGGGTAGGAGCAGTTGTACTTCCAGTTCCTCCTGTAGCTACTGTGTACCATAAGAGATTTGAACCTGTTGCTACAAGCGGTGTAGCAGTTATGTTTTGGCAATAATTTACAGTTCCAATAACTGTTGGTGCAGCCGGTGTTACGTTTACATTCACAACAATTGCTGCTCTTGGGCTTTCACAACCATTACTAGATTGGCTCACATAAAAAGTTGTAGTACCGACAGTCGTTGTAGATGGCGTTGGAGCAGTCGCACTTCCTGTTCCACCTGTTGCAACTGTATACCATAATAAATTATTTCCTGTTGCTGTAAGTGCTGTAGCTGTTGCATTTTGGCAATAATTGATTAGTGATGAAACTGTAGGTGCTACAGGAATTGCGTTTACATTAACTGTTATTGCTGCTCTTGGACTTTCACCACAGCTCTGTGTTTGCGATACATAAAAAATGGTAGTACCTGCAGTTGTGGTTGATGGTGTTGGCGCAGTTGTGCTTCCCGTTCCACCTGTTACACTTGTATACCACAATAAGTTTGTACCTGTTGCTGTAAGTGCTGTTGCTGTTGCATTCTGGCAATAGTTAACCGGCGATGTAACAGTCGGTGCTGCTGTTGTTGCAGTTATGGTTACAGTAATTAATGTGCGTGGGCTTTCACAACCATTTGCACTTTGGCTAACATAAAAATTTGTGCTTCCAATTGTTGTTGTCAATGGAGTTGGTGCGGTGTTAGATCCCGTTCCACCCGTTGCAACTGTATACCATAATAAATTTGTACCTGTGGCAGTAAGTGGAGTGGCTGTTGCATTTTGGCAATATGTTACAGGGCTTGCAGCAGTAGGTGCAGCAGGTATTGCATTTATGTTCACAACAATTGCTGCTCGTGGGCTTTCACAGCCGTTATTTGTTTGGCTCACATAAAAAGTTGTGCTACCAACTGCGGTTGTAACCGGAGTTGGCGCAGTTGCACTTCCTGTTCCACCTGTAGCGGTTGTGTACCAAAGTAGGTTTGTTCCAGTTGCTGTAAGCGGCGTTGCTGTTGCATTT
>JANOTH010000301.1:0-1539 GCA_031416275.1 Ferruginibacter sp. | reverse complement strand
AACAAATCTTTTTGCCCCATGTTCACCAAAGCATCGCCAATACTCGCATCTCCATGCGGATGATACTGCATGCTTTGTCCGATTATATTCGCTACTTTGTTAAAACGCCCATCGTCCATCTCCTTCATCGAATGCAAAATTCTGCGTTGCACAGGCTTTAGACCATCCTCAATTGCAGGAACCGCTCTTTCTAATATAACGTAGCTAGCATAGTCCAAAAACCATGTTTTATATTGACCGCCAATACCGCTATCGCTGTGTTTGTAATCCTCTTTGTTTGCTTTTGCCATTTTGTTATTTATTGTTCTTTACACTGCTTTCAACTCAAAATCTTTTGCATTGCCTACCTCACCCTGCACTTCAAAAACCTGCATGGCCGCCAATGTTTTCAACCTCCACAAAAGATAGGCATCGCTTGCACCAATTTTTACTTTTGTACCAACTTGTTGCAATATTTTACTTGCTTTTTGAAATTCTGCAGGAACAAACTTTTTTAAATCGGCATCAAAATAATCGTAATCAAATTGTGCCAGTTTTTTTCCGCCCTCCAATCTACGAATACCTTTGTTGTCGCTCATTAATTTCGACCACTCATCGGGGTCAACTTCAAACTCGGACGTTGTAATTTCTCTTGCAAGTTTTTTTGCTTTTAAAAATTCTTTTGCTGGAATCTGATGTAAATATTCAGGGTAAAAAATATTTCCTTTTTCATTTATGAAAGGAAGATTATTAAGGTATAGAATAAATACCCGCCCTTTAAATTCCTTCATGTAATTTAATATCCAATAATAGCCACAAACATCGTGGCTGTTTTGTGCAGCCCAAATCCAGATAACTTCTTCTTCATTTCTGCGCATTGTACCTACAAGCTCTGCAATTGTTTTATAATCATCAACACTTCCATCATCTACTTTATGCGAATATTCCCCTCCTGCAAGTACATCTCTCCACCATTGCTTCCGCATTTCTATTCCTTCGCCCACATAACAATTTTGCAATGGCCCTACTGACAAATCGTCTTTTATTTGTACAATTTCTCCAGCTAAACTTTCATCCAGCAAAATTACTTCGCCCATCACTTTTACATCTGCTTCACCAAAAACTACATGTATCATTTTAGTTATTCTGTTATTTTTAATTAAATTATTTTTTTTGAATGGAATAGTAAACACAACTTGTAAAAAAATTCCTAACCCAAGGAATGGCTTGTACCAATCCAAATTGTTTCCTCGGCTTCCAGCCAAATTTGTATTCGTAAATAGGATTCAATAAATAATGAGTTTTGTTTAGAACACTGTAACCTGTTTTTTTTACAATGTTTTCAAATTTTTCTATCGAGATTCCCGTTTCTTTTATCTCCACCATTTCTTCCCAGTTTTCCCCATTCATTTTTAATATCCATCTATACAAAGGCATGGGCAATAAATGATAATAAGGAATTTTAGAAAGCCACTTGCCTTTACAAATTTGCTGGTGGCCGCCAAGAGGCATTTGCCAAGGTGGAAAGCCGAAAAAAACAATTCCATTATCAGCCAAAAA
>JANOTH010000300.1:0-8637 GCA_031416275.1 Ferruginibacter sp. | reverse complement strand
TGTTCTGCCACCATCATTGCTGAGTGCTCCTACAGCCACATCACAGGTCTTTAATTGCTTTGCCAAAATTTTTGGTTCAATAACAGACGTCCACAAACGCCCACCGATATTATTTTGCAAACGCTTTAAACGGTAAATACTGTTATCAAATATTTTTACGCTTGCTCCCATCGCCAATGCTGTTCTTGCTGCATATTCACCTACAATACCGGCGCCTAAAATAATAACTTTTGTTGGCGGAATACCACTGATACCGCCCACTAAAACGCCTTTACCATTGTTGGCATTGCTTAAATATTGCCCTGCAACAAGCATTACTGCAGAGCCTGCAATTTCGCTCATGCTGCGTACAATCGGGTTGTGACCGCTATCATCTTTTAGATTCTCAAAGCTAAGGGCAGTCACTTTTTTTGCCATCATCTTCAGCAATATTTCCCTCTTCATTTCTGCCAGATGAATCGGAGAAATAATGTATTGGTTCATTGTTAGCAGCTCACAATCTTCTAAACTTACTGGAGCACTCTTTACGATGATATCACATTCAAACACTTGCTTTTTATCAAACAATATTTTTGCACCAGCTTCGCTGTAATCATTATCAGTATAATTGGCACCAACGCCGGCATTGCTTTCAACATTTACTTCGTGCCCATTAGCTATTATTACACTTACTGCATCGGGAGTAAGCGCTATTCTGTTTTCATTAAAAGAATCTTCTTTCGGTATGCCAATACACAAAGACTCTCTTTTGGGCTTTATATCTAAAGTTTCTTCGAGGGTTTCGTAAGTAAGCGAGGGTGACACAAAAGGTTTTGTAGTAGCCATGGAGTTTTAAATTGTTGAATGGTTGATAAGTTGAATGGTTGAATGCAACAGTTCAATTTTTTTAGGTACCATATTGTACTTTAAGAATTCAAATATGGTTGACTGTTTGAATAGTTCATTGATTGAATGCAACACTTCAAAAGTTATAAAAAATAAAATGAACTTTTACATTCTATAAAGTTGTACAATTTAAACAAAACTTTCAAATCAACTATTCACCCATTCAACTAATCAACTATCTAGCAAATCAACTAATCAACCGTACAACTAATCAACTATCGTTTAATAACCAATCTTCTTTCATTGCTTCCTACTATTTCTATGTGAGCCTGTAAAGTATTTTCCGGGAAAATACTTGGCGCAATTTCCGGCCATTCAACTATGCATAAATTACCGCTGTAAAAGCAATCTTCAACACCGGCGTTTATAGCCTCTTCTACAGATTTAAGCCTGTACAGATCTAAATGATAAATGGTTTTACCCGCAGCTGTTGTGTACTCATTAATGATTGAAAATGTAGGACTGCTCACCGCATTTTGCACGCCAAGTTCATCGCAAACTGCATGCACAAAGGTGGTTTTGCCTGCGCCCATTTCGCCATGGATCGCTATAACATTGGCATTTTTTGCAGCTGCCAAAAAAGTTGCCGCCGCTGATCGTATTTGTGGAAGGGTAAAAAGTACATCCATGTTGCAAAGATAAATGGCATAATTAGTAATTGGTTAACGCATATTGAAGATAATTTTGCAGCATGCTAACAACGGAATTAAAAGTGGAGGGAATGACCTGCAGTAACTGCGCATTAAGTGTCTCTAATTATTTAAAAAAAGAAGGCTTATCTAATGTGCAGGTAAACCCAATTACGGGTGCAGTGAGCTTTACATCCAATACAGAATCATCTTTATCAAACCTGAGTGCGGGTATAAAAAAACTCGGGTATAACGTTGTTGACGAAGCAGCAGGAGATTTACCAAAAAAAACATCATTACTATCTAACAACAAACAACGTTTTTTATTTACACTGCCATTCACGTTAGTGCTGATGATGCACATGTTGCCAATGGGAACCTATACGCATTGGCTAATGAACCCATGGATACAAATTGCTTTGTGCCTGCCCGTTTTTATAACGGGCATGTATTTTTTTGGAAGAAGTGCAGTAAAAAGTTTGTTTCATGGTATGCCTAATATGAATGTATTAATTGCAGTAGGAGCTCTTGCTTCTTTTGTCTACAGCCTTGTTGGTGCAGCATTACAGCTTGGTGAGCAATACCTTTTCTTTGAAACCGCTGCTTCTATTATTACCCTTGTATTTTTTGGAAACTATTTGGAAGAAACATCGATACAATCCACGCAGAGAGCAGTTCGCAGCTTAACAAAGTCTCAAAAGGTAATGGCTAACATGATTGCTTTTGATGATGAACACAAAGAACAGATTTTTCCACTGGAGAATATTTATTTAAAAACGGGCGACCTTGTATTAATTAAAAATGGCGAACAGGTACCTGCTGACTGTAAAATATTGTGGGGAGATTGTACAGTAAACGAAGCAATCATTACGGGTGAAAGCTTACCGCTCCCAAAGACAAAAAAAGACTTTTTAATTGGTGGAAGTGTATTGGAAGATGGACTTGTAAAAGCACAGGTAACTGCTGCCGGAAAAGATACCGTGCTCTCAGGCATTGTAAAAATGGTAGAAAATGCACAGGCCGAGAAGCCACCAATGCAAAAGCTTGCTGATAGAATAAGTGCCATATTTGTACCCACGGTTTTAGTGTTATCAGCAGTTACTTTTTTATTAAATTTCTTTGCATTCCACATATCAAGTGGCGATTCTTTGATGCGAGCAATTGCTGTACTAGTAATATCATGTCCGTGTGCAATGGGGCTTGCAACGCCCGCTGCAATTGCTGTTGGGCTTGGAAGGGCGGCAAAGCTTGGAATACTTTTTAAAAATGCAAGCGCACTGGAATCCTTTAAGAGAATACAACAAGTTGTGTTTGATAAAACAGGAACACTCACTACCGGCAACTTCACAATCACCGAATTTAGCACCGATATAAATGAGGCAGCGTTTAAAAGAATTGTTTTTTCTCTCGAAAAATTCTCCAATCATCCAATTGCAAAAACGATTGGAACAGAGTGGAAAATGAACAACCCAATAACATGGAAAAATGTCGAGGAAATAAAAGGTATTGGAATAAAAGCTACAGACACAGATGGCAACAATTATGAAGCTGGCTCTTATAAATTATTAAAAGAAAAGGCTGACCAACAGCACAACATTTATGTATTTAAAAATAATGTTGAAATTGGTTGGATAGATGTGCAGGATGAAATTAGACCTGAGGCAAAATCTGTAATATCAGCACTTCACAAAAAAAATATTAAAACCATTTTATTAAGTGGTGATCTAAAAAATAAATGTGATGTAATAGCTCGTAAACTTGGTATAGACGAAGTATATGCAGAGCAAACACCTGCACAAAAAATGGAGAAGATTGCAGCTTTGAATAACACTATACCAACTGCAATGGTTGGTGATGGCATTAATGATGCTCCGGCACTTGCAAAAGCTACGCTTGGCATTTCTCTAAGCGATGCCTCTCACATTGCGATGCAAAGTTCAGATGTTATTTTAATGAACAGCGGTATTAAAAATTTACCACTTGCTCTTGGGCTTGGTAAGCACACCTATCTTACCATCAAACAAAATCTTTTCTGGGCATTTATTTACAATATTGTTGCACTTCCAATTGCGGCTTTCGGTTTACTTACACCAACACTTGCGGCATTGGCAATGGGTTTTAGTGATATAGTGTTGGCGGTAAATTCTATAAGGTTGTTTGTAAAGAAGGTAGATTAATGGCCCCTCTTACCCTACAGGGAGAGGAGTGAAATTTCGAAGATTGTCGAAATCGTAAACTAATGCTAATTAAGTTTAGCCAAAATAATTCTAAATTTTACAAAAATTGTAATTACTTTGTAGTCACAAAAAATATTAATTATGGAAGTGTCAGTTATTCCGATAGGAAACTCAAAAGGTATTCGTTTAACGAAAACAGTTTTAGAAAAATATAATATTACGGACACTTTAGAAATAATTCTTGAGAAAGATTATATAATTCTAAAACCGAAAACAGAACCAAGAAAAGATTGGGATGTAGCTTTTAAAAAAATGCATAAAAATGGCGATGATAACCTTTTTATTGCTGATGTGTTTGAAGATGAAAATTTGGAAGAATGGAGTTAACCCAATACGAGATTGTTTTGGTTAACCTTGACCCTACAATTGGAAGTGAAATGCAAAAGACACGACCAGCCGTTATCATTTCGCCAAACGAAATGAATAAATTTTTAAATACAGTTGTTATTGCACCAATGACAAGTAGTTCGAAGCACTACCCTACAAGAGTTGAAGTAAAACACAATAAAACCAAAGGCTGGATTGTACTTGATCAAATTAGAACAATAGACAGAAAAAGAATTATAAAAAAATTAGGGAGAATTACAGCAAAAGAAATTGAGTCTACTAAAATTATTTTAAAAGAAATATTTGTTGATTGATACACAGCAGCATTATTTTTAAGTGACAATAAAATTAATATTCCAATAAATTATCTATCACCAATGTCAGGTGCAACTTAAAACCATCTGGTTCTAATAAATGTCTCCACAACAAACCCTTCAAAAATATTACGGTCACGATACATTCAGGCCATTACAGGAAGAGATCATCAATGCTGTATTGGCCAAAAAAGATACACTTGCTGTGTTGCCAACGGGTGGTGGTAAATCTATTTGTTTTCAGATTCCAGCATTAATGAATGAGGGCTTGTGTCTTGTAATAAGTCCGCTAATAGCACTTATAAAAGACCAAGTAGAAAATCTAAAAAAGAAAGGTATTGGTGTGCTTTCTATTTATTCAGGAATGTCATTTACAGAAGTAAAACAAACTTTGCAAAATGCAGCTTTCGGGAATTATAAATTTCTTTATGTTTCACCCGAGCGTTTAGAGACAAAGTTATTTCTTGAATATTTACCGGCATTAAAACCTTCGTTGATAGCGGTAGATGAAGCGCATTGTATTTCGCAATGGGGCTATGATTTTAGGCCATCATATTTGCGCATTGCAAACCTTAGAGAAGAACTTCCCGGAGTGCCGGTAATTGCTTTAACTGCATCTGCAACAATAAATGTACAGGATGATATATGCACTAATCTTCTGTTCAACAAAAATTATAAAAAGTTTCAACAATCATTTGCAAGACCCAATTTATCGTACAGTGTTTTTAAACCAGCATCTAAAGAAACAAAATTGTTGGAAATTTTACACAACGTAAAAGGTAGTGCTATTGTTTACTGCAAAAGCAGAAAACAAACCACAGTTGTAACAGAATTACTGCGCATGCATAACATTGATGCTGACTTTTACCACGCAGGTTTACCCAGCGAAAAACGTACTATAAAACAAGATGCATGGATTAACAATAAAAGCCGGATTATAGTTAGTACTAATGCATTTGGGATGGGTATTGATAAACCAGATGTAAGAATAGTGGTTCATTATGATGTACCTGATTGTCTTGAAAATTATTACCAAGAAGCCGGCCGTGCGGGGCGGGATGGAAAAAGATCGTACGCAGTTTTATTACACAACAGCAAAGAAACCGAAGACCTTAAATATAAAATAGAAACAAGATATCCCTCTCTGCCAAAATTAAAAATGATTTACCTGGCTTTAATGAATTATTTACAGGTAGCAGCTGGTACAGGTGAAGGGCTAAGTTTTGATATTGATATAGCAAGCTTTTCCCAACACTTTAAATTAAACATGCTTGAGGCAACGTATGGTATTCAGGCCCTTGGGCAGGAAGGACTCATTAGCTTTAGTGAAATGATGTTTAAACAAAGCACCGTCGAGTTTATATCTTCAAAATCAGATCTCGAAGAATTTCAAATACAGCACCCAAAACTTGAACCAACGATTAAAGGTTTACTAAGATCTTATGAGGGCATTTTCGATTTTCAAACTATTATTTACGAAAAGGTTTTAGCAGGTTTTATAAAAATACCAAACACGGAACTTGTAGCATCGTTGCAGGAGCTTCATCAAAAAGGAATTATTAATTATAAACCTGCAAGTGAAAAGCCACAAATATTTTTACTTAAAAACAGAATGTACAACGATGATTTTTTTATAGATGTTAATGCCATGAACATTAGAAAAACAGAAGCTACAAAAAGAACAAAGGCAATTGAACACTATGTTACTAATGCAGCTTTCTGCAGAAGCAAAATTATAAGTAACTATTTTGGCGAAACAAATGCAAAAGATTGTGGCATATGTGATAACTGCATTAACAACACAGAGGCAAAACTTAGCACTGAAGATTTTAAAATTGTATCTGATAAAATTTTAGCATTGCTTAAAACAGAAAAGCTCACTTACAAACAGCTTATACAAAAGTTAAAACCATTGCGGCAAAGATCTTTGTGGCTGGTTATTACTTTTTTAATTGAAGAAGAAATTGTTGTTACGGTAGATAAAGAAATGCTTACGCTGAAGGGAAATTTAGACTAAAATTTTACTTACGGAAAATAAAAGCATAAAAAAAGGGACCAAGATAGAAATCTAGTCCCGCTTTAAAATCCAATATCCTATGAAAAACCGATGTGAAGATACACATATTCTGCATTTAGACAAATTATTTTAGATTTATTTTGTAGAAATTATACTACACAAGAATATTTTTTGAAAGTGAACCTGCACCATTTTATAAACCTCTCATTTTAAGTATTTTAAAGTTTCGTTTTTAATCAAAACCAACTTTTAGTTTTTGATCTACTCCTACCACCAAGCCCCAAAGAACCTAAAAGTGATCGAACAATTCCATTACCAGCGGTTCGCAGCATACCTTTTACAACAGTATTACTTGTAATTTTTTCAAAAGCATTTGGTTCTTCTTTTTCCTTCTTTGCCGTTGTACTCGTCGTTACAGTAACGTTTGCTGCTGCCTCTTCTATTTTAGCATTTAATAATTCATATGCACTTTCATTATCTACATCAACATTGTATTTAGCAACTAATTTGCTTTTAGCATTTATTAAATCAACCTCTTGCTCTGTAAGCACATCCATTCTGCTTCGAGGGCTGCATAACATAGTATGTGCAAGTGGCGTTGGTATTCCTTTTTCATTAAGCATTGTCACGAGCGCTTCACCAATACCAAGTTGTGTAATAAGATCTTCGGTTTTGTAATAGGCTGATTCAGGATAATTGTCTGCAGTCTGTTTAATTGTTTTTCTGTCAGCAGCAGTAAAGGCCCTCAACGCATGTTGTATTTTCATACCCAATTGCCCTAGTACAGATGCAGGAATATCCATTGGGTTTTGCGTACAGAAGAAAATGCCAATTCCTTTAGATCGAATTAATTTTATAATGGTTTCAATTTGCTGAACAAGTTCGTTACTTGCCTCCTGAAAAATAAGATGTGCTTCGTCAATAAAAAGAATCAGTTTAGGCTTATCAAGGTCACCTTCTTCAGGCGATGAGGCATATAACTCAGCCAACATTTGCAACATAAACGTAGAAAATAGTTTAGGCCTGTCTTGAATATCCATCACCCGTAAAATACTGATCATCCCTTGCCCTTTATCGCTAATGCGCATCAGATCATCAACCTCAAAACTTTTTTCTCCAAAAAAAACATCGGCACCCTGTTGTTGCAATTCTATTACTTTACGCAATATTGTACCGGTAGATGTGGTAGATATTTTACCATATAATTTTTCAATCTCAACCTTACCTTCATTTCCTATAAACTGAAGTAATTTTATAAAATCTTTTAAATCAAGCAATGGCAGTTTGTTATCATCGCAGTATTTAAATATTAGTGCAACTACACCCCCTTGTGTATCGTTGAGGTCGAGTATTTTCGTTAACAACACAGGTCCAAACTCACTAACTGTTGCTCGCAACTTTACACCGTTTTTCCCTGTAAGCGAGAGCAGTTCAGCAGGGAACTCTCCGGGTGAATAGGTTAAATTGAGTTTTTGATAACGATCAACCACTTTCTCATTTGAAGCACCCATAGCAGCAATGCCGCTCAAATCCCCTTTAATATCCATAAGCAAAACCGGAACACTTGCATCGCTTAAAAACTCACTTATCATTTGCAGGGTTTTGGTTTTACCCGTACCCGTTGCACCCGCAATTAAACCATGGCGGTTCATAGTTTTAAGTGGTAATAATATTTTTGCTTCGGGTATTACTTCACCGTTTAAAACGGCTGCACCAATTTGTACCGCTTCTCCTTTAAAGGAATAGCCAGCATTTACAGCTTGAATAAATTCTTCTTTGATAGGCATAGTTAGTTTTTTATTAGTTATATTAATTAAAAAAATAATTTTAAAATAGCTTTTTCTTATTGAATTAAAATATATATTTGTTGTTTATCAATAATTATATATTGCTTTTAAAATAAATATTTTGAAAAAGATTGGAACAATAGCCATTATAGTAACGATTCTTATTGCATCTTACTTCGGTCTACTTTTTACGTCAATGTCATTTGGTGTAAATCACGATACAAGTACAATAACAACCTCATCAAATGATTCATCGTTTGGTAATTTATTTTTCTCTTCAAATATACCTGATTCACTTCCGTACGCTAAATATAAAATTATTGCAGATATACATAATGCCTATATCCAAAAAAAAGAACAAATTAATAATGGTCCAAGTTTAAGTGGATGGTCATTTTTTAATATTGGGTTAAAATCCGGTTTTGGCGAAACTAAAAATTA
>JANOTH010000299.1:0-28824 GCA_031416275.1 Ferruginibacter sp. | reverse complement strand
AATTTTTCTATTAATCCATCTACTATACCATAGGCCAATGATTCTTTTGCATCCATCCAGTAATCTCTGTCAAAATCTTTCATTATCTGCTCTTTGGTTTTACCACAGTTTTTAGCCAAAATTTCTGCGCCCATTTCTTTTACCTTTTGCATTTGTATTGCCATGATTTCAAGATCTGCACTTACACCTTGGCCACCACCACTTGGCTGATGAATCATTACCTCTCCATTTGGAAAGATAAAACGCTTTCCTTTTTCACCGCCACTTAGCAATATACTTCCCATACTTGCTGCCATACCCATGCATACCGTACTCACGGGCGACGATATCATTTGCATGGTATCGTAAATGACCATTCCACTAGTTACAACGCCACCCGGGCTATTGATGTAAAAAGTAATTTCTTTTCCTGGATCAATAGCTTCAAGATACATTAGTCGATTGGTAATATCTTTTGCACTTTTATCGTCTACTGCGCCCCATAAAAATATTTTGCGTTGCTCAATAAACTTTTTGTCAAACTGCCAGCCTGACATCATTTTTTCCATTGGACTTTCGGGCATTTCCTTTGGGTTTTCTTCTTCATCATCTAGACGAATATTTCTATTGTATAAATTCATTTTAAAATTGAATTTTGAGTTTTATTAATTTTTATAGTGCATCTAAAAAGATCAATATTGGTATGCCGTACAAGTGAGTCCCGCTATTCGGGATTAATATGACACGATAATGTTGACCATAGCTGCTGTTTTTGTTCGACTAAAAAGCGAAGCTTTTTAGCCGATTTATCTAATCTTTCTTTTGCTTACGTGCATTAATCAGTAGCACTTCATCTACCAAGCCATATTCTTTTGCTTCTGTAGAAGTCATCCATTTATCTCTTTGGCAATCTTCTGCAATTCTTTCAACAGTTTGCCCTGTGTGCAAAGAAATAATACTGTATAATTCGTGCTTCACTTTTTTAACTTCGTTCACAGTTATTTCAACATCACTCGCCTGCCCCATTGCGCCTGCACTTGGCTGGTGCATCATTATGCGGCTGTGTTTAAGTGCAGTTCTTTTCCCTTTTGCACCTGCACACATTAGCACCTGCCCCATACTTGCAGCCATACCTGTACAAATTGTTGCTATGTCCGGCGTAATAAATTGCATCGTATCGTACATACCCAAGCCTGCGTACACCCCACCACCAGGGCAATTGATGTACATCTGGATATCTCTTACACGATCTGTACTTTCAAGAAACAATAACTGCGCAGTTACAATGTTTGCTACTTCATCGTTTATGGGGTATCCTAGGAAAATGATACGATCCATCATTAAACGACTGTAAACATCCATTACAGCGACATTCATAGGTCGCTCCTCAATAATATTAGGGGTAAGATTTGTAACGTTGTGCTTTATATATCCATCAAGTGTGTTACTGCTTATTCCTTTATGCTTAACTGCATAATTTTCAAATTCTTTTCCAAAGTTCATAATGAATAAATTAGTTGGGCAAATATATTTGTTTAATTACTTTATATGTTGTGAGTGTAGTAAATAGTCAAAAACTATTCCCTTAAAAAATACATGACATTATTGCGGAATTGCTTAACAGACGAATTAGCATAGTTGAAGTTTGGAACTTAAAGAAGTATTCTCCTTGTTCTATTTTAAAATGAGCCAACAACAGCTCGTTTATTTACATTTAATTATAGAAGAGACATGCACAAATATGGCAAAGTGCCCACACCAGACTTACACCGACCGAGATATCATGAAGATATAATGTGGATAGGTAGTTTATACGTATAATGTACGGGTGATCCTTAAGTGTAAATGACTATAACTTGATTATAAGTTGACCATAACTTGACTATAACTCGAGTAATAGGGATAATTTGGCAGAAGTGAGTTTTCGGTTACGAATTTAAGGCTGTGGATTTGGGTTGAGTACTTAACAAAAAACCCTCAATAAAGAGGGTTTTGGTAAACTTCGTATTGCAAAAGCAATTAGTTTAAATATTATTTCTTTGAACCGTGCTCATCAGAAACAGTAAGCTTATGACGGCCTTTTGCTCTGCGACTAGCTAAAACCTTGCGGCCATTAGCAGTTGACATACGCTCACGGAAACCGTGTACAGATTTTCTGCGACGTGTATGGGGTTGGTAGGTTCTTTTTTTTCCTGGCATTATATAATTTTTTCCTTTTACAAATATTGTTTGTTCATTATCGCAGGAGAGGCACCATCCTCACCGCTTGTGAAAGGACGGCAAAAGTAGTATTTTATGTTGGATTAGTGGAAGTTTTTTAAAACTTATTAGAGTTTTATTTTGGTTGCATGTACTTTTTCCCCAAAAAATGAAGTTGCATGACTGTTGAAATGTGCTTCATTTCCGGTTGTAAAAAATCTTCTTTCATTTTTTTTGCTACACCTAATTTCTATTTCCCCATGATTTTCTAAGTACGTTTTCAGACTTTCTGCAACAATTTCTCCCTGAGAAATAATTTTTATATTTAGGGGAACAAACTGCTTTATTTTATCGATTAAAAGAGGGTAATGGGTGCAGGCGAGCAGAATGCAGTCTATATCATTATCTTTTAAAAGTAAATTATCAATATGCATTTTTACAGGAAGATCGGCTTCGTTGGTGTTTTGTTTTCCGTTTTCTACTAAGTCAACCCATTCAGGTGAAGCTTGTTGGGAAACTTCTAAAATAGGGTGAAACTTTTTGATCTCCAATAAATAAGAATCTGATTGCACAGTACCAACCGTAGCTAATATACCTATATGATTAGAATTTGTATATTTTTGAATGACTTCCGATGTTGGTCTTATAACTCCTAAAACCCTTTTTGAAGGATCAATTGCCGCCAAATCATTTTGCTGAATAGTTCTTAACGCTTTTGCTGAAGCAGTGTTACAGGCTAATATTACAAGGGGACAACCATGCTCTTTAAAAAACCACTTTACGGCATCTAGGGTATATTCATAAACTGTTTCATAGGGTAATGGACCATAAGGAGCTCTTGCATTATCACCTAAATAAACAAAATCATATTCGGGCAATAACTTACAAATTTCCTTTAAAACTGTAAGACCACCATAACCACTATCAAAAACACCAATCGGCTTTTTACTCATTTCAGACGAAAATTAAAAACTAATAAGCAATAGAAATCTATACCTAATAAGTTAAAGTGATCTGTAAATAATAATATTTACTGCAAAATGTATTTTTCGTTATTAATAAAATTAAAAAAGCGCAGTTTTTAAAACACTGCGCTTTTTTATTATTCTTTATGGGTTTAATCTTTAATAAACTTTATACTTATACCATTTCCATTCTGTGCTAATTTGATGATATATGTTCCTTTTACAAGAACATTTAGTTGGTTCGTTATATTTAGTTCGTACTGCCCTGCAGCTTGATTTGAATTAAATATACTTCTTATTATTTGCCCATTAGCGGTTAGAATGGTTATCGTTACTGCTCCATTATTAGGCACTATATAGTCTAATACTCCTGAAGATTGAATAGGATTTGGGGTTAATCTTAACCCAAAACCACCTGACAGGTTAGCAATATTACTATTTCTTGTAGTTGTGGTAAACGTTGCGATACTTGAAACATTGCCGCCGCCTATTGCACTACAGTTTGAATAGACTCTCCAATTGTATGTAGTACCTCGGGTTAAATTGTTTACAGCTAGTGAATTGGTTGTAATTCCAGTTGCTGCTACTATCCATGTACTTGCTGCAGCTGTTTTATATTCTACTGTATAAAAACTTCCTGCTGCGCCATTCCAATTTAGTACAGCGCTAGTTTTGGTGATATTGGTTGCCGTTAAATTCGTCGCTGCTATTGGAGTTGCAGTTGTGTTTACTACAATTATAGCCCTTGCACCTTGGCCACAACTATTTGTCTGTGCTACATAATAACTGACTGTACCGGCAGCTGTTGTACTAGGCGTTGGTGCGGTTGCTGAACCTGCGCCACCGGTTGAAGTTGTAAACCATAACAAACCAGTACCGGTTGCAGTTAATGCTGTAGCTGTTGCACCCTGACAATACGTAAGCGGGCTTAGTACCGTTGGTACTGTTGGTAACGCTGTTACTGTTACTACTATTGCGGCTCTTGACCCTTCGCAGATGCCCGTTGTTTGACTTACATAGTATGTTGTACTACCAGCGGTTGTTGTGCTTGGCGTAGGCGCTGTTGCTGAACCAGTGCCACCTGTTGCATTTGTACCGTACCATAATAAATTTGTACCTATTGCGGTTAGTACAGTTGCTGTCGCACCCTGGCAAATTGTAACGGGTGACATTACTGTTGGGGCACCAGGTGTCGGGTTTACATTTACAACGATCGCAGCTCTTGATCCTTCGCACCCATTTATTGTTTGACTTACATAGTAAGTAGTGGTACCCGTGTTTGTTGTAATTGGAGTTGGTGCGGTAATACTACCCGTTCCACCTGTGGCTACTGTATACCATAATAAACCTGTACCGCTTGCTGTAAGTGCTGTAGCGGTGGCTCCCTGGCAATATACTACAGGTGATGTTACTCCCGGTGCAGCCGGTAATGCATTAACAATAATGGATCCTGTTGCAGTGGCAACACCTCCCGTTGTTGTAATGGTGTAATTAAATGTACCCGTGGCACTTGGTGTGCCTGATATAGAATATGTTCCATTACTTCCACCTGAATAAGTTCCTGTTACACCTGCCGGTAATCCTGATGTGTTAGCGCCCGTTACACCTCCTGCTGTTGTGTAGGTAATTGGTGTAACTGTGTTGCCAAGACAAACTGATTGGTTATTAGTGCCGACTGCTGAACTCAATGTAATTGATGGTGGAATTACCACCATTATGCTTCCGGTTCTGCTTAGAGTACCACAACCTCCTAATGTAGTAACGGTATAACTAAATGTTCCTGCTGCTGTCGGTGTTCCGCTAATAGTTATTACACCATTTGTACCGCCTGAATAAATTCCTGTAACGCCTGCGGGTAAACCTGTTACCGTAGCGCCTGTTACAGCTCCACCTGTGCTATAAGTAATGTTGGTAATTGTAGAATTTATGTTGACTGTTTGCGAAGTTGTCGCTGGTGCTGATGTGAGTGTTAATGTAACCAAAGGATTGACCGTGATGGTTCCGCTTGTACTTGCAACAGACGAACCTCCTGAAGTAGTTATAGTGTATGTGAAAGTGCCTGCATTTGTCGGTGTACCTGATATTGTAAATGTCCCATTGGTTCCACCTGAATATGCCCCTATGACTCCCGCAGGTAAACCTGAAACAGTTGCACCCGTTACACCGCCCGCAGCTGTGTAAACAATATTGGCGATAGCAGCATTTATACAAACTGATTGGTTATTGCTACCTGCTGCTGAGGTGAGTGCAATGGATGATCCATTTACTGCCGTTATAGTGCCTGTAGCAGTTTTTACACCACAACCACCTGATGTTGTTACTGTATAACTGAATGTGCCCGCTGCTGTAGGTACGCCGCTGATGGTTACTGCACCGTTTGTTCCGCCTGAATAAACACCTGTTACGCCTGCAGGTAAACCTGTAACAGTAGCACCTGTTACTCCGTTTGCTGTACTGTAAGTTATATTGGTGATTGGTGAATTTACAGTAACGGATTGTGATGTTGTAGCGGCTGCTGATGTCAGCGTTAAAGTGGTAGCTGCATTTACTGTGATGGTACCCGTGGCTGTTGCGTTTGGAGTTCCACCTGAGGTAGTAATAGTGTAACTAAACGTTCCTGTAGCAGTTGGTGTTCCGCTAATTGTGAAAACGCCCGAAGCGTAACTGCCTGCAACTCCTGCAGGTAAACCTGTTACTGTAGCTCCTGTTACACCGCCTGAAGTTGAATAAACAATATTTGCTATTGCAGCATTTATACAAACAGCTTGGCTGGAAGTTGACGGCGCAGAAGTTAGTGTGATTGTTGGTGTTGGAGCTCCTGTAACTGTTAGCGTAACAATATTGGTGGTAGTAATAGCACAACCAATATAGACTTGTGCTCTATACTTATTTCCATTCATTGCACTGGTTACTGATGTTAATACTAATGATGGAAATATTGAACAATTAATATTAGTCCAAGTAGTTCCATTATCAGTACTTACCTGCCATTGGTAAATTAAGTTTACATCAGTACCTGCGTTTGCAGTAAAGGTTGCATTAGAACCAATCGCTGATGAAACATCCATAGGTTGAGTGGCAATCGTTGGTGCAGGTGGCAAATTAGTTGATGCAGTTTGATCGGAAGTGGATCCTGAACTTCCCTGATCAGCACCGAACCCGAGTCCCCTTTTTGCAAATGCAGTCCATATAGCGCAAGCATGTTTGCCACAATACAAGTTTCTGTCAGCGGCTAAAATTGCATTTCTTGCATCTACATAACCCGGTTGGCATGGCTGGAGCCTCATACCTTCCATTACTAACTTTAACGCTATGCTATTTCCGCCATTGCCTGCAGCAGTGTAGTTATAAAGATTTGGGTTGATAGCATTCTCCTGTTGAATAATTGCCCACGTCATTTCCCACAAAGCTGTACACCAAATTGTTCCAATGGCATGTGGTGAAGTGCCTGTAATACCATTATTATATGGATTAGTACCCATATTTGCATAGGTTAAACTGTTGGTTGCTAAGTTGGTAGAATATGGAGCAGGCCGTATACCTTGACCTGTTGGAGCCTGCCCACTTGCATAAGTTCCAATACCTCGGGGAATACCACCATCATTAGTTGTGACATTTGCCCAATTTATTGTCATCATAAGGCCTAAGTAATCACTCCAACCCTCACCACCTTGTTCTGCGTTATTTAAACAACCTACAGAACCGCCGCCAGTAAATCTATTAGAAATACCATGTCCGTATTCGTGTACTATTATCCCATTGTCAAGATCTCCATCAATATTTACACCACCGCCACTAAGCGTTATATTTAAATTATTAGCAACTTGAGCTACAAACAATGCTCCATCGCTTTGAGACACCATTACTGCAGGTATTACAATAGTAGCATCGGGCCCACCCCCCATTACTATTGGTGCAGTAGCTACGTTATTAATCATAATTACTGCCAGGGCTCCCGCATCTTGTGCATTTTTAACTTTGGTTGTAAAATTAACTGCCGCCGTACATACGCTGCCTCCGAAACCACGATCTATTAAAACTATTTTCCCTGTAAGTGTATTCGCAGGCGGACTACAAGCATAATGAGTTGAACCTGCAACATCATCATTGTAGTAAACAACCGGTGCTGTAATTGGACCAAGACTTGCCAATTTGTTATTAGGACTAAATGCACTTTCAACAGCGGTATAATTACCCGCAATTGATGCCGGCGTATTTACCTGAACCACCACCGGAGCCGCATTTGGACCCGGATCCCACAAATACATTCTCATGCGAGGTCTTGATCCATCGGGCGGAGTAGCAAAATTTGCATTGTTTACACCAACACCACTTTGTGCGATGGAAATTACATAGTCATTTTGATTTCCTCCTCTTCCTTGGTTACTTGACTGAAAATTTGCTGAAACCTCATTAAATCCGTACACATAACTCAAATCATGAATGATGTTATTCCAATAAAATAAATTTGTTATGGCAAATTGCTGAAAGGTAGGGGTAGTTGGTTGTACCGTATAATCAGGCGTAAAATTAAAATTTAATGGATCTGGCGAGGTACTTGAAGTTGCAGGAATACCTGTAGGTGTTATAATTGTGTTTCCGTTGGTTGCGGCCCTGTCTTCAGTGGTCCAGGTATTGTTTCCTCTTGTTATTGTATAATCTGTATTGCCGTCACTGTGCCAATTTAAGGAAGTCGCATTTCCGGGTGCAAGTGTCCAAGGATTGCTTCGCAAAGCTGCAGTACCACCGGGATGTTGCGGACTTTCAGACGGATAAGGAATTACTAAATAATTGGCCCCGTTTACGATCGTAGGACTATTTACTTTTTCGATACCTGTGGAAAATAATGGCGTTTTAAAAGCAGAGGTAGCGTTAGTTTGCCTTTGCACATTAGTTCTAACAAAATCTGCATCTTCGTTGTGATTGGTTTCGTAAACAGTCAAGTTTATTTTACCAATGATATTTCCATTAGTTGCGTCAACCTGTATCAACCACCAATCTGCTGTGCCTGTAGGCACAACCTGCACCTGCCACGCAAGCTTAACATTGCTTACAAAACCTTTATCATTTGTTACCGGAACCCATAATAATTCAGTAGTAACTTCCTCTGTAACACCATCAATAAGCCCAAAACTTTTTCTGCGGGCATCTTCTTTTAAGATAGGGCTCCTTAAAATTAGTGGAGTAGAGACATTTGCATCTGTAAAAGCCTTATCAATTGCCTGGGCAACATTTATTGATGGTGCTGCTGCAGCATTGTTTGATAACTTTTCCATTTCTGGCAAGAATGAACCTGTAGTTGAATACAACACATCATTCTTAAATGCTAATACTCGCATTTGATTTAATACACGAAGCCCTTTGTATTCCTGGTTTAGATAAATCATTTCGGAACCCTCATTGGCATAGGCATTACTCACAAAAAAACCTTTGAGGTCGTTTGCAGATAAGCCAATTAATTCACTGTTTTCTATTACCTTTTGCTTTGCAACAATAGCGTCAATCTTTTGGGCATTTACTAAAAAAAATGAACAGAGAATGGCAACTGAGAGAAAAATTTTCTTCATAAAGTCTAAGTTATTTTTGTTGTTCATTTGATCTTTAAATTTTTAGTTAAGATCAAACAAAATTTGAACGTGGAAAATACGGCTTTTATTTAAGTTTAATAACTATCAACATCAAAATGGTTATCAAAATAAGGAATTTTGAATTTTATTTTTTTTCGAAACGCTAGCAAATTCTATTGAAGAAAATTAGTGGGTTAGTTTAATAAACTATTTTTTGTATGTACGCCCTTTAACTCCTACCTTTGCGCCCGAAAAAAGAGCCTTTACAATAAAGGGTTTTAATATATTAATCAATGTAATAGTCAGTTTATGGTAGAAATTAAACCGGATGAAATTTCAGCAATTCTTCGCCAGCAATTAAGCAATTTTAATGCAGGAGCAAATCTTGAAGAAGTAGGTACCGTTTTACAGGTAGGTGATGGTATTGCACGTGTGTATGGCCTTAAAAACGTTCGCTCAGGTGAACTAGTAGAGTTTGATAACGGCGTAAAAGCAATTGCATTAAACCTTGAGGAAGATAATGTGGGTGTGGTTTTGATGGGTGACAGCGGAGAAATTCGTGAAGGAGATAAAGTAAAACGTACAGGGCAAATCGCTTCTATAAAAGTGGGCGAAGGAATGTGTGGTCGTGTAATTAATACACTTGGTACTCCTATTGATGGTAAAGGGCCATTGGTTGGCGAATTATACGAAATGCCCCTTGAAAGAAAAGCGCCGGGTGTAATTTTTCGTGAGCCTGTAAAAGAGCCTTTGCAAACTGGTATCAAAGCTATTGATGCAATGATTCCTGTAGGTCGTGGCCAGCGTGAATTAATTATTGGTGATAGACAAACAGGTAAATCTGCTATTGCGATTGATACCATCATTAATCAAAAAGAATTTTACGCAGCGGGGAAACCTGTTTATTGCATATATGTAGCTATTGGGCAAAAAGCTTCTACTATTGCTGGTGTTATGAAAACGTTGGAAGAGAATGGTGCTATGGCTTATACAACAATTGTCGCAGCTTCTGCATCTGAGCCAGCTCCATTACAGTTCTATGCACCGTTTGCAGGAGCAGCCATCGGAGAATTTTTTAGAGATACCGGTCGCCCTGCATTAATTATATATGATGATCTTTCTAAGCAAGCTGTAGCATATCGTGAAGTTTCATTATTGCTTCGTCGCCCTCCGGGCCGTGAGGCTTACCCCGGTGATGTATTTTATTTGCATAGCCGTTTATTAGAAAGAGCTGCAAAAGTTGTAGCTAAAGATGAAATTGCTCGCCAAATGAATGACTTGCCAGAATCTATCAAACATTTGGTAAAAGGTGGCGGTTCGCTTACAGCATTACCAATTATTGAAACGCAGGCTGGTGACGTATCTGCTTATATTCCTACGAACGTAATTTCAATTACTGACGGACAGATTTTCTTAGAAGGTAATTTGTTTAACGCAGGTATTCGTCCCGCAATTAACGTAGGTATTTCTGTAAGCCGTGTGGGTGGAAATGCACAGATCAAATCAATGAAGAAAGTAGCAGGTACGCTTAAATTAGACCAGGCACTATACCGTGAGTTGGAAGCATTTTCTAAATTTGGTGGTGATCTTGATGCTGCAACAAAAAACGTAATTGATAAAGGTGCTCGTAACGTGGAAATTTTAAAGCAACCACAATACACACCGTACGCTGTAGAAAAGCAAGTTGCTATTATTTATCTTGGTACGCAAGGCTTGATGAAGAACGTAGCTGTAAAGAAGGTGAAGGAATTTGAAGAGCATTTTTTAACAGAAATGGAAAACAAATTACCTGAAGTTATGGCTGAATTTAAAAAAGGTAATTTGCCTGAAGATGGGTTAAAAAAGATGACCGAACTGGCAAATGGAATTATGCTTCAGTATAAATAATCTAAAATAAGATATGTAAAATATAAACCGCTCATTAAATGGGCGGTTTTTTTGTTACAATGATCTTCGGTTTTTATTTTTTATAGTTTACAACAAAAGTTGGATTGGTTTATGTTTATGTATTTGAAAATATATTATTATGAAAATCATCAACAAAATTATTTTAGCTGCTCTCCTCTTTAGTTCTTCTTCCGCCACAGCGCAAGGCAAAAGTGGTATGAAAGGCAAAAATACTGTGGCAGTTAAAACACGTTCTACTAACGGAAGTATTAATGCTAACAGACATGCAAGTACAAACGGGCAGATACATGCAAGCGATAAAAGTATTCTAAACCGCCCTGCAAATACTATCACGAGAAAAAGTAACAGCAAATATTATAAAGCAAACGGTAATAGAAAGTATTATTACAAAAACGGAAAGAGGTATACATACAAGCGTTATGTAAGGAGGGCTGCGTAATATTTTAAGTAAACGATCTTAAAAGACTGTCTCGTACTTTCGAGATGGTCTTTTTTATTTTTAGACATTAATTTTCTTCCCCTTAAAACTTTACCTAAATAACTCCCACAAATTATTTAAGCGTTATAACACTGTTTGTTACATTTGTTAAAAATTTTATCTTTAACTATTTACTAAACTATTAGAAGTATGAAAAAAGGACTATTAATAATAGCTGCTTTTTTGATTGCTATTTCTACAAATGCACAACGTTATTATGGCATTGCAAACAGCAATTATGCAGGAATAAACGGTTTGTATATAAATCCTGCAAATGCGGCGGACAACAGATTGGCAGCAGACATCCATTTAATTTCCGGTAACGGAACTGTAAACCAAAACTACGGTTACATATCAAGTTTTAAGAACCTTACAAATGCAATAAAGGATGGTACTGATATAGAATTTATAAAAAATAGCAATTCTAATGATGTTGGATTTGCTGTTCTGGGAGAAGTGAGAGGGCCATCATTTATGCTACAGATAGGTAAAAAAAATGCATTTGGTGTTTTGTCAAGAGGCAGAGTTGTAGGCAGCGGAAGGGGAATAAACTCTAATTTATTCACCTTGATAAATGATGGTATCGAAAATGTTGAAGTTGCAAATGGCACAAGTTTTAACTCGGGTAAAGTAAATACAACCATTAATGCATTCACAGAACTGGGCGTTGTATATGGCAGGGAGTTACTAAACAAGGATAAAAATTATTTAAAAGCCGGCATAACCCTAAAGCGTTACAACGGGCTTGAATTCAGCAGTATTCAATTTAAAGATTTTAATATTAAAATATTAGATACTGCCACAAGCAGAGTGGAATTTAACGGTGTAATTACCGCATCTAAAAGTTTTAATAATGATAACGGATTTGACGACATCACTTCAGATAATCTGTTTTTTGGTGGTAAAGGAAACGGCTTTGGAATTGATATTGGTGGCGTTTACGAGTATAGAGATGACGAAAGTTCTTCCATCTCAAGAGCTGATAATAAATATAAATTTAAAATAGGATTTGCTATTACAGATTTAGGGTCTATGAAATACAAGGCATCTCCAAACAATGAGAATTATGTTATAAATACCAACGGGCCAAAAATTGCTAATAGGGTTGATACCGCCAATATTGAGTTTGATGATGTAACTACTTATTTTAGGAGCATACCAGGTGTAACTGCGGGCAAAGACAATAATGCTACAACAGTAGCCGCTCCATCTGCTTTTACCCTTTATGCAGATTATAAATTCGCAAAAAGAATTTATGTAAACGCTCTTTTTACAAGTGGTATTGTAGGAGACAATAAACCTGGTAATAAAACAAATTTTCAAACGATAGTAACACCACGCTTTGAAGGAAAATTTTTAGATGTTGGTCTTCCTGTTTCGTACAATGGATTATCAAAAGATGTAAAAATTGGCGTTGGACTAAGGTTAGGAATATTATTTATTGGAAGTGATGATATTTTAAGCAGTGCTGTTGGCATTGGAAAACTTACAGGATCTAATGTTTATGCAGGGCTTCATGCAGGAATACCTTACAAAAAATCAAAAGAACGAAAACAAACTGAAGAGCCTTTGCCAGAACCTATAAAAGAAGTTGTTGTAGAAACGCCAAAAGTTGAAGTTCCGTTAGACACAGATAAAGATGGTATTGTAGATGCTGATGATAAATGCCCTATTGTGTTTGGCTTGGCCGCCTTTAACGGTTGCCCTGATGGTGATGGCGATGGCATACAAGACAGCGAAGACAAATGCCCAACTGTTTTTGGATTAGCAGCATTTAATGGATGTGCTGATACCGATGCTGATGGCTTGCAGGACAGTGAAGATGAATGCCCAACAGAAAAAGGCGTTATTGCCCTAAAAGGTTGCCCTGATACAGATGGCGATGGTGTTGCAGACAAGAATGACAAATGTGTAGATAGACCGGGCACTTTTGAGAATGCAGGTTGCCCCGAAATTACAAAACAGGTTTTAAACAGATTAAGTTTTGCTGCACAAGCAATACAATTTGAAGTGAATAAAGATGTTATTAAACCATCGTCTTTTACCAAACTAGATGAAGTTGTAAAAATATTAATCGAATACAGCGATTACCAGTTAATAGTAGACGGGCATACTGATAATACTGGTACACCTGAAAAAAACCAAATCCTTTCAAAAAAAAGAGCCGAAGCAGTTAAAAACTATTTTGTTGATAAAGGAATTGAGCAAAGTAGAATTGTTGCTACCGGCTACGGGCTTGCAAAACCCATAGTACCTAATACAAGCACGGCAAATAAAGCAAAGAACAGAAGAGTAGAATTGAATATGAAATTGAAAGATTAAACCTAAATGAGAGCTGTTCCAAATCGAACAGCTCTTATTTTTATACCTTGATCCCGGAAATTAACTTAGGTATCTTCTTAATGTCCAGGCAATTGTTTCATGCTCTTCCATTAGGCCCGTTAAGAAATCGGCGGTACCTGCATCTTTTAATTTTTCATCGCACTCATCAACCTTTTCACGCAAAGTTTTAATAATTGTTTCATGATCAGTTAGTAACTCTTTCAACATTTCCTTTGAAGAAGGATTTTTACCTGGAGATTCTTTTAATTGCGACAGATCTGAAAATTCTTTTGTTGTTCCGATAGCCATTGAACCAAATTTGCTAATTCGCTCAGCAACTTCATCAATTGCCTCTTCCAGCTTTTTATAATGGCTTTCAAAAAGTTTATGGTACTCCATAAAACTTTCTCCTGCTACATTCCAATGAAACTTTCTTGTTTTAATGTAAAGCACCATTCCATCTGCTAATATTGCGGATAAAATTTCTGTAACCTTTTTTAAATTTTGTGGTGTAATCCCAATGTTTGGTTTCATACAATTTATATTTATGTAGTTAAAGAAAATAGTTTGCCAATATTTTTTTTAAAAGGAATTTTCGACTTATTCAGGTTCATTTGTTTTTATTGCAAAAAACGGGAACTACTTGAGGTTTATTCTCCACACCTCGCCACTACTTCATAGAGTTAAATTGTAAAGCCTAATTTTGCGGTTTACTAAATCGCATTACAAATTGCAAGTAACCCAACGACACTTTTTAAAAAAAGATGATCGCTTAAAAAGCAGGAAGGCCATAGAGATCTTGTTTACTCGAGGAAAAAGTTTTTCGAATTTTCCATTTAGGATTTTATGGTTATTAGAAAGTGATGGCAGCGGATTAAAAGCGGGATTTTCTGCTAGTTCTAAAATTTTTAAGAAAGCTACGGATAGAAATAAAATAAAAAGATTGATGAGAGAAGCCTATCGCTTGCAGAAAAATGATTTGTCATTTCAATTAAAAGAAAACAATAAAGCCCTTCATTTATTTTTAATTTATACAGGAAAAGATGTTCCAGCTTTTGAATTGGTTTTTGAAAAAACGGGAACTGTTTTAAAGAGACTTGTAAAGCTTTGTAATGAAGACATTTAATAAAATATTCAGTTTCCCATTCATCCTTCTCATTAGGTTTTACCAGGTAGCAATATCGCCTTGGCTTGGTAAATCAAAATGCAGATATACTCCAACATGTTCGCAATATGGTCTAGAAGCATTTAAAAAATATGGTCCGTTTAAAGGCCTTTGGCTTACAACAAAAAGAGTTGTAAGCTGTAATCCTTGGGGTGGGCATGGATTTGACCCTGTTCCTTAATTTTTAATTTTTTAAGGAAAAATAACCATCCCGCAAATTGCACTCTAATTTAAAAAACCGACACAAAATGTATCGGCTTAAATAAGAAATTAAAAAAAGGAACTCAAATAAAATCTATCAGATCTTGATTTAATCTTTCCTTAGATGTAAACCACAAACCGTGTGGCTCGCCTTCATAAATAACGTATTTGGCACCGGGTATTAAATTCGCTGATCTGTTTCCTGTTGGTGCAATCGGAACAGTCTTATCTGCATCGCCATGAATAATTAAAGTAGGTACATTTATTTTTACTACATCTTCTCTAAAATCTGTAGATGAAAACGATTTAGCACATTCCAGCGTTGCTATTGGCGAAGCTGCCATTGCCGCATTGCTACACTGTTGTAATAATGCATCACTTACAGGATGGCTCAACATAGTAACACCAAAAAAGTCTTTATTAAAAGCTTCTAAAAAAGCCGGCCTGTCATCTATCATTTGCTTTGCCATACCATCAAACACTTCCTGTGGTACGCCATCAGGATTATCTTCAGTTTGAAGCATATAGGGCACAACGCCACTTATAATTACAGCCTTAGTTACTCTTGCGCCACCGTACAAAGAAAAATATTTTGCAATTTCACCACCGCCCATCGAAAAGCCAACTAATGTTACATCTTGTAAATCCAACTCATCTAAAACTGCTTTTAAATCTGCAGCCAAAGTGTTATAATCATATGGACCTATAGGCTTGTCTGACTGCCCAAAGCCACGCCTATCGTAGGTTATACAACGCATACCTGTTTGTGGCAATTGCGTTATTTGGTATTCCCACATTGCACCACTTAAGGGCCAACCGTGTATAAATACAACGTTCTTCCCTTTGCCGAGATCTTCGTAATAAATATTTACAACGTCGCCATTGGCCTGCTTTGATTTAATAAATGCCATAAAATAATTTTTGATGATTGAATAACATTTTATTACCAAAGATGCTGCCGTATAATTTTTCAACCTCGTAATTCGAATTTTAAAACCGTAAAAATTTTACTCCATTAAAAAAGCCGTTCAAATGAACGGCCTTTAAAATCATTCTCTAAAATATTTATCCTTTTTCGAAACGTTCTGCTACTTTATCCCAGTTTACTACATTCCAAAATGCCTCTAAATATGCAGGGCGCTTATTTTGGTACTTTAAATAATATGCATGCTCCCAAACATCGCAACCCAATATTGGCGTGCCTTTTACTTCTGCAACATCCATCGCTGGATTATCTTGGTTTGGTGTAGAACTAACTTCCAATTTACCATCTTTTACATTTAACCAAGCCCAACCGCTACCAAAACGGGTTGTGCCTGCAGCATTAAATTTTTCTTTAAAAGCATCAAAACTTCCAAAAGCCGCATCGATGGCTTCTGCAAGTTTGCCTGTTGGCTTTGCGCCGTTGTTATTTTTTAACGAATCCCAAAAGAAAGTATGGTTCCAATGACCACCGCCATTGTTACGAACTGCGGGGCTGATGGTGCCGGCAACTTTTACCAGTTCATCAATCGTTTTGTTTTCATTTTCTGTTCCTGCTACTGCTTTGTTTAAATTATCTACATAAGCCTGGTGGTGCTTATCATGATGTATTTTCATTGTCTCTGTATCGATATGTGGCTCCAATGCTTCATATGCATAAGGCAGGGGCGCTAAAGTAAATGCCATTGTAAAAAATTTAAATGATTAAAAAATTATTATGTACAAAATTAAAGCCTAAAAAGGGAAACCCAATTATCCTTTCCGAAAATTAAATGAAAGGCATTCGTTAATCAGCCTCTTCGTTTTTTAAAAAATTCTTTCATTAAAGCTGCACACTCCTCTTTTAAAACACCGCCTATTACAATTGTTTTCGGGTGAAAAGGATTTACATTGCCAGTATATTTCCGGTAACTATTTTTATCATCTGGTGCACCAAAAACAACTTTGCCAATTTTGCTCCAATATAAAGCGCCACAACACATGAGGCAGGGCTCAATGGTTACGTAGAGGGTTGCATCAGCAACGTATTTGCTGCCGAGTGAATTGTAAGCGGTGGTTAAAGAAAGTATTTCAGCATGGGCGGTACTGTCATTGAGTAATTCTACCTGATTATGCGAACGGGCAATTATTTTATCGGCAATTACAAGAACAGCACCTATAGGCACTTCTTCTTTCTCGAAAGCAATGGCTGCTTCTCGTAACGCCAAATGCATATAATGTTCATCGTTCATGGTTAGTTTGCTTAACTTTAAAATTCAAATTTAGTATAAATGAATGCAATTGAACTGACGGGGAAAATGCGCACCTTTTTTGAAACAGGCACTACAAAACCATACAGCTTTAGATTAGAACAGTTACAAAAATTAAAAGCCTGCGTTCAAAAATATGAGATAGAAATATTTGAGGCTTTGCACAAAGATCTACATAAAAGCAAAGAAGAATGCTGGATAACAGAAAACGGTTTTTTCCTATCTGAAATTGGTGTAGCTATTAAAAAATTAAGTAGCTGGATGAAGCCTGAAAAAGTTGGAACGAATCTTTTAAATATTCCTTCGAGCAGTTTTATAATACCTGAACCTTTGGGTGTGGTATTAATTATAAGCCCGTGGAATTATCCTTTTCAATTATTACTTACGCCACTTATCGGCGCAATTGCCGCAGGCAATTGTGTAGTACTTAAACCGTCTGAACTTGCGCCTGCAACTACCGCAATTATGAAAATTATTATTGCAGAAACATTTGAGCCATCTTATATTTTTTATGCTGAGGGTGAAGGTGGAACGGTTGTGCCTGAGCTGATGAATAATTTTGTTTTTGACCATGTGTTTTATACAGGAAGTACAGCTGTTGGTAAAAGTGTATATGAACTTGCAGCTAAAAATTTAGTTCCTGTAACGTTGGAATTAGGGGGTAAAAGCCCTTGTATTGTTGAGGCCGATGCTGATATAAAAACAGCAGCAAAACGTATTGCAATGCCAAAGTTTTCAAATGCCGGACAAATGTGTGTAGCGCCAGACTATTTGCTCGTACACCAATCTGTAAAAGATGAACTGGTGAGCGAACTTAAAAAAGTGATTCATGATTTTTTTGGGGATGACGCTCAAAAGAGTGATTACTTTGGAAGAATAATCAATGAAAAACAATTTCTAAGAATTGAAAAATATTTAAAGAACGGAAAAATTTTAAAGGGTGGTAAAACGGACAAAGCCGGCTTATTTATTGAGCCAACTTTACTTGAAATAACTGATGTTAATGATACAGTAATGCAAGAAGAAATTTTTGGGCCTGTACTGCCAATACTTACTTTTACAGAAATGGGCGAGGCTTTACAGATCATTAGGAAAAATAAAAATCCATTAGCAATGTATGTGTTTACATCATCCAACAAAAAAGAAAAGCAATGGCTTAATGCAGTTCCATTTGGCGGTGGATGTATAAACAACGCCAGCCTTCACCTTACCAACCACAAGCTACCATTTGGTGGCAGGGGCGCAAGTGGTATGGGCAGTTACCATGGTAAGTTTAGTTTTGATACTTTCAGCCATAAAAAGGCAGTGATGAAGACACCTACATGGCTCGATCTTGCAATAAAATATCCACCTTATACAGGCAAATTAAACTTATTTAAAAAAGCTATAAAATAACATGACAGCAAAGCAACAATTTTTAAAAATAGTATATCCTCTTTTCGCATTTTTTACGAGAATATTCAAAATTAATAAAGGCATTTTTGTATCTCATACTACTGCACCACAATCATTTTATAGGTTGGAGGCTACACTTAATCATGGTGATAAATTTGATTTTTCTAGATTAAAAAATAAAAAGGTATTGATAGTGAACACAGCATCGGATTGTGGTTACACGGCACAGTACGAGGACCTTGAAAAACTATATAACCTAAAAAAAGAAAAATTAGAAATTCTTGCATTTCCCGCTAATGATTTTCAAAAACAGGAAAGCAAAGACGACCATGCTATAGCGGAATTCTGCAAAACTAATTATGGTATTAGTTTTCCGTTGATGAAGAAGAGTAAAGTAGTTATTCACTCTACACAAAATAAAGTTTATGACTGGCTTACTGATAAAGAGAAAAATGGCTGGAACAATAACGAACCGAGTTGGAATTTTTGTAAATATTTAGTTGACGAAAACGGTAACCTAACCCATTTTTTTGAATCATCTGAAGCGCCAATGGGAAAGAATATTTTGGCAGCGATAGAGGAATAAAAGAAACTTAATGTTTGCAAAAACTGATATTGAGCAATATTTTGCAGCTTTTAAAAACGAGCAACTGTTTTTAATAATAGTTGGTGCTATAGCACTTATTGTAGCTATTATTTTATTTGTAGGCTTAAAAACCCAATGGTATAAAGGCTTTGCACTTCCATTGGCTGTATTTGCTGTGTTAAATATGGGTGCAGGATTTTCAAATTATAGAAAGGCTGATATTTTAAAAGTTAGAAATGTTTATAATTATGATTTGCATCCTGAGCTTTTAAAAACAAAAGAACTACCTCGGCTTAAAGAAATGAACCAAAATTTTACCGTACTTATTTATGTAAATATTTCCATCCTTTTCGCAGCAGCTTTTATATTTTTTTACTTTAAGAAAAAGGAAGGGAATGAATATTATATGGGTGTAGCAGCTTCGTTATTTTTAGTAGCGGTGTTAAGTGTAGTGATGTATTCTGTACTGAAAGGTAGGAGTGCTGATTATGAAACTGGCATATTAGAATTCACAAAGACAATAATTATAAAGTAAATCTTATTTTAATTTTCTTTTAACTGAAGGATTATTTTTTAATAGTCTTGATTGGTGATGAACAGTGAGGATATTAACTTGTTCTTCTGAAAACACTTGATAAATAATTCGATACCTACCAACTAAAATTTCTCTCAGAAATGTATTTTTTGTTTCCGGAACTTGTTTTCCATAATGTGGGAACCGAGATAATATTTCTGCCTTCTGAAAAAATAACTCCACCATATTTTTTGCAGCCTTAAATGAATCTTTTGCTATATATTCTGCAATTGCATCGACATCTTTTATAGAGGAGGGAGACCAAACTATTTCAGCCATTTATGAAGCTTTTTTGTTGCTTGCGATGTAGTTAAACCTTTACCTTCTTTTATTTCTATTTGGGCATTTTCTATCTTGCTTAAAACAATCAATCTTTCAATTGCATCATCCACAGAAAAATAGTCAGGCATGTCTTTTATACTTTTCAAAACTGCTTTTTTAACCAACATACAATTTTTTTTTATAGTTTAAAGTTACACCAATTTTTAAATCGTAATTATGTAATGCACAATAAAAGTTGAAAAATGATTTATAGATGAAGGGCTGCCGGATGGGCAGTAGTAGCTGCCGCAATAATAACTCTTACTTTGTATTAAACTTTGTGGCGGCACTACTACATAAAGCCGGAACTATAGCTGATTATTAACTAATGACGAGTGCCTCAACAAGCCTTTTGCCTTGTGTCTCAAATCTTAAATCTCATAACTAATTACACCGGGCATTTTTCGTGATAATTTATCAACTCAATTGGGGTGCGTTCAAAACTATGGTCTTTGTAATGTTCGGCTACTTCGTCCAACACATCGCTTATATCTTCAGGCTCAGAAAGGGTTACGAGCTTCATGCGAAACTCTTTTATGTTTGGCAAGCCTTTTAAATAATTGGTATAGTGCCTACGCATTTCGTTGATGCCTACAATTTGCCCTTTCCATTTTATAGATTTATCGAGGTGCTTTTTGCAGACAGCAATACGCTCTTCTAAAGTTGGCGATGGTAGAATTTCGCCGGTATTTAAATAATGTTTTATCTCTCTAAAAATCCATGGATAACCAATGGCCGCACGGCCAATCATAATACCATCTACCCCGTAACGCTCTTTATATAATTTTGCTTTTTGTGGCGAATCAATATCGCCGTTACCAAAAACAGGAATAGTGATGCGAGGATTGTTTTTCACTTTTGCAATAAGGCTCCAATCAGCCTCGCCTTTGTATAATTGACAGCGTGTACGACCGTGGATGGCTATTGCCTGCACACCAATATCCTGCATGCGCTCCGCCACTTCTTCAATGTTTTTTGTGTTGTCATCCCATCCCAATCTTGTTTTAATTGTTACGGGTAATCGTGTTCCGTTAATGACAGACTTTGTAAGACGCACCATCAAATCTAAATCTTTCAACACTCCGGCACCGGCGCCTTTGTTGACTACTTTTTTTACCGGGCAGCCAAAATTAATATCAACCAAATCGGGATTTACTGCATCGCAAATTCTTGCACTCATTTCCATCGCATCTTCATCACCACCAAATATCTGAATACCGAATGGGCGCTCTTCTTCTTCAAAATCCAGTTTCTTCATGCTTTTCATGGCATCTCTAATCAACCCTTCGCTGCTAATGAATTCACTGTACATTAAATCTGCACCATTGTCTTTGCATACAGCACGAAAAGGTGGATCGCTCACATCTTCCATGGGCGCTAATAATAAGGGGAACTCAGGTAATTGAATAGATCCAATACTAGGCATAGTAATTTTTTTACACCTCATCCTTGTTCGCTCTTTAACAGAGGGGGAAATGAGTATATTGCGGGCAAATTTACATTAAAAGTTTTTAAGGGATGGAATACAAAAGCGTTAAAGGTTTTGGCGGGTGGGCACAAATGGGGTTTCTCTGTGCCTTTTTAGGTTTGGGTTTTATACTAGCGGGAGGTGCACAAGTTATACTTAGTATGCAAATAATGCCTGCCGGAAAATCAATTACAGATAGCGATGCATTAATGAGTGCTATGCTGTCCCCTGAAAATGTTGGAATGGCTAGAACGATTCAGGTCTTAGGGACGTTTGCGCTTTTATTTATTCCCGCTGTTTTATGGTCTATAGTAAGCAATGGCAAAAACATGTTTTGGCTGGGGTTTAGCAAATACATCAATGGCTTTCAAATACTGCTTGGATTTATGTTGATTTTTACTGCTGCGTTAGCCGCATCGCCCTTGGCGGATTTAACGAAAGCTGTGGTTGCCCATTTTCCGCAAATAGATAAAATGGCGAGCAACATGGAGATTTTATATAACAAGCAAGCTGCTGCTCTAGCTAACATAACCAATTGGCAAGATTATATAATTGGATTGTTCATCATGGCATTTTTTCCGGCCATGTTTGAAGAGGTATTTTTTAGAGGCGTAGTGCAGAATTTATTTACCAAATGGTGGAAGGCGCCACTACTCTCAATTTTGGTAACGTCTTTTATTTTTAGTTTAATACACATGTCTATTTATTTATTTTTAAGTAGAATGTTGCTTGGCTTTGTATTGGGCTTAATGTACCACCAAACCAAAAACATTTGGGTAAATATTGTAGCACACTTTATAAATAATGGCATTGTGCTCACCAGTATTTTTGTAATGCGAATGAAAAACCAAAAAGTTGATATGAACCAGCTTGACCCGAGTGTGCATTGGAGCCTTGGGTTAGTAAGTGTTATTGCATTGGTTGGTCTTTTTATAATGCTCAATAAATATTCTGCAAAAAACAGGGCTAAAATAGAAGCCAAAGAAAATTTGCTAATTGCAGAAGCAAATCCCAACAACTCAATTGCAAACAATCAATTTAACTAAGCGTGGCACTTAATAAAGAAGTTTTTAAAACGAGATCGCTCACTGCAATTGTATTTGTTTTGGTAATGCTGGCAGGCTTATTCATCAATTTTTATACGTTTCTATGCCTGTTTTTAATAATAATATTTGGCTGTTTGTATGAGTTTAGAAAGATTATTAAGCTTATAAAACCTATAAAATATTTTGGGTTATTAGCACTTTCGATGCCATATATAATTATACCAATATTAATGATGATTGAGTTGGGTAAAAAAAATCAGCAGCAAGATTTAAGTCTCTCTAATTATTCTCCGTTTCTTCCATTTGCAATCATTTTATCCATCTGGATAAACGATACGATGGCCTATTTGGTAGGTTCATTTATTGGCAAAACGCCTTTCTCTAAAATATCTCCTAAAAAAACGTGGGAAGGCACAATCGGCGGCGCTATACTCTGTGTAATTATGATAGGAATAATTACTCATTTTGTTAGTTCATTTTATAGCTTACCAGTAAAGCATTGGTTAGCTATTGCTGCTATTTGTGCTGTGTTTGGTACACTTGGAGATTTACTAGAAAGTAAAATAAAACGTACGGCAAATATTAAAGACAGTGGTTCTTTTATGCCTGGGCACGGTGGCTTTTTAGACAGGTTTGATTCCCTCCTTGTTGCAACGCCTTTTGTGTGGTTGTATGTGCAGCTTTTCGTTAGATAATTGGCTAACTTCGCCCCTTTAATAAAACACATATACATGACGGTACATAGAGAAGGTTATAAATCAATTGCCCTAGCAACAATCATTTTTATTGCCTTAAATATGATGTTTTTTTGGCTATTTGGTGCTTCTTTGCTTTGGCTTTGTATTGCTTTTTTTATAATTACGCTTGGCTTGGTACTTTTTGTAGTATCATTTTTTAGAATTCCTGCACGTACTTTAACAATCAGCAATGGACAAATAATATCACCGGCAGATGGTAAAGTTGTTGTAATTGAAGAAGCCGTTGATGATGAATATTTTAAAAAGAAAATGCTGCAGGTTTCCGTATTTATGAGCCCATTAAATGTGCATGTAAATCGTAACCCAATGGATGGCGAAATCGTTTATAATAAATATCATAAAGGAAAATATTTAGTAGCCTGGAACCCCAAATCATCTACAGAAAACGAGCGCCACTCTGTTGTTATTAAAAACGGTAATACTGAAATTTTAGTGAAACAAATTGCAGGAGCTGTTGCAAGGCGTATTGTAAACTATTTAGAAGTTGGCAATAAGGTAAAACAAACAGAGGAGTACGGCTTTATAAAATTTGGAAGTCGGGTAGACTTGTTATTGCCAATTGGTACAAAAATAAATGTAGGGTTAAACGAAGTTGTACAAGGTGGCATTACTGTGCTCGCAACACTTTAACTTTTTAAACCAAATTATATATTTAGAATTAATTTATATTTACTTGGGAAATTAAAACACAAAAAAACTTATAAAATGAAAAAAGTATTTTTATTAGCTACAGCAGGTTTATTAATTGCAGGTGCTTCATTTGCAGATGGTGGCAAAAAGAAAAGAGGCGCAAAAAGCAAATCTTGTTGCAGTAAAGACAAGACTACAAAATCTTGCAGTATGGATAAAGAAAGCAAAACTGCTAAAATGTAATTTAGTTCGATTGAACAAAAACAGGCTGTATCGCAAGATGCAGCCTGTTTCTTTTGTAGCATTTTACTTATAATATTTGTTCAAGTTCTTTAAAATGGGAAATTACATAAGTAGGCTGTAATTTAAGCGGCTCATTAATGTGGTTTACAAAAACCTGATCCATACCGGCGTTAATTGCCCCTTGTATATCAGCCGCCTGGTTATCGCCAAGCATTAAACTTTCGTGCAATTGTGAATTTGCTTTCTTAATAGCATAATCAAATATTTCCTTTTTGGGTTTTAAGCTATTGCTCGATTCAGATGTTATTAACTCATCAAAATAAATATCAAGTCCACTGTTTTTAAGCTTCATTTGCTGCGTATGCTCAAAACCGTTTGTAATTAAATGAAGGCTGTAGTTTTTATTTTTGAGATAAGTTAATATTTCAAAAGTATGTGGGAAAACCTCTTTTTTGGTTGGAAGGATTTCTAAAAACTGCACGCTTAAATTTTTCGATAACACTTCATCCGCAACTTTAAAATCTAACAACGTACGCCACATTCTTTTCCATTTCAATTCTTCAACCCCAATAAATCCGGCTTCATACCTTTGCCATAAGTGTGCATTGTGAAAAAGATACCGGTCATAAAAAGGCGTAAATTCAGAACCCGTTTTTTTCGCAAGTTCGTCAGTATATAATTCCGCTAGAGTTGTTTTTGCATTGCTATCAAAGTCCCACAGTGTATGATCGAGATCAAAAAAAAGGTGTTTATAAACTGCCATGTATAAATTTAATTTTATGCTACTTGTTGGTATAACTTTACAAAAGATGAAGTTAACCATTTATAAAAAATTATAAAAATGAATATTGTAATTACCGGTGCAGCACGTGGAATTGGAAAAGCAATTGCAACAAAGTTTGCTGCCGAAGGGCATACTCTTTTTCTGTGCTCAAGAAACATTGAAACTTTACAAAAAACAGCGGATGAATTAAAAAAGACATTTATAAATGCAACTATTCACTTAATGCCGGCAGACTTAGCTGATAAAGCACAGACTGAGCAGTTTGCTAACTTTTGTTTACAATTTGCTACGCCAGATATTTTGATAAATAATGCAGGTGGATTTACACCCGGTAACATTTTAGATGAACCCGATGGAAGTTTGGAAAGTATGATAAACAATAACTTATACAGTGCTTACTATCTTACAAAATATTTGGCTCCGCAAATGAAAATTCATGGGAGCGGTCATATTTTTAATATTTGCTCTGTTGCAGCTTTACAAGCCTATAATGGCGGTGGGAGTTATAGTATCAGCAAATTTGCTATGAATGGCTTTAGCCAGAATTTAAGACACGAATTAAAGGACCATAATATAAAAGTAACTGCCATTTTCCCCGGTGCAGTTTATACAGATTCATGGGCGGGTTTTGATAACAGCAGTAATAGAATAATGGAGCCAAATGATATTGCAGAAATGATATTCGCCTGTACAAAAATGAGTAGTGCTGCAGTGCCTGAGGAAATTGTGATAAGACCTCAGCTTGGCGATTTGTAATTAACAGTTTCTTAAAAATTTTTGTGACAAAAGAAACTGCCCCGCCAATATTGTTATTTAATTTTGCCGCAGGTTACTAACGAATTATGCATTTATTTTTTACTAAAATTTTTTATTGCTTTTTATTTATTTGTGCTGGGTTAAAAGTTGCAGCCCAAACAACGTTTACTGCAACAGCATTGCCTAACCATGCCGGTAAAGATGAGTATATTACTTTATCATTAACTGTAGCAAATGGCAACAACGTTGAAAAAATTACGCCCCCAGCTTTAAACAATTTTAATGTTGTAAGTGGCCCAAATACCACTACTGAACAAAATACCATTAACGGCGAAACCAGCCAATACATTACACTTAGCTATGTATTGATTGCAAAAAAATCAGGAACTATAAATATCCCTCCTGCAACTGCAGTAATAAATGGTCGAACTTTTAAAAGTAATGCGGTAAGTATTGTTATTTCGAAAAATAGATCAAAAGGATCTTCTCAAAATAACTCTGGCGCTTCATCCCTACAATCTATGCTTTCCGGTTTTGACCCTTATTACGAACCTAAGGAACAGACTACTTTTAGCGATTATATTTTACGCAATGGAGAGAGTATTCAAAAGAAGGTAAATGATAACATGCAGCTTCGTTTAGAAACAAATAAAACAAGCTGTTACGTTGGCGAAGCTTTGCTTGCCACTTATAAATTGTATTCAAGATTAAAGAGTGAAAGCAACTTAGCAAAAAACCCTTCCTTTAATGGTTTCTCTGTTATTGAAATGACGCAACCAAATGATGCGATGGGCTTTTCAAACGAAAAATTGAATGGAAAAGCTTATAATGTTTATACGATTAGAAAAGCGCAATTATATCCTTTGCAGGCCGGCGAAATGGAGGTGGAATCAGCAACGCTGGATAATAAGATAAGTTTTATAAAATACAGCGGTTCCAATGGAGACAATTATAATATTGACCCTAATGCTTTAATCACAGAGAATGTGGCACTAAGCAGCAAGCCCGGAATAATAACAGTTAAACCATTACCAGAAGCTGGTAAGCCTGAAGGTTTTAAAGGTGCGGTTGGCAACTTCACCATGGAGGCTGTGCTAGAAAAAAATATTTTTACTACTGATGAAACCGGAAAACTTTTTGTAACAATAACAGGTAGCGGCAACATGCATTTATTAACGGCGCCTGAAATAAAATGGACTTCAGATTTTGAAGTTTTTGATGCGAAAGTTGCCGACAATACTGATAATAAAACGGTACCTATCAGCGGGAGCAAAACCTTTGAAATACCTTTTGGGATTGCCAATGCTGGAGCTTATAAAACGCCTGTTGTAAACTTTAGTTATTTTGATCCTTCTACAAAATCATATAAAAATATAACGTCAAAAAGTATTTCATTTAGTGTTACTAAAAGCATACAACCTATTAAAGCAGGAGATAAAAAAAATATAAATGAAAACGACTCTGCTTTTGAAAAAACAATTGGTTATAAATGGCTAATTCTTCTTTTTTTGTTGGGGATAATAATTGCAAGTATAATATTTTGGATGAGCAGAGACAAAAAAGAAAGTTCAATAATAACCGTCCCGGACAATGAAAGTGTAGCTGAAAGAGTGTTTGATTTTTACCCCACGCAAAATCCGCTTACAAAAACAGAAGATTGTCTATTTAGAAATGAATGCGATAGTTTTTACAATATAATCAATGATGAACTTAAAACTTTTTTGGCAAGAAGATTTGATATTTCTTTAGAAGATTTGAACAATAAAAGATTGGCGATTGTAATGGATAAGGCAGGTATACCAAACGAAACCATACTGCAAACACAAGCGTTAATAAAGGAAATTGAGTTTCAATTATACACACCATACGAAAAAAATGAAGCATTAAATCGTATGTATACAAAGGCACAAAACATTGTGCAGCTATTGACAAATAAAAGCCCTAATTAGTCAGTAAATTTATATCCAACTCCCCTTGCAGAATGAAAATAACGTGGGTTTCTGCTATCTTCTTCAAAATATTTCCTAAAGTTTAAAATAAAATTATCAATCGTTCGAGTGGTTGGGTAAACGTTGTAACCCCATACAGCCTGCAGGATTTTTTCTCGGGTAACAACCTCGTTTTTATTTTCGATAAGTAATTTTAAAAGCATAAGCTCCTTTTTGGTAAGCTCAAACTTTACACCATTTTTATTGTATGATTCGGCCGCTTTAAAATCAATTTTGTTCTTACCAAATTCATATACATCAGGCAAAGGTTTTTTTAATGAAAGCTGTTCACTTTTCTTTAAAAGTTTATCAACCCTTAACAACAATTCTTCTAAATTAAAAGGCTTTGTAAGATAATCATCTGCTCCTTTTTTTAAACCGAGTACTCTATCAGCGCTGCTATTTTTTGCACTTAAAATAAGTATTGGTAGTTCGCTATTATTAAGCCTAATGGTTTCGCAAACTGTAATACCATCAATCTCGGGTAACATTACATCTAAAATAATTAAATCAAAATGCTCTTGGGCTACCATTTTCAGTGCCTGTGCACCGTCAAAACAGCTGCTTACTTCATATCCTTCTAACTCTAAATTTAATTTTAAGGCTTCTTGCAGATTTTCCTCATCTTCAACGAGCAATATTGAATTTTTTTTTGTTGCCATATTTTCAGTTTATGCTTCTGCAGTTAGCCATAACGCAAAGATACTTCCACCTTTCGGGTTATCTTCAATAGAAATAGTTCCATTGTGCGTTTTAGAAATTCTGCTTGTTAAATACAACCCAAGCCCTGTACCTTTTGCTCTTTTTGTAGCTTCGTTTCCTGCCCTATAAAATTTTTGAAATATTTTTCCTTTTTCAATTTCAGAAATACCGACTCCTTCGTCTGAAATTCTTAATACTGTTTTATTTTCTAATTTTTGCAAGGATGCTTCTACCTGTGTTTCTTTGGGAGAATATTTTATTGCGTTTTCTATTAAATTATTTACAGCAATTTGTAATAGAAAAGGATCCCCTTTCACAAAGATTTCATTTTCTATCTTTTTATGAATTATTCTTTTGGGGAAACGTGTTATAAACTCATTTACACATTCATCTACCAAAGTAGAAAAATTTTGTTCATCAAAAGTAGCTTTGTAGCCACCTGCCTCTATCTGCGAAGAAATTAATAAATTGTTGCAAAGCGTATCTAACCTGTTTGTTTCCTGCAAGGTATTGTCAATAAGTCTATGCTGCTGCGCCTCCGCAAGCTTATGCTTTTGT